>JADJUF010000037.1:944155-1258874 GCA_016717005.1 Myxococcales bacterium | reverse complement strand
CCTCGCGCCCGAGCGACGAGCCGGTGCCGATCTGGATCGTGCCGATCACGAACTGTTGTGACTGAGTCGCGCAGCTTCAAACGCAGCTTCATGACCGTTCCGCTGGCGTAAGGCGACCTTGACCTAGGGCACGCCGCTGCCGCGCGCGCCCGGCAGGTGGCAGAGCATCACCGACACCGCGCCGAGCGTCGGCACCGCGATCGCCCACGCGATCCAGATGTCGCCGTTGGCCTCGAACGCCGGCTCGATCGTGACGACTCGACCCAGCGGATGCGGTGAAACGCCACCAGCGACCAGGCCGCACACGCCGCCGATCAGGATCGTCAGGCTGAACAGGCGCTGCCGCTCGGTCGGGCTGAACCGCGCCTTGGTCAGCAGCCACAGCTGGTAGCTACGCTGGACGACGGCCGCCGCGAAGGCGATCGGCTGCGCCGGCCACGCGGTCGGGCGCGAATCGTCGGGCGGCCGGGCTGGGTCGGGTGGTTCGGCGCGCTCAAGCCGTCCGCTCCGTCGCGCTTGAACGCGGGGATGCGGCGCACCACCCGTCGGTACCACGATCTGATGGTGCTCCATAATCTCCCCCCCCGAGATCCGACCAAGACCCGGCGAGCCCTCCCAACAATTCAAGATCATTAGCTATCCGACACGCGACGCTCGGAGATAGTCGCCTGCCTTGCGCGCGCGCGATGACGTGGCGCATCGGTGCGCGCGTCGCGCGCGGAGAGGTGGCGATCGAGATCCAGGTGCACGACGGCGGCGCTCGGCGCCCGCCGCCGCAGGCACGTACGCGCGGTCAGCGGAACGGCGAGGACTCGGCGGTGGTGGACGACAGGCGGGCGGCGTAGGCGCCTTCCGGGTGCGGCAAATTGGAGGCCAGGCGCGGAGCCGCGCGCGGCCACCGACGTCGCCGCGGGGCGGTGAGGACCCGGGCCAGGTAGTGGTGCGCCAGCGCGCTGTCGGGGCGGCCGAGGTACGCGCGCGCGGTGTGTTCGGCCGCGTCGAGGAGCGAGCGGCGAGCGCGGCCACGGTCATGACGCCCGAGCCGCCGCGCGTGGACGGCGTCCGCGCTCGCGCCCGCAGGGAGGGTGGCGGTCGCTCTACGCGGGTCCGCTCGATGGCGCGCCGGTGCCGGCGGTGCCGCCGAGGGCGCGCGCGCTCGATCCGGGATGCGGCGGGTCGACTCACCGTCCCGCACCAGCGCCTCGGCCGCGCGCGCCGCAGCGCCGCGGCGGACCGGTGAACGCGTCGCGGGCGGCTTGGGCGAGCCGCACGACCGCGGGCGATCGAGGCCGCGCGCGCGTCGAGCGCGATCGCCAGCGCGAGGCGGTGCGCGAGCTCGGCGGCGTCGACGGCGGCGGCCTCGCGCAGCTCGAGGCGCGCGCGAGGACGTCGATCGCGGCGGCGGCTGCCCGGCGGCGGTGAGCGCCTCGCCCTCGCAGGTAGGGCTGTAGGCGAGCTCGGGCGAGGCGAGCGCGCCGGAGGCCTTCGCTCGACGGCGTAGGCGCGGCGGCACAGGTCGAGCGCGTGCGCGTCGTCGCCGCGCGCCAGCGCGACGTCGCCGAGGTTGCCGAGCGGGATGGCCAGCGCCGGGTGCTCTTGACCGAACACGCGCGCCCAGGTGGCGAGGGCCCGGCGAAGTGATCTTCGGCGGCGCCGCCAGCTCGCCGCGATCGAGGTAGACGCCGCCGAGGTTGTTGAGCGAGGTGCCGACGTCCTCGTGATCGGGTCCGAGCGTGGCCAGCCGCACGCGCAACGCCTGCTGGTGAGCGCGCGGCGGCCTCGTCGAGAACCGGCCCTGGTGGCAGATGACCGCCCGAGGGTTGTCGAGGAGGACGCGACGTCGGGATGGTCGGCGCCGAGCAGGCGCGTGCGCAGCGCGAGCACGCGGCGATGCAGCCCTCGGCGCCGGCGTGGTCGCCTTGCCGCGAGGCCAGGGTCGCCTTAGGTGGTTGAGCACGTCACCCACCGGCAGTGGGGCGTCGGCGCCAGTGGCGGCGGTGCGCAGCGCGAGGCCTGATCGTCGCGCGCCATCGCGGCGGCGAAGTCGCCGGTGGCCTCGAGCGCCGCGGCCTCGGCCTCGAGCAGCGCCGCCGGCTGCGGCCTGGCCGGTCCGCCGCGCCAGCGCGGCGTCGGCGGGGCGCGATCGCCAGCGCCTCCTGCGGCCGCCCCAGCGCCGCCAGCGCACCCTGACGCCGGCGATCCACGCCGCGGCCGCGGCGGGCTCGGCGCGGGCCTCGGTCGCGAGCCGCGCGGCGCGGAACACCTCGTCGTCGAGGCCGGCGTAGTCGCCGGCGATCAGCGCGGCATCGACGTCGGTGACCAGGGGCCTCGGCGACCAGCACGCTCCAGCCCGCGCGTTCGGCGAGCTCGACGCCGGCGCGCGCCAGCGCGCGGGTGTGGCGGGCGTCGGCGGCGCAGCTCCGGCGCGGGCCGCGGCCACCCCGCGGCCCGGCGGCTTCGCCAGATCGCGCTGGCGCGCCGGGTCGGTCGGCCGCGGCACCGCCGACACCAGCGCCTCGGCGTCGGCGCAGGCGTCGATCGGCGGCAGGCGCGCGACGGCGTCGAGCGCGATCCATCAACGCCGCGTCGGGCGCCGCCCAGCCGCGCCACCAGCGCCGCCAGCTCGGCGCCGCGCCGGTCGAGGCACGTCATCCGGCGATCGAGCAGCTCGGGCGACTGCTCGTGGCGCACGCTCGACGCCTCGCACGCCGCGACCCGGCTCGCGCCCAGCGCGCGGGCGCGGCGCTGCAGCTCGTCGGCGACCCGGGCGGTCCAGCCGTCGACGGCGGGCCGCCCGGTGGCGCGGAACGCCGTCGCCACCCGGCGCCCGCGCCGCGTCGGTCCACAGCTCCAGCGCGGCGCGTCGATTGCCGCGGCAGACGGCGGCACCGGGGCGGCGCGGCGGGTCAGGCGGACCAGCGCGAGCGCGCCGGAGCCCAACCACCACGGCGCCCAGCGCGCGCGTCGCCGCCGCAGCGCCGGGTCGCGGGCCACCTCGACCAGCAGCGCCTGCAGCGCCGGGAAGCGATCGCCGGGCTCGGGTTGCAGCGCCTGAGCAGCGGCCGCCGGAGCCACGCCGGCACGTCGCGCTCACGCGGCGGCGGCCGCACCCGGTAGGCGAGCGCGTTGTCCGCGATCTCGTCGGCGTGGTCGCCGGCGAACGGCCGCTCAGGCCGTACAGCGCCTCGTACAGCGCCACCGCGAACGCGTACTGATCGACGCGGGCGTCGTGGACGCCGGGACGCCGCTGCTCGGGCGCCATGTACGACGGCGTGCCCATGGCCCGGCTGGCGAGGATCCGCGGGCTGGCGTCCGCGTCGGGGTCGGGCTCGCTGCCGGGCGTCGCGGGGTCTGGCGCCACGACCATCGCGCCGACCCGGGCCACGCCGAAGTCGAGCACGCGCACGCGCCCGTCGCGGGCGATCATGACGTTGCCCGGCGAAGTCGCGGTGGACGATGCCGGCGGCGTGGGCGGCGCACAGCCCAGCGCCTGCGGCGGCGAACACCGTCACGATCTCGCGCCAGCTGCGCGGCGTGCGTCGCCATTCGGTGAGGGTCTGACCGTCGACCAGCTCCATGGCGATGAAGACGCCCTCGGCGAAGCGGCCGGCGTCGTGGACCGCGCACACGTTGGGGTGCGACACGCGGGCCATGGCCTTGGCCTCGGCGATCAACCGCTCGCGGCCCTGCCCGGTGAGGTCGCGCACCAGCTTCAGCGCGACCCGACGATCGAGCTCGGGATCGTAGGCGGCGTAGACGTCGCCCATCCCGCCCTGGCCCAGCAGATCGATCACGACGTAGCGGCCGATCACCGTGCCGCGATCCATCCGCGGCAGCCGACGTCGGCGCGGGCCCGGCGGCGGCGAGGTCATCGTCGCGGTCGCCGTCGCGTCGCCGTCGCGCAACTGATCGACGGCCGCGTCGACCTGCGCGGTCGAGAACGGTGACGTGCCTGGGGCGGGCTCGGTGGAGTCCCGATCGGCCACCTCCCCAGTCTACGCCTTCGTCGGCCGCGGCGGGCCGGCGTCGGGCGCCACCGCACGCGGCGCCATCGGCGCAGCGGTCGCGGACCGACCGGCGGCAGGTGGCGCGATCGAAGAAGAGCAAGCGGTCACGGCTCCTGCATCGCGAGGTCGAGCGTGCAGGCCATGAACCGGTGCCGTCGACTGTCGCCGGCGATGGGCGAGCCGCCGCCGGCGCGCGCCGGCGCTGGCTGGACCCGCCGCCCGGCGTACGCCGAGCGGTGCCGCCGCCCGAACGCTCGGCCGCGTCCGCGGCGCGGTCAGAACACGGTGCCGTCGCTGTCGACGGCGATGGGCGAGCCGCCGCCGGCGCGGCGCTCGCGCGCGACCTGGCGCCCGGCGTACCAGGTGCCGCCCTCGAGGACGCTGGCCAGCGGCATCTGATCGGGCGAGACCTGCAGGCGCTCGCGGACCGCGTCGGCGACCCAGTCGAGCAGCGCGACGGTGAGCGCGCGCCACTCGACGACGACCTCGTCGTCGACGCGGTAGCGGGTGCCCTGGGTGATGGCGTCGTAGCGCGGGACGAGCACGCCGAGGTCGAGCAGCAGGCCGCCGTTGCGGTGCTCGGGCAGGCCGGTCATGGCGCCGTGCTGCACGACCTTGACGCCGCCCAGCTCGAACGGCTCGAACAGCGAGTAGGCGAGCCACTGCGACAGCTTGTGGAACGGCACCAGGCCGCTCGACATGCCGGCGCCGCCGGCGGCGGGTGACGCCAGCAGTCGCCGAGGTTGACGCCACCGAGCTCGATGCGGCCGGGCCAGATCGGGCCGAGGCCCTCGAGGAGATCGCCGAGCAGATCGGCGGCGCGGACCTCGGGCCCGCGGGCGCGGATCGACGTGAGCAGCCCGCTCGGGCGGCCGTTCGGGAACATGGCGGGGTTGTCGTCGATGACCTCGCCCAGCCGTCGCAGGAGGCCGGCGCGGCCGGCCAGCCCCACCAGCGGGTTGTCGGGGCCGGCCTGGAGCGCGCGCGCGAGGTCGTCGTCGTCGAGGCCGCGCAGCGCCGCCGCGTCGACGCGGAGCGGCAAGAGCGCGTCGGCCGAGAACAGGCCGGCCTCGAACGCGCGCAGGCTGGCGACCGCGACGCCCTCCGCCCGCGCCAGGAGCTCGCCGGTGGCGTCCTCGCGGTAGCGCCACGCGTCGCCGGCGTCGGCGTCGAGCAAGACGCTGACGACGATCAGATCGATCAGCGCCTCGGCGGCGATCGCGCCGGCGCCCGCGGCCTCGACCATCGCGGCGACGCGATCGAGGTTACCGGCCCGGAACCGCACCAGGCGCCCGTGGGCCGGGATGCGCAGGGTCGGATGGTTGGCGCGCGTCACCGCGATCACTCGATCAGCGACGGCCTCGATCCGCCCGCGATCGACGCGGAAGTGGCGGAGCTCACCGAGCAGGCCGGCCTCGAGGACGTTGGTCGCGCGGACCCGGATCGCCAGCGGCGAGCGCAGGTACGACACCGCGGCGGCCGCGTCGGCGGCGGCGCCCGGGACGATGAACCCGCTGCCGAGGTCGTAGCCGCTCATGGCGCCGCCCCGACGGCACCGCGGACGCTCGCGTCGTGGTTCTGGTTCGACATCGGCACGTGCGTGACTCTGGCACGAGCCCCGGGCGGGGTAAAGCCACGCCTCGGGCGGGGCCGTGGCGCGGCGCGACGTCGGCCGCGCCCAGGTGCGTGCGCGCCGACGCGACCGGTCCGCACGACCGCTCCGCGCGATCGATCAGCGCGGCAGCACGCGCGTGCGCATGTGCAGCTCGTGGCGCTCGCGCCGCGCCGGGTTGGCGACGCCGGGCGTGGGCTCGACCGTGGCGATCAGGTGCAGCTCCGCGGCGCGCGTCGGCAGCAGGCGGCCGGCGGTGTAGACGGTGGTGACCGTGCCCTTGGCCTCGAGCCGCGCGGTGCCGCCGGCGATGGCCTGGGCGATCGGCGCGATCGCGGTCTCCGACGAGATCACCGCGACCGCGCCCTTGCGGCTGACCAGCTTGGACCGGACGATCACCGTGACCGCCTGAGCTCGATCGCGACCACCTGGCGGCGCCGCGCAGCGTCAGCGTCGGCTGATCGGCCTCGACCCGCTTGCCGGTGCCGTCGTCGGACACGGCGCGGCCCGACATCTCGTAGGCGATCGGCTGCGCGCTGTCGACGGCGGCGGTCAGCACCAGCGGCGCGCGCTTGCCCCTGCCCGGCGCGTCGAGCTTGACGGTCTCGACGTTGACGTCGAGGCGCGTCGCGAACGGCTGCGACACCGGCGGCGGCGGCGCCTCGCCGAACGTCAGCGCCGAGGTGACGATGCCCTGCGACGCGGTGGCGACGCCGCCGCCGACGATGCCCGCGTCAGCGCGCACGCACAGCACGGTGCGCGCGGCGTCGGCCTCGGCGGCGTTCTCGGTGGCGAGGCACCAGGTGCCGGCGTCGCCGAGCGCGAACGCCTCGATGCCGCCGGCGATCGCCGGCAGCGTGTCGGTGGCCTCGGCGTGGGCCTCGTAGGTGACCGGCGCCGGCGCGGTCCCCAGGCGCATCGGCTCGGCGACGGTCCACGCCAGCGCGCCGGCCTCGTCGTCGGGCAGCGGCGTGACCACCGTGAGGTGCTCGGTGAACCACAGGCCCTTGGCGGTCGCGATCACGCCGAACCGCGGCAGCCCGCCGCTGATCGGGCCTAGCTCGCGATCGGGCGTGCACGTGAGGAAGCCCAGGCGCGCGCTCTCGAACGCGCGCTGCGCGCCGACCTCGCAGGTGATGACCGGCGCCGGCCCCTTGCCGGTCCAGCCCGCGAGCGGGAACTGCCAGCGCGCGCCCTTGACGAACAGCTTCGCGAACGGCGCCGTGGGCTCGATCTCGAGGTAGTCGGCCTCGACCTTGCCGCCGGTCGGCACCACCAGGCCAGGGTTGGTGACCTGGCCGCCACCGCAGGCCGCGATCGAGAGCACAACGACGAACCAGCGGGCGCGCATCGGCGCAGACACTACCGCGTTTCGCCTGTCGCGCCCGCGCGCGGTCGCGCCCGCTGCCGCTCGAGCAACGCCCGCCCGGCCGCGGCCCGTCCGGCCAGCGCGGGATCGAGCGCGACCGCCTGACGCCAGGCGTCGAGGGCCGCGTCGCCGGCCGCCGCGTCGCCCGCCACCGCGGCCTCGTAGGACGCGTCGGCGGCCGCGGCCCACGCGAGGGCGGTGGCGGCCGCGGTGGCGTGCTCGTGCGCGAGGGTCGCGGCGGCCGTGGCCGCGTCGCGCCGGCGCGGGCCTGCCGGCGCCAGGGTCCGGACGACGATCCACGCCGCGATCGCGTCGGTGGGATCGCTCCGCAGCGCGCGCACCTCGCGCGTGAGGACCTGCGCGACCGTCTTGGCCAGGGCCGCGGCCTCGTCGGCGCAGGCGGGGTCGACCCGCCGCCACTGGAGCGCGGCGAGCGCGGCGGTGGCCTGCGCGCGATCCCCGCTCCGCCAGACCGCGGCGGCCAGGCCGACCTGCGCGCGACACGCGCCGGCGTCGTCGAGCTGCGGCTGCGCCAGGGCGTAGGTCGCCGCGGCGTCGCGGTCCTTGCCGACGTCGGCGTAGTGCGCGGCGAGGCGCAGCAGCATCGTCGGGGTCCCGGCGCGATCGAGCGCGCGGAAGAACGCCTCGGCCTGCGCCGGCGACCCGACCTCCGCGAACGCGCGCACGACGTCCTTGAGCGCCTCCCGGCGCAGCGGCTCCCGACCGACCCGCGCGACCTCGACGAAGTCGGCGAGCGCCGCCTCGAGGTCGCCGCGGTTCCAGGCGACCCAGGCCCGCTTGTAGCGCGCGTACGCGCCGACCAGCGGATCGCCCAGCGCGCGCTCGTACATCGCGCCCGCCGTGGTCAGATCGTTCGCCGCGAACGCGTCGTCGCCGAGCGCGACCGAGGCGGTGCCGGCCCAGCGCGACCTCGGGTAGTCGCGGATCAAGCGCCGCCAGATCGCCGGCACATCGCCCGCGCGCTGGCCCCGCCGCAACGCCTCGGCGTACTCGGCCAGCACCTGATCGGCGGTCGCGACGGCCGCGAAGCCCGGCTCCGCCAGCAGCGCGGCGCCCAGCGCCAGGGCCTCGGCGCCGCGGTCACCGGCCGAGGGGTCGACCAGCAGCTCGAACAGCTGGATCCGCAGCTCGAGGCGATCGCGCCCGTCGGACAGCTCGATGGCCGCCCGCAGCATCTCCCGCTTGCGCTCGATCACCGCCGGCGACCGCCAGACCTCGCCGACGCCGTCGCCGGCGGAGCCCGCGACCAGGCCCGACGCGGTCCCCTCGGCGGCGATCCGGGCGCCCGGCGGTGGCAGGTCGTCGCCGGCGCGCGCCCGCCCCGGCCCACGCGCGCCGGTGGCGCACCCGGCCGCGAGCGCGGCGATCGCGAGGAGCCTCATCGCCGGTGGGACACACGCCGCCCGCCGGGGTTTCAGAAACCTGCGCGGGTCCGCGCGGGCGCGCGTGGGACACGCCCCCCGGCCAAGGGGCTCGGGATCCCCGCGCGCGGTCAGAACTGCCGGCGCGAGTCGATCATGATCGTGACCGGTCCGTCGTTGACCAGCTCGACCTGCATGTCGGCTCGGAACACGCCGGTCGCGACCTGCGCGACGCCGGCGCTGCGCACCGCCGCCACCGCCCGCTCGTACAGCGCCTCGGCTGGACCCGGGTCGAGCGCGTCGAGGAACGCTGGCCGCCGCCCCTTGCGCACGTCGGCGTAGAGCGTGAACTGCGAGATCATCAGCACCCCGCCGGCCACGTCGAGCACCGACCGGTTCATCTTGCCGTCGTCGTCGGCGAAGATCCGCAGGTTGACCAGCTTGTCGACCACGTAGCCGAGGTCGTCGTCGCCGTCGCCCTTGCCCGCCCCCAGCAGCACCACCAGCCCGTGACCGATCTCACCCACGACCGCGCCGGCCACGGTCACAGACGCGCGCCGGCAGCGCTGGATGACGGCTCGCATGCCGCGTACTTACGGCAGCGGCTGGGCCGGGGCAACCACCTGGGCGGCCCCGCAGTCCAACCTCGCACCTCCGCCGGCCAAGCCGGCCGTCCGCGATTGTGTCCACCGTCAACCCTGCTAGGATGCGCGCCCGCATGACCCGCCTCGGTCTCGTCCTCGTCCTCGTCCTCGCCGCCGCCTGTGGCAAGGAGATCGGCGACGAGTGCTCGTCGAGCCTCGACTGCGGTGACGGCACCGACCAGACCAGCATCTGCGACCAGCAGTCGCCCGGCGGCTATTGCACCGAGCTCGGCTGCGACTGGAACACCTGCCCGGACGAGGCGGTGTGCGTGCGGTTCTACTCGGCGTCGTTCACGAACAAGCCGTGCGTGCTGGCGACCGAGGACCTGACCACCGACGACTGCACCCTCGACGAGGTCTGCACGCTGCGCGGCCAGTGCGTGCCGCGGTCCTCGGAGATCCGGTACTGCATGCGCACCTGCAGCGGCTCGGGCGACTGTCGCGACCGCTACGAGTGCCGCGACGAGTCCTTGATGATGTCGCACGGCGGCGAGCCAGTGCCGAAGCCGGGCGAGCGCCTGGGCTCGGATCTCCCGGGCTTCTGCGCGCCCGCGCCGGGTTGATTCCGGAACCGACGAGCGAGCTTTGGGGACCGGCTCCTGGGTCGCAAATACCCAGGATCACTGGCGATTTTCGCCCTGCCGCGTCAGCTTTGGGGACCGGCTCCTGGGTAACGTTGGGGAGCGGCTCCTGGGTCGTAAATTCCCAGGATCACTGACGTTTTCGCCCTACCGCGTCAGCGTTGGGGACCGGCTCCTGGGTCGTAAATACCTAAACTTGCTGACTATTTTTCAACTCTGGGGAGCGGCTCCTGGGTCGTAAATACCCAGGATCACTGGCGAGTCTCGCCCTGCCGCGTCAGCTTTGGGGACCGGCTCCTGGGTCGCAAATACCCAGGATCACTGACGTTTTTGCCCTACCGCGTCAACGTTGGGGACCGGCCCCTTGGTTGCAAATACCTAGGATCACTGACGATTTTGCCCTGCCCGTCAACGTTGGGGCCCTCAGCGTTGGGGACAGCGCATGGGTCAACATCCCAGGATCAGTGGTGCCTTCTCGCCTACCTCGGCAGCTTTGAGGACCAGGATCTCCGCCTGGGGCGGTGGACGCGATCGGAAACCGCAGCGAAACACGGGGGTGGCATGGTGGGGCATGACCTCGCGCCCGGCCACCGTCCACATCCACCACGCCGGTGATCGCTCGGTCGACGGCATCCTGCGGCTGATCGCGGTCGCCGGCGAGGACGCGCCGCTCGAGCAGGCGCTGACGACGATGTGCCGCGAGCTCGCGGCGATCACCGAGGTCGACGTCGTCAGCGCGTACGTCCGGGAACCGGACGAAGACGGCGTCGACCGCCTGGTCATGCGCGGCAACCACGGCTTCCCGCCCGGCGCGATCGGCGCGGTGCGCCTGAGCTTCGGCGAGGGCCTGACCGGGCTGTGCGCCGAGTGCCTGCGCCCGGTGTCGGTCGCGGTCGGCCCCGACGAGCGCCACTTCAAGCTGGTGCCGGGCCTGGGCGAGCAGTTCCCCGCGTACCTGGGCGTACCGTTGATCGGTGGCGGCCGCGCGCTCGGCGTGCTGGTGCTGCAGCGCCGGGCCCGGACCGGGTTCACGCCGACCGAGGTGACGCTGGCGACCGCGCTCGCGGCGCCGGTGACGCTCGCGGTCGAGCGCCGGTTCGGGCGCGCGGCGATGGCCCAGGCGCGCGGCTCGATGGCGTCACCGTGGCCCCGGGCTCGGCGGTCGCGCGCGCGACGATCCTGCCGACCCTGGCGGCGCTCGGCGAGCGCGGCGACCTCGACATCGCCGGGGCCCTGGCGCGCCTGCCGACCGATCTCGAGCGCGCGCGCCGACGCCTGCGCAAGCACGGCGACGCCGACGCGCAGGTGGCGCTGGCCGAGGTCGAGCTGCTCCTGCTCGACGGCCGGCTGCACGAGCGGGTCGCCGCGGCGCCGCCGACGGTGGCGGGCCTGGCGACCGTGGCCCGCGACTACGCGCGCGCGCCGTTCAAGGTGGCCGCGGCCCACGGCCACGCGCCGGCGTTCGATCGCGCGGCCGAGGTCGAGGACCTGCTGGTGCTCTTGGGCGTGATGGCCAGCGACGCCGCGGCCCTGCCGCCCGGCGGCATCTGGATCGGCGAGCGCGTCGGCGGCCTGGTGGCGCTGGTCGCGTGCGCGCGCGCGGCCGGCGCGATCGTGGTCGAGGGCGCGGCCACGCCGGCGGCGGCGGCGATCGCCCGGGCCGACGATCTGGCCGTCGCGGCCGAGGTCCGCGGGCTGCACGCGTGGGTCCGCCCCGGCGACCGCTGCACCGTCGACGCCGACGCCGACGGCGCCGCCGTGGTGCGCGTGAACCCCCCTGGCCGCGGACGCTCGGTCCGTCACCGAGCGCGGCGCGGCGCGACCAGCGAGGCGGCGACGCGATCGACGACGCCCCGGCTGGCCGCGTACGCTCGGTCCGTCACCGAGCGCGGCGCGGCGCGACCAGCGAGGCGGCGACGCGATCGACGAAACCCCGGCCGGCCGCGGACGCGCGGTCCGCCACCGAGCGCTGCGCAGCGGGAACAGCGGGGCGTCGACGCGATCGACAAAGCCCCGGCCGGCCGCGTACGCTCGGCCCGCTCGTGCCGCTGGGCGCCTTCATCCTCCGACGCCTCGGCCTCGGCATCCTGTCGATGCTCGGGGTGTCGCTGCTGGTGTTCCTGTTCCTGCACGTGATCCCCGGCGACCCGGTCGATCACCTGGCCGGCGGCGAGGCCACGCCCGAGCAGCGCGCGAAGATCGTCAAGTGCATGGGCCTCGACGTGTCGCTGCCCGAGCAGTTCGTGAACTTCATGGGGCAGGTGGCCGACCGCACGCTCGGCCACCAGTGCCCCGATCCCGAGGGCAAGCCGACGGTGGCCGACCTGATCGCCGACGCGTTCCCGCACACCGTGGCGCTGGCCCTGGTCGGGCTCGCGTTCGCGATCGTGATGGCGCTGCCGCTCGGCATCTACGCGGCGCTCCGGCGCGGCACCTGGTTCGACACGCTGGCGGCGATCGGCGCGCTGGCCGGGATCGCGATCCCGAACATGCTCCTGGGGCCGCTGCTGCTGCTGCTGTTCTTCGTCGATCTCGGCTGGCTGCCGGGCCTGTTCGAGATCGGCCCCGCCGCGATCATCCTGCCGGCGTTCGCGATCGGCACCCACCTGATGGCGATGCTCGCGCGCATGACCCGCTCGGCGATGGTCGAGGTGCTGGGCGAGGACTACCTGCGGACCGCGCGCGCCAAGGGCCTGCCCGAGCGCGTCGTCGTCTGGAAGCACGCGCTGCGCAACGCGATCATGCCGGTCGTGACCGTCGCCGGCTTGCAGTTCGGCAGCCTGCTGTCCGGGTCGATCATCATCGAGAACATCTTCGCGCGCCCGGGCCTGGGCTCGCTCTTGCTGGCGGCGATCCGCGAGCGCAACTACCCCGTGGTCCAGGGCTGCGTGCTGGTGATCGCCGGCTCGTACGTGCTGGTCAACATCGCCGTCGACGTCGCCTACGGGCTGATCGACCCGCGGGTGCGGCGGGCGTGAGCGGCGTGCGCTTCAAGCAGTGGTCACCGAGCGTGTGGGTCGGCGCGATCATGGTCGCGGTGTTCATCGTGCTCGGCCTGTTCGGCCCGTGGCTGGCGCCGTACCCGGTCGGCGCCCGCGCGATGGATCTCGATCACATGTACGCGCCGATGTCGTGGGCGCATTGGCTCGGCACCGACAAGAGCGGCATCGACACGCTGTCGCAGCTGCTGCACGGCGCCCGCGAGGCGCTGATCCTGTCGGTGATCGTGGTCGCGATCAGCGCGTCGATCGGCGTGACGATCGGCATGGTCGCCGGCTACGCGCGCGGCGTCGTCGACGAGGTGATCATGCGCGTCGTCGACATCTTCCTGGCGTTCCCGGGGCTCCTGCTCAACATCGCGATCGTCGCGGTCGTGGCGCGGCCGGGCCTGCCGATCTTCATCATCGCGCTGTGCGCCAACGGCTGGGTCGGCTACGCCCGGGTCGCCCGCGGCCAGGTGCTCACCCTGCGCGAGCGCGACTACGTCATCGCGGCCAGGGCCCTGGGCGCGTCGACGCCGCGGATCCTCTTCCACCACATCGCGCCCAACCTGATCGCGCCGCTGCTGGTGCAGATGTCGCTCAGCTTCGGCAACGTCATCGCCGCCGAGGCGTCGCTGTCGTTCCTCGGGCTCGGCCCCCAGATCGATCACACCTGGGGCGCGATGCTCGAGCAGGGCACGTCGTTCCTGTGGAAGCCCGGCTTCCGCCACTACGCGCTGGCCGCCGGCTTCGCGATCGCCTGGGTCGTGCTCGCCGCCAACCTGCTCGGCGACGGCCTGCGCGATCGCCTCGACCCGCGCCAGCGAGGCCGGCTCTAGTGCGCGGCCTTCGACCTGGGGTCGAGGCGACGGCGCGCTAGTGCTGCGCGTGCGCCTGGCGCGGCTGGCCGACCTGCCCACCGACGCGCTCGTGGCGTTCACCGTCGCGGGCGTCACCTGGCCCGTGCTCGCGGGCGTGTTCGGCGGCGAGATCATCGCCACCGCCGGCGTGTGCCCGCACGAAGACGTCGCGCTCGCCGACGGCGAGGTCGACCTCGCCGACGGCTGCCTCACCTGCCCCGGCCACGGCTACGTCTTCGACCTGCGCACCGGCGCGTGCTTGCACGATCGGTCCTTGAACCTGCGCCGCTACCGCGCGGTCGTCGTCGGCGACGAGGTCTGGATCGAGCTGGTGTGACGCCGGTCAGGCCGACGGTCGAGCCCGAGCACGAGCTCGCGCCACGGCCCGAAGTCCTCGGCGCTCACCAGGGGACGGACCTCTGAGCCCACGTCGGCTCGCCACCTCCCCGACGTCCGTCCGCACGCGCGCGCTTCCGACCCAGCTGACGCCCGGGTGCGCCCGCGGCCGTGCGGCCGTGCGGCCGATGCGACCGCGGCGACCGCGGCGCGCGCGCTTCCGACCCAGCTGACGCCCGGGTGCGCCCGCGGCCGTGCGGCCGATGCGACCGCGGCGCTCGTGGCGCTCCCGATGTGCCGCGCCGCTGCGCTAGGCTCGCCTCATGGCGAGCGGCGACGAGACCATGCCGATGCAGGACGCGTCCGGCGCGGGCGTGGCGCGGCCGCCGTCGAGCGGCGCCGCGGCGATGGCGCCGGGCGGCACCGTCGGGCGGTTCGTCGTCCTCGGGGCGCTCGGCGCCGGTGGCATGGGCGTGGTGCTGTGCGCGTTCGATCCCGAGCTCGACCGCAAGGTGGCGATCAAGGTGCTGCGCCACGGCGGCGCCGGCGTCGAGGCGCGCGTGATGCTGCAGCGCGAGGCCCAGGCGATGGCCAAGCTCGCGCACCCCAACGCGGTGACGGTGTACGAGGTCGGCCGCGCCGGCGAGCACGTGTTCATCGCGATGGAGCTGATCGACGGCAGCACGCTCAAGGCCTGGCTCGTCGACGAGGAGCGCCGCTGGCGCGAGATCGTCGCCGTGTTCATCGCCGCCGGGCGCGGGCTGCAGGCAGCGCACGACGCCGGCCTGGTCCACCGCGACTTCAAGCCAGAGAACGTGCTGATCGGCAAGGACGGGCGGCCCCGGGTCAGCGACTTCGGCCTCGCCGAGAGCGGCGTGCGCGTCGACGCCTCGCCGACCGCCGACCCCGGGCACAGCCTCAGCGTCGACGGCGCCGTGATCGGCACCCCGAAGTACATGGCGCCCGAGCAGTGGCTGGGCGGCGAGGTCGACGCCCGCAGCGATCAGTTCGCGTTCTGTGTCGCGCTGTGGATCGCGCTCGGCGGCCAGGCGCCGTTCGACGGCCACACCGCCGACGAGCTGCGCGCCGCGGTGATCGCCGGGCAGCGCCGCGAGGGCGCGGCCCGCTCGGAGCGCCAGGTGCCGACCTGGCTGTGGCCGCTGCTCGATCGCGGGCTCGCCGTCGAGCCCGCGCAGCGCTGGCCCAGCGTCGCGGCGCTGCTCGACGCCATCACCGAGCGGATGACCTTGCGGCGCCGCGCCTGGGTGCTGGGCGGCGCGGCGGCGATGGTGCTGTCGGCGAGCGGCGCGGTGCTCGTCGCCGGGCGCGGCGGCCACGACGTGTCCGCGGTGTGCGCGCCGCCCGACGCGCGGCTCGCCGTCGTGTGGGGCGCCGCCCGCAGGGCGTCGCTCGCCACCCATCTCGCCGCCATCGATCCGACCTACGGCGCGGCCCGTCACGCGGCGGCGGCGGCGGTGTTCGATCGCGCGGCGCCAGCGTGGCGCGACATGTTCGTCGAGACCTGCCGCGCCAACAAGGTCGAGAACCGGCAGTCCGACACGGTGCTCGACGCCCGCATGAAGTGTCTCGACCGCTGGCTGGTCGGGCTCGACGGCGCGGTGCGCACGCTCGAGCGAGCCGGCGACGCCGCCGCGCTCGAGGGCGCGATCAAGGCGACCACCACGGTCGCGGCGCTCGACGGCTGCGCCGACCCCGACGCGCTGCTCGCGGCCCAGGACCTGCCCGAGGCGCCAGCCGCGCGCGCCGAGGCCACGGCCATCCTCGCCGAGGTCGAGGCCGCCAACAACGCTCGCCGCGCCGGCGTGACCGACGGGCTCGCCGCCCGCGCCGACGCCGCCATCGCCCGCGCCCGCACGCTCGGCCACGAGCTCACGCTGTCGCGCGCGCTCGCGCTGCGCTGGCGCATCGCGGTCGTCACCGGCGACATCCCCGGCGGCCTCGCGTTCCTCCGCGAGCTGACCGAGGTCGCGTCGCGCGGTGGTGACGACGTCGAGGCCGCCAAGACCTGGTCGCTGATGGGCCGCCTGACCGCCCAGTTCCAGGGCCAACCCGACCAGGCCCGCGTCATGATGCTCGCGGCCCGCGCCGCCTCGGCCCGCGCCGGCGATCCGCCGCTGGTCCGCGCCGAGGTCCTCACCAACGAGGCCGACGTGCTCACCGCGGCCGGCGACACCGACGGCGCGCTCGCTGATCTCGACGAGGCCCGCCGCCTGCTGCAGCGCGCCGGCGCCGACCAGCCCGGCTCACCGGTCGCGTCCCAGCTCGCCGGCCTCTTGCAGTCGCTCGGCGAGGCCCACTGGTACGCCGGGCGCCACGACGCCGCGCTCCCACCCCTGCGCGAGGCCATCGTCCTCTACGATCGCGCCTTCGGCCCCGACACCGCCGACGCCGCCGGCGTCTACCTCGACGTCGCCCAGGTCCTGCGCGACCAGCGCACGTACCCTGACGCGCTCGCCGCCGCCGACCAGGCCGTCCGCGTCCGCATGCGGCGCGACCCCGACGCCGTCGACACCGCGCTCGCCATCTCCACCCGCGCCTCCATCCTCACCTACCTCGGCCGCCACGCCGAGGCCATCGCCGACGCCGAGCGGGCCGTCGCGCTCGGCGCCGCCGCGCTGGCGCCCGACGACGGCGTCCTGCTCTCTCTCCGCTCCACCGTCGCCGACATCCTGGTCGACGCCGGCCGCCGGTCCGCCGCCGCCGCCATCTACCGCGACCTCCTCGCCATCGCCGATCGCACCGGCATGGACTCCGCCAACGTCGCCATGTGGCAGCGCAACCTCGCGCGCCTCGACGCGCCGCGCCCCTGACGCCCGGCTCATCGCCGCCGCCGCCTGGTCGAGGGCGTCAAGGTGGAGCCGGCGAGCTGGTCACTTCCCGAACTTCAGCGCGGCGACCGACTGCTGGTTGATGAGGTAGGCGATGTATTTCGCCGCCTTGATCGCGCTCTCCTTGCGAATAGCGGGATCCAGGCGGTCTTCGATCATTCCGGCTGCGGCGAACAGCGCATCCTGGCCCACCGAGTTCTCCGGCACCCAGGCCTGGCCGCCGCCGGGGGTGATCTCGAACCGCCCCTTGCCGCCATAGCCCGCGACGGTGACGCGCAGCGTGGCGCCGAGGTCGCCGATCGTCGCCTTGCCGTGCTCCTCGACCACGCCCTCGGTCTCGCGACCGACGCCGCGCCAGTTGGAGCCCGTGATCGTGATCCCTGCGCCCCGCTCGTGCCTGCACTCGATCTCGATCGCGCCCTTCTCGGGGTCCTGGCCGGCGACGTCATCGGCCCATGCGCCTGCGGTCGCGTGGCGCCCCGCGGTGGCGCGGGTCCAGGCCCCGGCCGCCTGGGCTGCCTGGAGATCGGGGGCGGCAGGGGCGCGCGCATCGATCCCGGTGGCCAGGCCGGCGAGTGACTCCGGGCCCTTCGCGACGCGGCCGAGCTCGTCGGTGTGCTTGATGAGCTCCTGCACCGCCCCGTGCTCGGCGTCGTTGATCGCGAGCGTCTGCGCCTCGACGAAGTTGTCCGCCGCGTCGGTCTCCTTCTTGCCCTCGAAGTGCTCCTTGGTCTTCTCCTTGCCGATGTCGACCGCCTTGTCCTTCACGACGTCGGCGAGCTTCTCGATCAGCTTCTTCGCCAGCTTCGACTCGGCGAACTCCACCACGCCCGCGCCCACCGGGCCGAGCACGGCGCCGATGACGCCACCGACCACGCCGGCCGCGAGGTCGCCGAGCAGCGACTTCTTGGGCGCGGAGTCCTTCTTGAGCGCCGCGCCGAGGCGGGTCAACCCGGCCTGCTGGTTCTTGAACAGGCGCCGGTACGCGTTCTCCGCCAGGCGGCTGGCGGAGGTGATCGTCAGTGACCCGTCGGCCCCAGCGTCGGCCTTCGCGTCGCCGGTCGCCTGGGGGCCGACGTCGCGCTGGACCGCGCTCGAGGCACCGCCGCCGACCCTCGCGCTCAGCAACTCGGCGGCGCTCTCGCCGCGCACCACGGCGTCAGCGACGGCGTCGGCGTGCTGCTCGTAGACGTCCCCGACCTCACCGACGCCGCCCTTGAGGTGAACGCCGGCGCGCTGCTGGATGACGTGGGCGGCCTCGTGGGCGGCGGTGTGGAGGTCGGGCGCGCCGGCGAAGGCGACGTGGTCGCCGGTCGCGAAGGCCTGCGCGCCCATACCGGTGGCGGCCGCGGCGGCAGCGCCGTCGGTGTGCGCGCGCACCCCGCTCACGTCGTGGTGGCCGAACGCGGCCTGGATCTGCTCGAGGAATGGCAGCGGGCCGCCGGCGCCCGCGGTCCCGGCGGCGGCCAGGGCGTGGACGTCGGGGCCCGGGTCGGCGACCGCGCGGCGTTGCACCGGCATCGCCAGCAGCTGATCGACGAACGCCGCATCGCTGAGCGTCGGGTCGACGTACCGCGGCGGTGGCGCCGCGCTCGGGGGCGCCGCGGCGTCGGCCGCCTTGCGCTGCAGGCGATCGGTGAGGGAGCGCTTCCCGGGCGCGCCCCGGGACGTGGTGGCGGAGTCGTGCGGACCCTCGTGCTCGCGATCGAACCGGTAGGACATGGGGCAGGACTCAGCAACGGTCACGCCAGCCACCGTCGCCGGCCCAAGTGCCCGTCGAGGCTCGGGCCGTCGTCGTGTGACCACCGGGTCAGGTCAGATCGTCCTGACAGATCGTCCGGCAACCCGTTCGCGCGACGGCCCGCACGCGCGCGCGGGCGGCGATGACCGAGCCCGCCACGCCCGGGCGCGGGGTTCAGATCGGAGCTTGTAGCGTTTCGGTCGACGCCCCGGGAGTTCGCGTCCTGGGTGGGGGCCCTCATCGGGGCTTGCCCCCGATGGGGGAGGGTTCGGCGACCACCCCTCGGGAAATCAGGTGCGCGGGCGCGGGACGCGGTACAGGCCGAGCTTGTTGGCCAGCGTCGTGCGGGCCATGCCCAGCGCGCGCGCGGCCCGGGTCTGGTTGCCGGCGCAGTCCTCGAGCGCGGCGATGATGCGTGCCCGCTCGGCGAGCTGCTCGGCGTCGAGCCCGATCACGGCTGGGTCATCGGTCGCGACCGTGGCCGCGCGGGCGCGGGCCGGTGCCGCGACCGACGGGGGCGCGTCGGCCGCCAGCGAACGGGTGAACGCCAGGTGGCGCACGCCGATCGTGCCGGCGCGCGCTAGCAGCACCGCGCGCTCGATCACCGCGCGCAGCTCGCGCACGTTGCCGGGCCAGGCGTAGGCCTCGAGCGCAGCCAGCACCTCGCCGTCGAGCCGGGCGTGGCCCCCGGCGCGCTTGCCGGCGGCCTCGAGGAAGCCCAGCGCCAGCGGGCCGATCAGCCGCGCGCGCTCGCGCAGCGGCGGGATCACCAGGGTCATGCCGTCGAGCCGGAAGAACAGGTCGCGGCGGAACCGCCCGGCCGTCACCTCGGCGGGCAGGTCGCGGTTGGTGGCGGCGATGAAGCGCACGTCGACCGGCACCGGCCGGGTGGCGCCGATGCGCAGCACCTCGCGGTGCTCGATGGCGCGCAAGAGCTTGGCCTGGACCGACAGCGGTAGCTCGCCGACCTCGTCGAGGAACACCGTGCCCCGGTCGGCGGACTCGAGCAGGCCCGCCTTCTGCGCGGCGGCGCCGGTGAACGCGCCCTTCTCGTGACCGAACAGCTCGCTCTCGAGCAGCGTGTCGCTCAGCGCCGCGCAGTTGATGCGCGTGATCGCGCCCGGCCGGCCCGACAGCGCGTGCACCGTCTCGGCCAGCACCTCCTTGCCGACGCCGGTCTCGCCCAGGATGACCACGTTGGTCAACGTCGCCGCCACGTCGCGCACCAGGCGCGGCACGCCGGCCGGCGTCGGATCGATGATGCGGGTGGCGTCGCGCGCCGACAGCGAGCGGTCGTCGACGCTGACGCCGGCCACCAAGACGAAGGAGAAGGGCCCGATGTGGAAGCTGTCGTTGGCCGCCAGCCGCACCGGCGCGCCGCCGCGGTGCTGCTCGCCGGCGACCCGGGTGCCGTTGGTCGAGCCCAGGTCCTGGATCGTGCGCGGCGGCCCCTGGCGCAGGATCGCGTGGCGCCGCGACAACACGCGGTGATCGATCTGCACGTCGCAGCCATCGGCCCGGCCGATCACCAGGTCGCGATCGCCGAGCACGTGGGTCGCGAACGTGCCCTCGCCGGCCACGAGCAGCACGGCGGCGCCGATCGCGCCCGCGCCGGGGCCGACCGCCGGGGTCGGCTCCTCTGAGGCTGGGGCCCGCCGCATGCCGGCGTCAGCCTACCACGGGCCCACGCCGGCGCGCCGCGCGCCATCGACGGCCGCGGGCGTCACCAACCTCCGCAGCGATCAGCGTGTGCTCCTGCAAGCTCGACACCGTGCCCGCCCGCGCTAGCACGATCGCTCGCTGCTCCTGCGCCGCTACCGCGCGGTCGTCGTCGGCGACGAGGTCTGGATCGAGCTGGTGTGATCGCGATCGCGGGTGCGGGATCCGCAGGTCCCACCGGCCGCGGGCGCCGGGCCCTCGAGGTCCCGACGGCCGTGGCCAAACCCAGGCCCGACGCGCCCGTAGGCCGCGTGGGCCGTGGCACATCGCTTGCGATTGCCTGGTCCATGTTCCATCGTCGCTACGCGTCGCAGGATCCCGTTGGCGCTGCCGGGTCGTGGTCGGGGCCGGCGCCTGGCAAGCGCACGCTCACCGCAGACCTGCCGGCCCAGGCCAAGCGCGGCGGCGCGCCCCGAGGCGGCCAGCTGCCCAGCCCCTCGACCGGCGCCCCGCTCCCGGCCGCCATCGCGCAGGCCGCCGGCGCCGAGTTTGGCCACGACTTCTCGGCGGTGCGCGTGCACCACGACGGGGCCGCCGAGCAGCTCGGGACCCAGGCGTTCGCCCGGGGCGACGACCTGCACTTCGCGAGCGGCGCGTTCCAGCCCGACGCACAGGCCGGGCGCGCGCTGATCGGTCACGAGCTCGCCCACGTGGCGCAGCAACGCGACGGCCGCGTCGAGGCCACCGGCGAGGCCTGCGGCACACCGGTCAACACCGACGCCGCGCTCGAGGCCGAGGCCGACCGACGCGGCGACGCCTTCGCCGACGTGGTGCAGGGCTTCGACATCGACGAGCTGCTGGCGATGCCAGCGCCGCGCGCGGCCCGCAGCGCGGGCGCGCCGGTGGCCCAGGGCGCCGACCTGTCGCCCGAGGAGGATCGCGATCACGACGGCGAACCGGACAAGGTCACCGTGCCCATCCGGCCGTGCGTGGGCGTCTGCCGGCCCAAGGGGCCGAGCGAGGAGAACCACTGGGGCCTGCCCGAGCCGCTGCTGACCCGGATGGGTGGCGACCTGCCCCTGGTCGACGTGACCACCGGCACGACCACCATCAAGCTCGCGACGCCGTTCGGCTCGTCGTCGCTGGGCAGCGACGGCAAGTTCAAGATCACGATCAAGGACGGCGACCTCACCGCCGGCACCGACGGGACGAAGGTCGAGGTCGGCGGCAAGGTGGGGCCGGTGTCGGGCGCGGTCGACAGCACCGGCAAGGTCAGCGGCGCGGCGCAGGTCGGCCCGTTCACCTTCGCCGCCGACTCCGGCGGCAAGGCGTCGTTCAGCGCCGCCGGGGTCAAGATGGAGTACGACCGCAACACCGGCCAGATCGCCACCACGTTCACGCCCGAGCTGAGCTGGGGGCCCGCCACCTTCAAGGGCGCCGCGGTGCCCGGCGGCGTCAAGATCACCCTCGAGCTCAAGCTCGCGCTGTCGAAGGACTGGTCGATCACGATCGCGCAGGAGTACATCTTCAAGAAGACGATCACCGACGCGGAGGCCCAGCGCGCGGTGATCGAGGCGGTCGTCGACCCGTTCTTCGAGGCGGTCAACGGCGGCCAGGGCAACTTCTCGGATCTGCTGCGCGCCCTGGGCGGCCCGTGAGCTGACCGCGCGGCGCGGCGGGCGTCGAGCCTGCGCCATCGCAGCCGGGTCCGATCGGCGCCGTCGTCGAGGAGGGGCCGCCGCCGCGATCCGACCCGCCGCGACCCGCCACCCGCCGCGACCCGCGCCGCCACGAGCGCGGGCGCTACGCGGTGATCGCGGCGATCTGCTGGGCCAGGCGCAGCTGCGCGGCGCTGGGCTCGGCGGTCTGCATCGCGACCAGCTGGGCCAGGTCGCCGTCGACCGTGATCTCGCCGGCCAGGAACGCGCCGATGCCGGCGGCGGCGTCGCCGTCGACGAAGATCTTCCGGGCGAGGTCGGCGGCGAGGGTGATCGCGGTGGCCGCGGCCTGGTGGCCACGCGCGAAGACGCCGTCCTGCAAGAACACCTGGGTGTCGCCGCGTGGGCCGGTGATCGTCACGTTGATCTTGGCCGCCTTGTGCGCCGGCGGTAGGTCGAGATCGCCGGCGGCGGCGATCAGCGCGTCGACCTGGGCGAACCATTCTTCGGACAGGAACTCGTAGGACATCGCGGCGCAGGGTACCCACGCGGGCGGCCAGGAGGGAGCCTCACGATCCACTGGTTGGGCCGGCGCGGACGCAGAGCGTGCCAGGACCGCACAGCGACACGCGGGCGCGCGGGCGCGGGCGGCGCGACGCCGACACCGCCATCGAGGGTACGCACCGCGGCGCGGCGCAGGCGGCGCGATGCCTGCCATCGCCATCGAGGGTACGCGCAGCGACGCGGGCGCGCGATGCCCGGCGACACCGTCGCGCCGAGCGTGACAGGACCGCACAGCGACGCGCGGTCGCGTGGTCGCGGGCCGCGCGATGCCTGGCCACGTGGGCGCGCTTCCTGGTACACCGCACGTGGACCGCCGCGACGGCGGCCACCCACACGACGCGAGGAGTCATCGCATGATCGTCGGTGTCATCGGCTCTGGATCCATCGGCCCGGACCTGGCCTACGGGTTTCTGACCGCCATCGCGCGCGAGCCCGGCGCGAAGGTCTACCTGGTCGATATCAAGCAGGAGGCGCTCGACGCCGGCGTGGCGCGGATCCGCGGCTACGCGAGCAAGGGCGTGGCCCGCGGCAAGCTGGCGCCCAAGGTGGCGCAGGCGATGGAGGCCGCGCTGGTGCCGACCCAGGACCTCGGCGCGCTCAAGGACTGCACCTACGTCCTCGAGGCCGCGTCCGAGGACCTGACGATCAAGCGCGCGATCCTCGCCAAGCTCGAGGCGGTCGTGGCGCCGAGCTGCCTGATCGGCTTCGCGACCTCGGGCCTGCCGCGGGCGCAGATCGCGGCCGAGGCCACGCACCCCGCGCGCTGCTTCGTCAACCACCCGTTCTTCCCGGCCTGGCGGGCGCTGCCGATCGAGATCGTGCTATCGGGCGACGCCGCGCTCGGCGCGCAGATGATCGCGACGATGAAGCGGCTCGGCAAGGTGCCGATCCTCACCGCCGACGTCGAGTGCTTCGCCGCCGACGACATCTTCTGCAACTACATCAGCGAGGCCGCGCGCATCGTCGAGGCCGGGCTCGCGACGCCGGCCCAGGTGGATCGCATCGTCAACGACGCGATCGGCGGCGGCGGCCCGTTCAACGTCATGGACGCGACCCGCGGCAACCTCCTGACCGCGCACTGCCAGGAGCTGATGGAGCACGCGCCGACCGGCACGCCGTGGTTCCGCGCGCCGGCGATCCTGACCACCCAGGGCAACAGCCCGTGGTTCGCCAAGGGCGCCGCCGTCGACGGCCGCTACGACGCGGCGCTGGGCCGCACGGTGCTCGATCGGATCCTCGCGGTCCTGTTCGGACGGACCTTCGCGGTCCTCGACGCCGGCACCTGCGCGGCCACCGAGCTCGACTGGCTGACGCGCATGGCGCTGGGCTTCCGCAAGGGCCTGCTGGCGCTGGCCCAGGAGTACGGCGCGGCGCGGGTGCACGAGCTCGTGACCCGGTTCGCGCGCGACCACGCCGGGTTCCCGGTGCCGGCGACGATCGCCGCCCAGGCGCTGGCGCCGGTGCGCCCCAACACGCTGGTCGAGCGCGACGGCGACGTCGCGGTCGTGCGGGTGTTCCGCCCCGAGGTGAAGAACGCGCTCAGCGCCGCCACGATCGGCGAGCTCGGGGCGATCTTCGCCGAACTCGGCGCCGACCCGACGGTGAAGGGCGTCGTGCTGTCGAGCTACGACGGCGCGCTGGCCGGCGCCGACATCAACGAGCTGGCGGCGCTGCCGTCGGTCGAGGCCTGCCGCGCGGTGTGCCTGACGACCCACCCGATCTTCGCGGCGATCAGCGCGCTGGGCAAGCCGGTGGTGGCGGCGCTCGACGGCCCGGTCCTCGGCGGCGGCGCCGAGCTGGCGATGGCGTGCCACGCGCGCGTGGTCGGCCCGCAGCTGGTGCTGGGCCAGCCCGAGGTCAACCTCGGCATCATCCCCGGCTACGGCGGGACCCAGCGGCTGCCGCGGCTGATCGGCGTCGAGCGCGCCGCCCGGCTGATCCGCACCGGCGCGTCGATCGGCGCGGCCGAGGCCTGCGCCTGGGGCTGGGCCCACGGGGCGCCGGCCGCCGACGTGCTCGGCGCGGCCAAGGCGCTGATCGCCGATCACCTCGCCGGCAAGGTCAAGCTGGCGCCGGTGAACCCGGAGCCGATCCCGGTGCCGGCGCGGCTGCCGGCGGTCGACCTCGGCCATCGCTCGCTCGCGATCGACGCGATCGTCTGCGACGTGCTGCGGCGCGGGCTGGCGCTGCCGCTGGCCGAGGGCCTCGCGCTCGAGGCCGACGGCTTCGGCCGCTGCAAGGCCACCGTCGACATGGACCTCGGCATGAAGAACTTCACCCAGAACGGGCCGCGCGTCCCCGCCGCCTTCCTGCATGAGTAGAGGAGCGACCACCATGGCAACCGACGATCGCACCATCGTGATCCTCGACGGCGGGCGGCGCACGCCGCGCGCCGACATCCTCGTCAACAACCGCGAGCCCGGCCTGTTCGCGCGGTTCTCGACCACCCAGCTGGGCGGCTTCGCGATCGCCGGCGCGCTGGCGCAGACCCAGCTCGATCGCGGCCTCGTGGGCCACGTGGTCATGGGCATGGCCCAGCACAGCCACCGCGACTCGATCTACGCCGCGCGCGGCATGGGCTGGCGCGGCGGCCTCGACCAGACCGTGCCGGCGCTGACCGTCGCGCGCATCTGCGGCAGCGGCGCCGAGGCGGTCGCGGTCGGCGCCGAGATCATCCTCGGCGGGCTGCGCCACGACCACGCCCGCCCGTTCATCGTCGTCGGCGGCGCCGAGAGCATGCAGTACCCGTTCACGCTCTACGGCGTGCGCGGCAAGAAGATCGGCGAGGCCGTGCAGAAGTATGGGCCGATCGACACCAAGACCCTGCCGGCCGGCACCCACCTGCAGGACATGCTGCTGATGAGCCTGTACGACCCGTCGGCGGGCATGGCCATGGCCAACACCGCCGAGGAGCTCGGGCGCCGGTACGGCATCACCCGCGACGAGGCCGACGCGTTCGGGTTCCGGTCGCAGACCCGGGCCAAGGCCGCGCGCGATCGCGGCGCGTTCCGCGAGGAGACGGTCGCGGTCACGGTCCAGCAGGACGGCGCGGCCGAGCCGTTCGAGGTCGTCCACGACACCCACATCGTCGACGACGTGTCGCTGGCGAAGATGGGCCGGCTGCCGGCGGCGTTCGAGGCCGGCGGCATCGTCACGGCCGGCAACGCCAGCGCGGTCGTCGACGGCGCCGGCGCGATGATCATCGGCACCGCGGCCGACGCCGCCAAGCACGGCGCGAAGCCGCTGGCCCGGCTCGCCGGCGTCGGCGTCGCCGGCTGCGACCCGCGGATCATGGGCTGGGGGCCGGTGCCGTCGACCGAGCGGGCGCTGGCCGCCGCCGGGATCAGCGGCAAGGACATCGAGCGGGTCGAGCTCAACGAGGCGTTCGCGCCCCAGGCGCTCGCGGTCATCCGCGACTTCGGCGAGATGGGCATCGACGCCGGGACGGTGAACCCCGAGGGCGGCGCGATCGCGCTGGGCCACCCGCTCGGCGCCACCGGCGCGATCCTGACCCTGACCTGCGCCTACGGCCTGCGCCGCGCCAAGCAGCGCTACGGCCTGGTGACGATGTGCATCGGCGGCGGCCAGGGCATCTCGCTGGTGCTCGAGGCGCTCTAGCGCTCCGACCGCGTGATTCTGAACCGCCACGATCCCTTCAGGTCGCTTCGCGCCTGTGAGAACCCCGCCGATGCATCTCCATGGGCTGCGTTGCAGCTCCTCGAGTTACGGAGAGTAGCCCGTCGTCGGTTCGCCTTGCCCCTGGCGCGCCTCGACGCCGTGGACGGATCACAAGCACGCGGTCGGAGCTCTAGTACCTCGCCGCAGTGGATCTGACCGGTTGCGGGCGTCGAGGCGCGCCGAGCGCAAGGCGAACCGACGACGGGCTCCTCGCTGGAACTCGAGGAGGTTCAACGCAGCGATCGGCGATGGATCGGCGTCCTCAACCGGTCAAGTTCATTGCGGCGAGGTACTAGCGCGCCACGATCACGGCCCGGCGGCGTCGCCGCACAGGAGGCCGAGCGGCTGCATCGCGCGCTGCCCGGCGACGAGGGTCAGCGTCGGTCGATCGCCGATGCAACCCGGCCGGCTGGCCACTAGCTTGGCGGGGCCGGCCGGGAGATCGGGCACCAGGAACGTGCCGTGGGCGTCGGTGGTGACCGCGGCCAGCCGCAGGTCGCCGACCCAGACGACGATCTCGACCCCGGCCAGCTCGGCGCCGCGATCGTCGAGCGCGCGCCCGGCGACGCCGGCGGCCGGCGCCAGCGCGCTCGACGCGTTGCCCGCCAGGTCGGCCGTGACCATCGCGCGCACCAGCGCGACGCCGCGATCGGGCGCGACCACGAGGACCGCGTAGCTGCCGGGGGCCAGGCCGTCCCAGCGGAAGCTCCCGCCGGTGCCGACGAAGCGCCGGGGCGGCAGCGGCGTCGGCTGCGGCACGCGATCGCGCACGACCGGGTGGCCGGGCCCGAAGTCGCCGAGGAAGATCGGCGTGACGATCAGATCGGCTGGGCGCGCGCCGGCCAGCGTGACCTCGCCGACCAGCGCGCCGGCGCCCGGCGGCACCGGCGGCAGCTCGCGCGGCGGCGGCACCTCGGCGGCCGGCACCGCCCGGACGATCAGCTCGGGATCGAGCGCCGCGCCGACGGTCCAGTCCTCGGCGTCGGTCAGCACCAGCGGCGCGCCGCCGCGCGTGGCGGCGACCTGCCAGCGGCCTTCGCCGAGG
Organism: Myxococcales bacterium; assembly: GCA_016717005.1. Lineage (NCBI taxonomy): Bacteria > Pseudomonadati > Myxococcota > Myxococcia > Myxococcales > Myxococcales bacterium. The sequence goes on along the minus strand of JADJUF010000037.1, from coordinate 1,231,908 downwards.
GCCAGGGCCGCGCGCCCGAGGGGGTCGGTGGTCGCGGTGAGCACGACGATCGCGCCCCCGCCGTCGGCGCGCCGCAGCGTGAGCGTCACGTCGGCGAGCGCGGTCCCGGCCCGCGCGTCGATCACCGCGATCGGCAGGGTGGGCCCCCGCGGCGCGGTCGCCGCGACGACCGGCGCGACCGGCGCGCGCGTGGCCACGCCGGCGTCACGCGACCGGCGCGCGCGCGGCGCGTCGAAGGGCCGATCGTGCGCGGCCCAGCGGTACGCGACCGCGCCGAGGCCGAGGCCGAGCGCCAGCGCGATCCACACGCGGAGCCGTGTCACGCCTCACTATTACCGCAACCGCGCGCGCATCCGGTAGCCGCGCCGGCGGCGGACCTGCGAAGCTCGGGCGTGCTCGCCTGCCGGACGCCGCTTGCGCTGGTCGCGATCGCCGCGGTCGCGTGTGGCCCCGCCGCCGCGCCCCGGCCCGCGACCGCGCCGGTCGTGACGCCGCAGCCCCCGCCGGTGCCGGCGCCGGCGCCCGACGTCGGGCTCGGGCCGCCGCCCGCGGTCACGCTCGACGACGACGTCACCCCGGTCGCCTACCGGCTCGACCTCGCGCTCGATCCCTCCGCCACGACCTACGCCGGCGTCGTCGAGATCGACGTCACGCTCGCGCGCCCGACCCGCGCGATCTGGCTGCACGCCGACCGCCGCATCACCGTCGACGCCGCCACCGCGCGCCGGGGCACGACCACGCTCGGGGCGCTGACCCAGGCCCGCCCCGGCCCGCCCCGCACCACCCGCGAGAGCCTGCTCGGCCTCGGGCTCCCCGCCGCCGCCACCGGCGCGCTGACGCTGCGGCTCGAGTTCAGCGCGCCCTACGGCGATCGCGTCGGCATCTTCGCGCAGCGCAGCGGCGACGATCGCTTCGTCTACTCCGACTTCGAGCCGGCCGACGCCCGCGCCGCCTTCCCGTGCTTCGACGAGCCGCGCTGGCGGACGCCGTTCGCGGTGGTGGTGCGCACGCCCGACGGGGTCGCGGCCTACGCGAACATGCCGACCACCGGGACGACCCGCGAGGGCGACTGGCTGGTGCACCAGTTCGAGCCGACGCCGCCGCTGCCGACCTACCTGGTCGCGGTCGCGGCCGGTCGGTTCACCGCCGTCGACGTGCCCGGCGCGCCGGTGCCCGCGCGGCTGATCGCGCCGCCGGCGCTGGCCCACGTCGAGCAGGCCCGCGCGGTGCTCGGACCGATCGTCACGACCTCGACCCGGTGGCTGGGGCGGCCGTGGCCCTGGCCCAAGCTCGACGTGATCGTGGTGCCGTCGCTGAGCGGCGCGATGGAGAACCCGGGGCTGATCACGATCGCCGCCAGCATCGCCACCGGCGCGGTCCACGCCGACGAGCGCGCGCTCGTGGCGCTGGTGCTCGCGCACGAGGTCGCGCACGCGTGGTTCGGCACCGTGGTCACGCCGCGGACCTGGCGCGAGCTGTGGCTCAACGAGGGCCTCGCGACCTGGATGTCCGATCGGGTGCTGCGCGAGCTGCCGACCCCGACCCGCGCGGCCACCGATCACGTGCTCGACCGGCTCGAGGTGATCGCCGAGGACCAGGCCGACCTCGCCCACGCGCTGCGGCCGGCGACGATCGCGCACCCGCGCGCGCTGCTCGACGGCCTCACCTACCAGAAGGGCGCGGCGCTGATGCACGCGTGGGCGGCGTGGCTGGGCGACGCGCCGGTGCGCGCGGCGCTGGGCGCGTACCTCGACCGCCACGCCGGCCAGGTCGTCGACAGCGACGATCTGATCGCCGAGCTGGCGCGCCTGGCGCCCGAGCTCCCGATCGCCGCGGTCGCCACCGACGGGCTCACCCGCGCCGGCGCGCCGGCCGTCGTCGCCGAGCGCCTGTGCCTGCCGGGCCGGGCGCTGGTGCGCGTGACCGCCACCGATCATCGGGTCACGCCGGTGTGCGTGCGCTGGAGCGGTGGCCGCGCGTGCGCGGTCGTCGACGACGTTGCGACGATCGAGCTCGGCGCCACCTGCCCGGCCTGGCTGACCGCCGACGCCGGCGGCGACGGCTACTACCGCTGGCAGCTGGTCGGGGGCGACTGGGCGGCGCTCGCCGTCGCGCCGCTCACGCCCGCCGAGCGCGTCAGCGCGCTCGAGGCCGTCGTCGATGGCGTCGTCGCCGGGACCGCGACCCGCGACGATCTGGTGGCGACGCTGACCGCCGCGATCGCCACCGGCGACGCCGGCGCGCTGGCCGCGGCCGCGCCCTGGCTCGGGATCGTCGACGCCGCCAGCGCCGACCGCGCGCGCCCGGCGCTCGCCCGCGTGCTGCACGCCGCCACCGATCGCGCGCTGGCCCACCTCGGCCGCGCCGCCATCGCCGCCGAGCCCGACGCCCGCGCCGACGCCCGCGCCCGCGCGCTCGAGCTGGCCGGCGTCGCCGGCGACGACCGGGCCGCCGTCCGCTGGGCCCGCCGCACGGTCGCGTCGTGGCGCCGCGGCGCCGCCCTGCCGGCCGCGGTCATCGGCCCCGCGCTGGTGATCGCCGCCCACCGCGGCAACGCCCGCGCCCGCGCCCAGGTGCTGGCGATCGCCCGCCGCGACGACGCGCGCACCGAGCCGCTGGCGCCGTACCTCGGCCGCGCCCTGACCGCCCTGCCCGACGCGACGCTGTACCCGCTCGTCATCGACGGCGCCCAGCTGCCGCTGCGGGTCCGCGTCGAGGCCATGGGCGCGCTGCTCGAGCGCCCCGATCGCGCGGCGACGATCGCGCCGGTGCTGGCCGCGCGGGTCGGGCCGATGATGGCCTTCGCCACCACCCGGCCGTGCCAGGCGCCGCCGCCCGCGCTCACCCAGCGCCCCTACCTCGCCGCCGTCGCCGCCCGCTGTCAGACGCTGGCGGCCCGGCTCACGCCGTGACCGCCGCGCGCGTCACTTGTAGTCGGGCTCGATCAGCTTGACCTGATCGATGCCGGCGTCGGCGAACGCCTTCTCGAGCGACGGCCGGTCGCCCTGGCACACGACGACCTCGCCCGCGGGATCGAGCTCCCTGCCCATGAGCAGCTTGACCTGGGCCGGCGACACCGCGGCGATCTGCTTGACCAGCTGCTTGTAGTAGTCGGGCTTCAGGTTGAAGCGCGCGATCGTCGCCAGGCGCTGGGCCAGCTCGCTCGACACCGTCGACTGCGCCAGCAGGTCCTCGATCAGCGCGCGGCGGGCGCGCACGAAGTCGATGTCGAAGGTCGCGCCGGTGCGCAGCATCTCGACGCCGTCGCGCATGGCCTTGATGGCCTCGCCGGCGCGCGGGGCGTCGACGTTGCCGCCCATGGTGTAGGCCGACGGCCCGATCTGGGCCTGCCGACGCGCGTAGGTGCCGTACGTGGCGCCGAGCTTGAACCGGATGTCGCCCATGCGGATGTTGAGCATCTCGGTCAGCACGCGCCGCGCGGCCTCCTCGGCGCCGACCCCGGCCGGGGCCGGGTAGCCGATCGTGACCGTGACCTGGGGGTTCTCGACGCCGACCACGCCGACGAACTCGGGGCCGGTGCGGGTCCGCGCGGTGGCGTCGATGGGCTGATCGACGTGGCCCTTGCTCCAGCTGCCGAAGTTCGACGAGATCGTCCCGCGGGCCTTGGCCGGATCGAACTTGCCGACGACGATCAAGGTCGCGTTGCCGGCCGAGTAGTGGGTGCTGCGGAACGACGACAGGCGATCCTGGCCGATGCCGTCGGCCGACCCGGGCGTGAGCACCGCGTTCTTGGTGTACGGGTGATCGGCGCCGTAGAGCGCGGTCAGGACCTGGCGCTGGTACTCGACCTCGACCTGGTAGTCCTTGCGCTTGAACCGCTCCTTGAGCTGCTTGCGCCAGCCCTCGACCTGCTCCTGGCTGTAGACGCCGGCCTTGATCAGGCGCTCGAGGCCCTTGAGCATCGGGCCCATGTAGATGTCGAGGCCGCCGGCGGCGAAGAAGGTGTGGTCGTTGACGGTGAAGGCCTGGATGCCGATGCCGAGGCGCTGGAGCGCGTCGCTGTCGAGCGCCGGGCTCAGGAAGCTGGCCGCGGCGTCGGCCATGCCCGGCACCGAGCCCGAGTGGGCGTCGCCGACGTTGAACACGAGCATCGTCGACACCAGCGGCATCGGCGACTCGATCGGCAAGAGGATGACGTTCATGCCGTTGCCGAGCTGGTAGCGCTCGACCCGATCGAACACCGGCATGTCGGCCGCGACCTTGAGCGGCACCTTGGCCTCGCGCGGGTCGACCTCGGGGATCTCGCGCTTGTCGTGGCTCTTGGTCTGGAACGTGACCTTCGAGCGCTTGTCGCCGTGGATGCCGGACTTGCTGGCCTTGAACACGATGACCTTGGCGCGATCCCAGTCGAGCGTCTTCTTGGTCGCGCGCTCGATCAGGCCGCCGTCGAACTTCTGGATGCGCTCGAGCTGCTTGATCAGGTACAGGTCCTGCGACGCGAACTCGGTCTCGGTGTCGAACTGGATCGCGTCGCCCAGCGAGGTCGTCCGGGCCGGCAGGGTCTCGAGCTGGCGCAGGAACCCGGCCGCGGTGCGGGCCTTGAAGTCCTCGGTCTGCTGCCAGTTGGCGTCGTCGAAGTTGCGGTGGGCCTTGGCCGCCGCCTTCTTCACGAACTCGAGCGCCTCGCCCATCTTGTCGATGCCCTTGAGCTCGACGATCACGCCGAACACCGGCGCCAGCTCGCCGCCCAGGACGATCGGATCGACGCTGTAGGCGAAGTTGTAGTCGAAGGCCTGGCCCGCGGTCTCGAAGAACACGCGGTTGATGCCGTAGCGCACGGCGCGGCCCTCGGGGGTGTTCGCGGCCGGCAGCGGCCACGCCACGACCACGTACGGGCGCTCGATGTCGAGCTCGTAGTCGGCGCGGCCGGCGGTGACCGAGGTCACCGGCTCGACCTCGACCCGGGGCGCGCCGGCGCGCTTCTCGAGCCCGCCGAACCACTTGGTGATCGACGCGGTCGCGGCCTCGACGTCGACGCCGCCGGCGACGATCACGGTCGCGCGGTCGGGCGTGTAGTAGTTGTCCATGAAGTCGCAGACGTCCTGGAGCGTGATGTTGGTCAGGTTGGCGTCGTCGCCACCGATCATCCGCGCGTAGGCGTGCTGCTTGGGGTAGACCTGCTCGAGGATCATGTCGGGGATGCGGCCCTCGGGCGTGCCCCCGCGCTGCCGGATCTCGTTGCGCACGACCTCGCGCTCGCGCAGGAACTCGTCCTCGCTGATGGTCTTGCAGCGGAAGTGCATCCGCATCGCCTCGATCTTGACCAGATCGTCGAGGCGCTCGGACCGCCCCTGCATCATGTAGTGGGTCGTGTCCCAGTTGGTGTAGGCGTTGAAGAAGCTGGTCAGCGCCCCGATCGAGTGCATCAGCGGCTGGGTGTCGGGCCCGTCCGGCTTCTGCTGGAACATCATGTGCTCCACGAGGTGCGCGATGCCGGCCTTGCCCTGCGGGTCCTCGCGCGAGCCGACCTCGTAGCGCACGTCGACCTCGACCAGCGACGTCGTGCGATCGGGCATGATCACGAACCGCAGGCCGTTGGAGGTCAACGTGCCGCGCTTCTCGCCGTAGACGAACGTCGTCTTCGGCACCTCGGGGTTGCACGCGGCGAGCGTCGCGGACGCCAGGACCGCGGCGGTCATCAATCGGGCGAGCTGCATGGCGGGGATCTTCATGCAAGTCTCGCGGATTGCAAGCGGACCGGTGCTGGCTCGTGCGATGTGTCGAGGCATCGGTGCGGCGGCTGTCCCGGGACGTCGCACTGGCGAGGTGGGAGCCGGAGCCGGAGAGCCGGAACCGAAGTCGGAACTTCCAGCAGGCCGCGGCCGCCGGCCCGGGTCAGCGGGTCAGCGGGTCAGCGGGTCAGCGCGTCAGCGCGTCAGCGGGTCGGCCACCGGCGCCAGTAGCGCGCCATCGGCTCCGGCACCTGGGTGAGCACCCAGGCCCAGGTCGCGTCGGGCACGAGCACCAGCCCGCTGGGATCGCGCGGGTGCAGGCCCAGCGGCGGCACCATGCCGGGCTGATCGTGCGCGGCCCGCAGCGCGCGATCCAGCGCAGAGCCCAGGCCGATGACGTTGCCCGCGAGCAGGCGCCACCGTCGGGGCGCCGGCACCGGATCGGGCCGCAGCCGCACCGGCAGGCGCGCGTACCACGCGACCATGAAGCCGAGGTGACGCTCGGACGTGATCACGACGGCGTCGGCGGGCAGGCGCCCCGGCAGCGCGACCATCGCCGCGACCATCGCCGGGTGGGCGTAGACCACGCCCTCGCGCGGCTCGGGCTCGACGACGGCGACCCGCACCAGCAGCGCCGGCACCACGACCGCCAGCGCGATCCAGCGCGGGCGGCCGGCGAGCGCGCGCCCGATCACCGCCGCCGCGACCAGCGCCGCCGGCGCGAACACCGCGACCCGCAGCCGGAAGCCGATGCCGTCGGGATCCCCGATCGCGAGCACCGGGATCGCGGTCACGAGCACGACCGCGACCGCGCCCCACGTCGCCGCGCGGTCGGCCGGCCGCGCCGCCCACCGCGGCAGCCCGCGCACGCGCCCCGCGGCGATCGCGAGGGCGATCACCGCCAGCGCCAGCGCCACCGCGATCGGCGTCTGATCGCCGAAGCGCAGCTCGAACGCCGCGCGGCCGCGGTGCGGCACGTGCATCGCCGGCAGGTGCCACTGCGCCTCGCCGCCGAGCGCGTCGCCCAGCTCGGCGAGATCGCGGCCGGCGACGAAGCGATCCGGCGCCAGCGTCCCGAGCGCCAGCGCCGCCACGGCCAGCGCCGCGACGCCGATCGCCAGCGACCGCGTGGCCCGGCGCGCGCCCAGGCGCGCCCGCAGCTCGACGACGACCGCCGGCGCGAGCACCGCCAGCACCAGCGCCGCGGCCATCTTGTGGGTCAGGACCGCCGCCAGCGCCGCCAGCGCCGCCGCCGCGACGCGGGCCCGGCTGGGCCGCTCGAGCGCCGCCAGGCCCAGCCAGATCGCGCCGAGCGCGACCGCCAACCCCACGCCGTTCTTCACGAATTCCAGGGACAGATAGAACGAGCCGCCGCTGGTCGCGACCACGACCGCCGCCGCCAGCCCGCCCGCGACCCCGCCGAGGCGCCGCCCGATCCCGAACGCGGGCACCGCCGCCAGGGCGCCGGCGAGCGCGGCCACCAGCTTGACGCTGGTGATCACATCGGCGAACCGCGCCACGAGCGCCATCAGGTAGAACGTCAGCGGCGCGGCCGGGTAGGCCAGCTCGCCGCGCTCGAGCAGCGCGCGGACCTGGATCGCGTAGTAGTAGCCGTCGATCCCGACCGGGTGCGGCGACGCGGTCAGGACCTGCCAGCGGTGCCACGCCGACCACGCCACGAGCGCGGCCAGCGCCAGCCACGGCGCCACGGCGGTCGCGCGATCGCGCGCTTGCGTCACAGGCCGAGCCTACAGCGTCGCGCCGGTGCTACAAGGGAGCGGTGCCAGCAGCTGTCGTGCTTCTGTCGGGCGGGCTCGACTCGACCACCGCCCTCGCCATCGCCCTCGCCGAGGGCCGGACCTGCTACGCCCTGACCGTCCGCTACGGTCAGCTCCACGCCTGCGAGCTCGCGGCCGCGACCCGGGTCGCGCAGGCGCTCGGCGTCGCCGAACACCGCGTGCTCGAGCTCGACCTCGCGCCGCTGGCCCGCTCGGCCCTGACCAGCCCCGATCTGGCGGTGCCCAAGGATCGCTCGCTCGACGAGATCGGCGCGCCCGGCGACGTGCCGCTCACGTACGTGCCGGCCCGCAACACGATCCTGCTGGCGCTGGCGCTGGCGTGGGCCGAGTCGCTCGGCGCCGAGGAGCTCTGGGTCGGCGTCAACGTCCTCGACGCGAGCGGCTACCCCGACTGCCGCCCGGTGTTCATCGACGCGTTCCAGGCCCTGACCGACGTCGCGACCCGCGCCGGCGGGTTCCAGGTGCGCGCGCCGCTGATCGCGATGACCAAGGCCGAGATCATCGCCACCGGCCGGCGCCTGGGCGTCGACTACGCGCTGACCCACTCCTGCTACGACCCGATCGGCGAGCTCGCGTGCGGGCGCTGCGACGCCTGCCACCTGCGGCGCAAGGGCTTCGCCGACGCCGGCGTCGACGACCCGACCCGCTACGCCACGACTTGACGCCCAGGCGGTCGGCGAGCGACGCTCGCCCCTTCGATGAAACTGGGCACGCTGCTGCTGCGCAACGCAGCGATCTCGCTATCGCAGCTCGAGAGCGGGCTGCGGACGCAGGTCCTCTACGGCGGGCGCCTGGGGACCAACCTGGTCGAGCTCGGCTACCTCGACATCGACGCGCTCGGCGATCAGCTCGGCGAGCTGTACCAGATCCCGTCGGCGACCCGGGCGCTGCTCGACGGCGCCCCGGCCGAGGCGATCAACCTGATCAGCGCGCGCACCGCCGCCACCCTGGGCGTGATCCCGCTCGGGCAGCTGCCGCCGTTCGTCGACGCGCTGGCGGTGGCGATGATCGATCCCAAGGACGACCACGCGATCGATCAGCTCGCCGACCAGACCGGCATGGCGATCACGCCGTACATCGTGTCGGAGCTGCGCGCGCTCTACTACCTCGAGAAGCACTACGGCCTGCCGCGCCAGGCCCGGTTCGTCCGGCCCGGCACCCGCAAGAGCACGAGCAACCCCGATCGGCGCCGCACCCAGCCGGCCGGGGGCATCGTGACGCCGCCGCCGGTGCGGCTCGAGCCGCGCCGCAAGAGCGGCAACGTCGCGGTGCCGGCGCCGCCACCGCCGGCGCCGCCGAAGGTCGCGTTCGCCGAGGCGTGCGATCGGATCGACGCGGCCCACCACCGCGACGAGATCGCGGCGACGCTGCTCGAGTTCGCCGACGGCCGCTTCCCGGCGCTGGTGCTGTTCCTGGTGCGCGACGGCAACGCCCTGGGCTGGCGCGCGTTCACCGAGCGCCCGCTGGCGCGGCCGATCGCCGAGCTGGCGCTGCCGATCGGCGGCTCGTCGGCGCTGCAGTGCGCCAACGACGATCTGCGCCCGTTCCGCGGCCGACCGCCCGCGGCGGCGCAGCCGACCGAGCGCGCGCTGTGGGAGTTCCTCGAGGTCGCGCCGGCGGCCGAGGTCGCGGTGGCGCCGGTCGCGGTGCGGCAGCGCGCGGTCAACCTGATCTACGCCCACCCGCGCGGCGATCGGTTCGAGGGCGCGGTCATCGACGAGCTGTGCGAGCTGGCGGTGCGCGCGTCCGAGGCGTACGTGCGGCTGATCCGGCAGGCCAAGGGCTGAGCCGGACCTTACGCACGCCTGACGCGGATCGCGCCGCGGCGCGCGTATCACGGACGCATGCACCTGCCCCCCCCCCCCCCCCCCCCCCCCCCCCCCCCCCCCCCCCCCCCCCCCCCCCCCCCCCGCCCCCCCCCCCCCCCCCCCCCCCCCCCCCCCCCCCCCCCCCCCCCCCCCCCCCCCCCCCCCCCCCCCCCCGCCGCCCCCCCCCCCCCCCCCCCCCCCCCCCCCCCCCCCCCCCCCCCCCCCCCCCCCCCCCCCCCCCCCCCCCCCCCCCCCCCCCCCCCCCCCCCCCGCCCCCCCCCCCGCCCGCCCCCCCCCCCCCCCCCCCCCCCCCCCCCCCCCCCCCCCCCCCCCCCCCCCCCCCCCCCCCCCCCCCCCCCCCCCCCCCCCCCCGCCCGCCCCCCCCCCCCCCCCCCCCCCCCCCCCCCCCCCCCCCCCCCCCGCCGCCCCCCCCCCCCCCCCCCCCCCCCCCCCCCCCCCCCCCCCCCCCCCCCCCCCCCCCCCCCCCCCCCCCCCCGCCCCGCCCCCCCCCCCGGGGCCCGCCGCCCCCCCCCCCCCCCCCCCCGCCCCCCCCCCCCCCCCCCCCCCCCCCCCCCCCCCCCCCCCCCCCCCCCCCCCCCCCCCCCCCCCCCCCCCCCCCCCCCCCCCCCCCCCCCGCCCCCCGCCCCCCCCCCCCCCCCCCGCCGCCCCCCCCCCCCCCCCCCCCCCCCCCCCCCGGGCCCCCCCCCCCCCCCCCCCCGCCCCCCCCCCCGCCCCCCCCCCCCCCCCCCCCCCCCCCCACCCCCCCCCCCCCCCCGGGGCCCCCCCCCCCGCCGCGCCCCCCCCCCCCCCCCCCCCCCCCCCCCCCCCCCCCCCCCCCCCCCCGGGCCCCCGGGGGGCCCCCCCCCCCCGGCCCGCCATCCGTGGATGGGGCTCTTGCCCGACGACGTCTACACCGGCCTGCCCGGCGGCGCGGTGATCACGCGGCGGTGACGCGCGCGGGCCGCGGGGTGTAGATTCCGCTGCGCCGCGATGCGTCCGCCCGAGCTCCGCTTCGGCCCCTGGCGTCCGCGCTGGTCTGACTGGACCGGCCTGGGCGTGATCCTCGACGGGCTGGTCCACGATCAGCCCGAGGTCGCGGCGCCGGCCGACTACGTCGACCTCGTGCTGCTGACGCCGGATCACCGGGCCGCGTTCCTGGCGCTGATCGACGACGCCGGGCTCGTGGTGTGCAGGAACGTCGGCGGCGCCGACGCCACCCACGCCGAGGTCCGCGGGCGCTCGAGCCGCGGCCGGCTCAGCCCGAGCGAGCTGTACCACCACGACGGCTGCGCGGGCCCGACCAAGCCGCGCGTCGTCGAGATCCGGTGCCCGTACCAGCCGGTGCCCCGGGCGATCGCCACCGCGATCGCGCCGTTCCACACCACCGTGCACGCGATGCTCGAGGTGCTGTCGCCCGAGCTGCGCGGCGCCGACCCCGAGGTCGTGGCGTGGCACGCGGCGCTCGCGGCCGACGGCGCGCTGCCGCTCGACGCCTACGACCGGGCCCAGGGCGCGATCAACCGGATCACCCGGGTCGCGATGTCGGCCGAGGCCACGCGCGCGTACTTCCGCGCCGTCGACGCGCGCGCCGGCGCGTACCGCGAGCCGTGGACGATGGGCGAGAGCCGGTTCATCGCCAACAGCAACCCCGGCCGCACGATGCAGCACCGCCGCGCCTACCTCGAGCCGCCCGGCCCGCCCAACGGCCACCTGATCAAGCGCTGGCCCGACGGCCCCGCCATGCACGAGTAGCGCCGCCGGGTCGCCCGCCGACGGCAGCTGATCACGCGCTGGCCCAGAGCCCGCGATGCACGAGTAGCGCGCACCGCCCCCCCCGGCCACCTGATCACGCGCTGGCCCGAGGGCCCCGATGCACGAGCAGCCCGCCGGGGCCGCCCAACGGCCACCTGATCACGCGCTGGCCCGACGGCCCGGCGATGCACGAGTAGGCCGCCGCGCCGCCGCGGCGTCGTCACGCCCGCGCCGCCGAAAAGTTGCCCCGCGCGCGCCAGTCGGCACGATGGCCTGACCTCCGTGCTGCCTGCCACCCTCGTGTCCGAGCCTCCGGTCGAGCGGGCCCCGCCGCTGGCGGCGCAGGCGGCGATCGCCGACGTCAGCGAGCGCCCCTACGACCTCGTGCTGGTCGGGACGATCCTGGCGCTGCTCGGGGTCGGCACGATCGAGATCTACGCGGCGACCGCGGCCGAGGCCATGGCCCGCCACGGCGACCCGGCGTTCTTCCTCAAGCGCCAGATCGTGTTCCTGGCGCTGGGCGCGTTCGCGATGTTCGCCGCGGCCCACATCGACTACCGCCGGCTGCGCAACCGCGCCTACTCGCTCCTGGCCTGCGCGCTGCTCGCGCTGGGCGCGACCCTGGCGATGCCGTCGCTCAACGGCGCCAAGCGCTGGCTCCTGCTCGGGCCGCTGTCGTTCCAGCCGGTCGAGCTCGCCAAGCTGGCGCTGATCGTCTACCTGTCGCACAGCCTGCAGAAGAAGGCCGACAAGGTGAAGACCTTCACGATCGGCTTCGTGCCGCACCTGGTCGTGTGCGCGCTGATGATGGGCCTCTTGCTGATGCAGCCCGACCTGGGCTCGTCGATCATCCTCGGCACGACCACGCTGATGATGCTGTTCGTCGCCGGCGCCCGGGTCTCGTACATCGTGCTCGCGGTGCTCGCGGCGCTGCCGGTCGCGTACCAGCTCGTCGTCGGCACGCCCTGGCGCATGCGCCGGTTCATGGCCTACTTCAACCCCGAGGCGTTCAGCGATCGCGAGGCCTACCAGATGGTGCAGGCCCACGTGTCGCTCGGCTCGGGCGGGCTGTCGGGGCTGGGCCTGGGCAACTCGCGCCAGTCGCTCGGCTACATGCCCGAGGGCCACAACGACTTCATCCTGGCGCCGATCGGCGAGGAGCTCGGCTTCATCGGCGTCGCGGTCGTGCTGGGCCTGTTCATGGTGCTGGTCTGGCGCGGCGTGCGCGCGGCGCTGGGCGCGCGCGACACCTTCGGCGGCTACCTGGCGTTCGGCATCACCGCGATGTTCGGCCTGCAGGCGCTGCTCAACGCCGGCGTCGTGTTCGGCGTCGTCCCCAACAAGGGCATCACCCTGCCGCTGGTCAGCTACGGCGGCACCTCGCTGATCGTCACGATGTTCCTGGTCGGCCTGATCCTCAACGTCGGGCGCCGCCGGCCGCCGCCGGTGCCGACGCGCGAGCTGGTCAACCCCGACTACGCGCGCAAGAAGCCGCAGCGCGTCCGCGTCGTGGTCGCGTAGGGAGCGCCCGGCGCGGGCGGCGTCGGCCCCGGCGACGGTCAGGCGGTGGGTCATGACCCCGAGCGCGCGCGACGATGCGCCGCGGTGACGCCGACCCGGCCGCGCGTAGATTGCGGGGGTGCGGACCTGGTCTGTGCTGGTCGGTGTGGTCGCGGCACTCGCGGCGTGCGGCGGCGACGGCCGCGACGGCCCGGACGGTGGCGCGCGCGACGGCGGCCCGGACGGCGGCGGCCCGGCCGCGCCGCTGGATCCGGCGGTGCTGCACGCGGTCGCGATCGACATCGCGCCGGCCGACGTCGACACGTTCGACACCGATCCCACGGTGCGGGTGCCGTGCGACGTGCGCTGGGACGGCGCGCTGCTGGCGCGGTCGGCGTGCCGCAAGAAGGGCAGCGGCGGCTCGGTCGACGCGGTCGTCGGCAAGCCGGCGTTCTCGATCAAGTTCGACGAGCTGGTCGCGGGGCAGAAGCTCGGGCCGTTCGACAAGATGGCGCTCGACAATGCGCTGCAGGACCCCAGCCTGCTCCACGAGCACGTCGCCTACGAGGTGTTCCGCCGCGCCGGCGTGCCTGCCCACCGCACCGCGATGGCGCGGCTGATCCTCAACGGCGAGCCGCGCGGCCTGTACGTCGCGGTCGAGCCGGTCGACAAGGAGTTCCTGCGCGATCGCTACGGCGCGACCAGCGGCGGCGGCAACCTCTACGAGTCGCCGTCGGCCGACTTCGCGGTCGACCCCGACGGCATGGATCTCAAGGATCCGGCCGGGCGCAGCCGCGCCGATCTCGAGGCCGCGGCGGCCGCCGTGGTCGGCGCGAGCGACGCCGGGTTCGCGACCGCGGTCGGCGCGCTGATCGATCTCGACGAGGCCACGCGCTTCATCGCCGCCGAGCTGGCGCTGGCGGCCGAGGACGGCTTCGCGCTCGGCCGCAACAACTACTACCTCTACCACCGCCCCGACACCGACCGCTTCGTGCTCCTGCCCCACGGCCAGGACGTGATCCTGGGCAACCCGGCGCTCGAGCCCGACTACCCGCCGGCGGCGCGGCTGGCGGCGCGCATCCGCGCGATCCCGGCGCTCGCGGCTGCGCTCGATCAGCAGCTGGCCGCGGCGGCGGCGCCCGGCGGCGCGCTCGACGACGACGCCCTGGCCGCCCACGTCGACGGCGTCGTGGCGCTGGTCGGCGCGCTGGCGGTCGACGACGACTTCACCGTCGGCGACATCGCGACCTTGACCCGCGAGGCCCCGGTGGTGAAGGCCCAGCTGGCGTGGCGCGCGGCGCTGCTGCGCGGCGCGGCCGCGGCCCCGCGGTGCGGCGACGGCGTGGTCCACGTCACCGAGCAGTGCGACGACGGCGGCACCGCCGACGGCGACGGCTGCGACGCCACCTGCCGCCCCGAGTGCCGCACGATCGTCGCCACCGCCGCCGACGGCGGCGCCACCTGGCGGCTGTGCCCGGCGGCGATCGATCAGCCGAGCGCCGCCGCGGCGTGCGCGACCGGCGGCGGCGCGCTGCTCGTGCCGGCCAGCGCCGCCGAGGCCGCGGTGCTGGCGCGGGTGGTGCGCCGCGAGCTCGGCTCGGCCGACGTGTGGCTCGGGCTGACCGACGCCGCCGTCGAGGACACCTGGGTCGACGCCCGCGGCGCGCCGGCGCCGTACCTCGGCTTCACCGGCCGCGAGCCCACCGGCGGCACCTCGGAGAACTGCGCGGTGCTCGACACCGGCACCGCCGGCGGCTGGCGCGACACCAGCTGCGACGCCGGCTACCCGACCTTGTGCCGCCGGCCGTGACTGGCGGCGCGCCTGCTATCCTGCCGAGGTGCAGCCATCCGACACCAGCCCGGCCATGGCCGCCAAGCAGCTCGAGCTGCTCCGGGCGGCGGGACCTTCGCGCCGGGCGGGGCTCGCTCTTCGACTCTCGGCCGCCTTGATCGACTCGTCGCGGCGGACCATCGCGCGTCTGCATCCGGAGCTCGACGAAGAGGGCGTTCGGCTGCTGTGGGTCGAACACCACTACGGCCGGGAGCTGGCGGATCGCCTCCGCCAGCATCTCGCGGCGCGCCGATGACCGCGGACCTCGCCGAAGCGCTGGCGCCGGTGGCCGACCTGCTCGAAGCGCTCGGCGTGGCCTACCGCGTCGGCGGCTCGATCGCGAGCTCGGCGCTCGGCATCGGCCGGTCGACGTTCGACATCGACCTGGTGGCCGACCTCGCAGGACGGCACGTCGAGGCGCTGGTCGAAGGGCTCGGTGAGGCCTACTACGTCGACGGCGACATGATCCGCGACGCGATCCGACGGCGCTCGTCCTTCAACGTGATCCACCTCGCGACGATGATGAAGGTCGACGTGTTCATCCTGAAGGATCGCCCGTTCGACCAGGCCGCCTTCGCCCGGTCGACGGCGTCGACCCTCGACGAGCACCAACGCCGGGTCTATCCGCTGACCACCGCGGAGGACATCATCCTGCACAAGCTCGAGTGGTATCGTCTCGGGGACGGCGTGTCGGAGCGCCAGTGGCAGGATGTCCTCGGCGTATTCCGGGTCCAGGGGGCGACGCTCGATCGCGCGTACCTCGAGCGTTGGGCCAGCGACCTCGGTGTCGCGGATCTGCTCGCGCGCGCGTTCCGCGAGGCCTTCCCGGGGTGACTACAGCACGCCGCGCAGCACGCCGTAGGCGATGATCGCCAGGCCCGCGGTGTTGAGCACCGCGTTGATCGACGCGAGCAGCCAGCCGGTCGACTTCTCGGCGAACTGATCGCCGGTGCCCTTGAGCCAGTTCACCACGCCAGAGAGGTCCTGGAACACCGACGCCAGCACCACCAGCCACGCCCCGGTCGCCGCCGTCGTCTTGCCGAGCACCGCGAACGACATCGCGAAGCCCAGACCCAGGAGCATCAGGCCCTCCTGCAGCGACACGGTGTGCGCCACCAGGAGCCAGTGGTGCCTGGCCATCGGCTCCTTCATGCGCTTGATCGACAGCACCCAGCCGAGCACGAACGCCAGCACCAGGTTGAGGACGCCGCCGAGGACCAGCACGCGGATCGCATAGGGGGCCTGCATCGATGCGCATCGTACGCGAGACCCTGCCGCGTGGATCGCGCCCGGCCGCGGGCCTCGCGCCGCGGCGGCGGTCCGCCACGCTGACCGCGGCGACGACGGCCTGACGCTCAGCCGGCCAGCGGCGCTCGCGATCGCGCTGCGCGTAGCCGGGCGGCGGGTCGGCGCGCCAGCCGGTGCCCAGCTCGGCGGCGAGCGCGCCCAGGGACGCGTCGAGCGGCGGGTGCGCGAACCCGAGCTCGGCCACGGCCCGGGCCGGCTCGACCTGGGACATCCACGCGGTCGACCGCGCGACACCTGGCGCACGACCAGGCCGGCCTCGACCAGCGCTTGCCACCGGACGCCTGCGCAGCACTACCGCGCGCGATCGGCCCGCGGTAGCGTCGCCGCCATGCGCGTCCTCATCGCCGGCGGTGGCACCGGCGGCCACCTGTTCCCCGGCGTCGCGATCGCCGAGGAGGTCCGCGCGCGCGATCCCGACGCCGCGGTCCAGTTCGTCGGCACCGCCCGCGGCATCGAGGCCCGGGTGCTGCCCGAGCTCGGCTGGGACCTGGCGCTGGTCCAGGTGTCGGGCCTCAAGACCGTCGGCGCGCTCGGCGCGATCAAGGGCCTGTTCAAGCTGCCGCGCGCGCTGTGGCAGGCCCGCCGGATCGTCAAGCGGTTCAGGCCCGACGCGGTCGTCGGCGTCGGCGGCTACGCCTCCGGGCCGGTCGTCCTGATGGCGCGCCTGCGCGGCGTGCCGACGGCGATCTGCGAGCAGAACTCGATCCCCGGCTTCACCAACAAGCTCCTGGGCCGCGTGGTGCGCCGGGTGTTCCTGTCGTTCGAGGAGAGCCGCCGGTTCTTCAAGGCCAAGAAGATCGCGATGACCGGCAACCCGGTGCGGCGCGAGCTGGCCGCCAAGCTGCTGGCCGCCGGCGCGACGCCGCGGCCGACCGACGCGCCGCTGGCGGTGCTGGTGAGCGGCGGCTCGCTGGGCGCGGTCGCGGTCAACGACCTGGCGTCGCAGGCGCTGATCGTGCTGGCCGGCGCGCGGCCGCTGACGATCGTCCACCAGACCGGCACCGCCGACGAGGCCCGGATCGCCGCGCGCTACCGCGACGCCGGCGTCACCGCCGAGGTCAAGGCGTTCATCAAGGACATGGCCAGCGCGTACCAGCGCGCGGATCTGATCGTGTGCCGGGCCGGGGCCACCACCGTCGCCGAGCTCGCCATCGCCGGCAAGCCCGCGATCTTCATCCCGTACCCGTTCGCCGCGGACAACCACCAGGAGCTCAACGCCCGGGAGATGGCGACCGCCGGCGCGGCGCTGTCGTACAAGCAGGCCGACCTCACCGCCGCCGCGCTGGGCGCCGCGATCGCGCCGCTGCTCGACGACGCCGACCGACGCGCGACGATGGCCGCGGCGATGCGCGCGCTGGCCCGGCCCGGCGCCGCGGCCGCGGTCGTCGACTGGTGCGCGGCCCCGGGCCAGCGCTGACGCCGGCGGGGTGAGCCGCCCGGCCCGCGGCCGGGAAGAACCGCAGGTATACTGCGTCGTGCGATCGCGATGGACCCTGACCAGACCGCGGGCGGACCGGGACACCCCGGGGCGGCGACCATCTCCAGCGATGGCGGGGCGGTCGTGCGCGTGGTCGCGCCAGCGACGGCGGTCGGCACCGCGCTGACCAGCGGCGTGGTCGTCGCCGAACGCTACCAGGTGGTGCGCCTGCTCGGGCGCGGCGGCATGGGCGAGGTCTACGCCGCGCACGATCGCCTCCTCGGGCTCGAGGTCGCGCTCAAGACCGTGGCCGCCGAGCGCGGCGGCGCCGCCGCCGACCGGCTCGACCGCGAGCTGACCCTGGCGCGGGCCATCGCCCACCGCAACGTGTGCCGGATGTTCGACCTCGCGGCCGACGCCGCCGGGCGCCGCTTCGTGACGATGGAGCTGGTGCCGGGCGAGACCCTGGCCGAGCGCCTGCACCGCGGCGCCCTCGATCCCAGCGAGGCCGGCGCGATCCTCGACGACCTGATCGCCGGGCTCGGCGCGGCCCACGCCGCCGGCGTGATCCATCGCGACCTCAAGCCGGGCAACGTCATCCTCGCGCGCGACGCCGCCGGGAGCCGCGCGGTCATCACCGACTTCGGCCTGGCGCGCCACCAGGACGACGCCCGCGAGAGCGTCACCGACTTCGCCGGCACGCCCGCGTACATGGCGCCGGAGCAGCTCACCGGCCGCCGGGTCACGACCGCGGTCGACGTGTACGCGCTCGGCGTGGTCGCCTACGAGCTGCTCACCGGGCACCTGCCGTTCGAGCACCCCGACGACGTCACCAGCCGTGGCCTCGGCCGGCTCGCGGCACCGGTGCCGAGCGTCGGCGCCGCCGGCGGCCGCGACGCGCGGCGGTGGGACCACTTCATCCACGCGTGCACCGCCCTCGACCCCGGCGCGCGCCCGGCCACCACCGCGCTGGCGCACCTGCGGACCGCGGCCCCACCGCGGCGCCGGGCCCGCGCCCTCGCGCTCGGCGTCGGCCTGGCGATCGTCGCGGCGTCGACCGCCACCGCCGCGGTCGCGCTGCGCCCGCACCCGGCCCCGGCCCCGCGCCGCGATCGCGGGGCCCGGGTGCCGCTGGCGTTCACCGTCGGCGGCGTCGGCCGCGACAACGTCAACGCCGTCGCCTGGCACCGCCACGGCGATCTCGTGCTCGGCGGCTACGCCGGGCCCGGCGGCACGCTCGCGGGCCGCGGCCTGGTCCGCGATCCGACGCTCGAGCGCAGCGCCTGGGTCGCGCGCACCGACGACCGCGGCCGCCCGCGCTGGGTCTGGCGCACCGCCGGCGCCCACGACGCCCGGGTCGTCGACGTCGCGGTCGCGCCCGACGGTGACGTCGTCGCGGTCGGCTGGTACTACGACGAGGTCGACGTCGGCGGGCAGGTGCTGCCGCGGCCGCCGCAGGACGCCGACGGCTTCGTGATCCGCCTCGACGGCGCCACCGGGGCGCGCAAGTGGGCGCTGGCCCTCGGCGCGCACCACGCCGGCGCGCCGCGGGCGGTCGAGGTCGACGCGGCCGGCGACGTGTACGTCGCCGGCGAGTACGGCGGCGCGACCACCTTCGGCGGTGACGCGATCGCCGCCGACTCGGGCGGCACGCTCGACGCCCGCGCGCCGTTCGTGCTGGCGCTCGACGGCGCCGGCCGACGCCGGTGGCTGGTGGCGGCGCGGGGCCGGGCCGCCCGGATCTTCGGGCTCACCACCGACGGCGCCCGGGTCTTCGTCAGCGGCATCGTCTGGGGCGGCACCTACGTCGGCGACCTCGAGCTGGGCGCGCGCTCGATCGGCGATGGCGTCGTGCTCGCCCTCGACGCCGGCACCGGCGCGGTCGCGTGGACCCACCGATTCGACAGCGCCCAGGCCGCGACCGCGATGGGCGCCGTGGCCCGCGCCGGGCGGCTGGTGGTGACCGGCAACTTCCGCTACGAGGCGACGTTCGCCGGCGTGCGCCACGAGACCGCGGGCCCCTTCGGCGCCTGGGTCGCCGACCTCGATCCCGGCACCGGCGCCGAGCGCTGGTCGACCGCGGTCACCGGGCCGGGCATGGCCAACCCCAGCGACGTCGCCCTCGACGACCGCGGGCACGCCTGGGTGGTCGGCAAGTTCACCGACGAGGTCGGCGTCGGCGACCTCCGCCTCCGCAGCGGCGGCGGCGAGGACGGGCTCGTGCTCGAGCTCGACGGCGCCGGGCGCGCGCTCGGCCTCGAGCAGCTCGGTGGCCGCGGCGGCGAGCGCCTCCGGCGGATCGCCGCCGGCCCCGACGGACGGCTGGCGATCGGCGGCCACTACGTCGGGCGGCTGCAGGCGGGCCGCTTCGACCTGATCAGCCGCGGCGACGCCGACGGCCTCGTGCTCGAGCTCGACCCGAAGGTGACCCGATGACCGCGCCCACGATCACCAGCGCCGGCGCCGCGCCGCCGACGCCCACACGCCTGCGCCGGCTGGTGGTCGTATCGACGCCGACGCCCGCGCCGCGCACCCACGTCACCGTCACCCACGACCTCGCGCTCGGCCGCGAGCTCGACGGGCCCGGCCTGGTGCTGCTCGACCCCGAGTGCTCGCGGGTCCACGCCCGCGTGCTGGTCGCCGACGACGGCGTCGACGTCGTCGACTGTGGCAGCCGCAACGGGGTGTTCGTCGACGGCGTCCGCGTCACGCGCCACCGCCTCGAGGCCGGCGCGGTCCTGCGGCTCGGCCAGAGCTTGCTGGTGTTCGGCGACGACGAGGTCATGACCGGGGTGCCGCCCTTGCCGGAGTCACCGCGGCTCCGGGGCGGCAGCCTCGCGATGCAGCACGTGCGCGGCCAGATCGCGCTGGCGGCGCCGCGGGCGCTGCCGGTGCTGGTGCTGGGCGAGACCGGCGTCGGCAAGGAGCGGGTCGCCGAGGAGCTGCACCGCCAGAGCGGCCGGCCCGGCCCGTGGGTCGCGGTCAACTGCGCGGCCCTGCCGGTCGAGCTGGCCGAGAGCGAGCTGTTCGGGCGCGTCGCCGGCGCGTTCACCGGCGCCACGCGCAGCGACGGCCTGTTCGTCGCCGCCGATCGGGGCAC
The DNA here is from genome assembly GCA_016717005.1 of Myxococcales bacterium. NCBI lineage: Bacteria > Pseudomonadati > Myxococcota > Myxococcia > Myxococcales > Myxococcales bacterium. The sequence goes on along the minus strand of JADJUF010000037.1, from coordinate 1,211,700 downwards.
GCTGTTCCTCGACGAGGTCGGCGAGCTGCCAGCGCCGGTGCAGGCCAAGCTCTTGCGGGTGCTGGTCGACGGCGAGGTCCGCGCGGTCGGCGCGAGCGCCACCCGCAAGGTCGACGTGCGCATCGTCGCCGCGACCCACCGCGCGGTCGACACCGCCGACGGCGGCTTCCGCGCCGACCTGTTCGCGCGCCTGGCCGGCTGGGTCGTGCGGGTGCCGCCGCTGCGGACCCGGCGCGACGACATCCTGCGCCTGGCCGTCCGCGACGACACCGCGCTCACCGCCAACGCCGCCGAGGCGTTGCTGCTGCACGACTGGCCCTACAACGTGCGCGAGGTCGAGCAGGCCATGCACCAGGCCCGGATCCTCGCCGGCGCCGCGCCGGCGATCGATCTGCCGCACCTGCCCGAGGCCATCCGCGCCGCGCTGCCAGCGCGCCCGGGCAGGGCGCGCCGCGCCCGCCGCCGCTGGCGGCGCGCATCGATCGCGGCCGCACGCCCACCGCCGACGAGCTGCGCGAGGTGCTCGACCACGTCGACGGTAACGTCACCGCCGCCGGCCGCTTCTTCGGCAAGGATCGCCGGCAGGTGTACCGGTGGATGGCGCGCCACGGCCTGCGCGGCACCGACGCGTCCGCCGACGACGACGGCGATGATGACGGCGACGGCGACGGCGACGGCGGGGGCGGCGGCGACGGCGGGGGCGGCGGCGACGGCGGGGGCGGCGGCGACGGCGGGGGCGGCGCCAAGGCGCGCGCCGGCGGGGATCGCGGCGACGACGCCGGGGATCGCGGCGACGACGCCGGGGATCGCGGCGACGCCTCATCGTGACCGCCGCGCACCGCCGCGGTAGCGTCCGCACATGTCGCTCCGCGCCGCCGCCCTCGCCGCCGTCCTGGTCACCGCGTGCGGCGGCCGCGAGCCCGACGACTGCGCGGTCTACGCGCGGCGCGAGTTCGAGTGCGGCAGCTACCCCGCGCGCGAGCGCGCGATCACGCTCAAGCTGTCCGAGGGCTTCTGCCGGGAGATCAAGCGCGGCAACCCCGAGCTGCAGGGCCTGCCCGGCGTCAAGGCCGGGCCCGGCTGCGCGACCTCGACCACGACCTGCGCCGCGTTCCTCGACTGCATCGCCCAGGCCGAGGAGCCGCCGCCGCCGCCGTGACCCGCGTCGTGATCAGCGCACGCGGGGCTGCGGCGCCTCGCGCGCCCGCCGCGCACGTTCCTCCTCGGCGCGGTCCTCGGGCCGCGGCTGGCCCCGCGGCGGGGCCTCCCGCCGCGGCACGTCCGGGGCCGGCACCACCGGCGTGTGGTCGCGCCAGTGCTCCGGCCGCAGCTCCTGCTTGAGCATCTCGTTCACTTCTTTCTCGAGGTCGTCGGCCATGATCAGCCGCAGGCCCGCCTCGAGCAACGACGCGACCTCGCGCAGCGTCGCCGCGACGCCCCAGACGATCTCGCCGCACGCGGCGAAGGCGGTGACCGCGACGCCGGCGATCGCGCCGGCCACCGGCCCGACCTCCTTGGAGGCGGCGTCGTACGTGTCGAAGCCGAGGTCGAGGCTGTCCTTGCCGTGCCACGAGTCGCCCTTGGCCAGCAGCTCGGCGCCGGCCGCGCGCAGCTGCAGCAGCGCCGCCGCCAGCCCCGTGACCCCGGCGACCCGCGTCAGGCTCGCCAGCGAGCTCACGCCGCTCGCGAAGCCGAGCACGCCTTGGTCGAACTGGAGCATCGCCTCCATGTGATCGCCGCGGGTCTGCGCCTTCGAGAACTTGTCGACCCCGTCGTAGATGTTCTTGGCCCCGCCGATGATCCCGAGAATGGCGAGCGTCTTGTCGGCGACCTTGAGCCCCTTGGAGAGCCGATCGAGGGCCTTGGGCGACAGCGGCGGCTTCTTCGCCGCAGCCGGCGGCGGCGCGCCCTTCGCCACCTCGGCCTCGAAGTTGATCCGCGGCTTCGGCGCGGGCAGATCCGCCGGCAGGCGGCCGGCCGGCGCCGCCGGCGCTGACGGCGCTGACGGCCTGGCCGTGAACAGATCGTCGGGCGCCATCTGGGCGCGCTCGAGGGTCGGCGCCATCAGGTGCGCGGCCTCTTGATCGAGCCCCCACTCCTGCCCAACGGCGCCGGCCTTGCCGAGCACGTACGCCAGCGCGTCGTCATAGATGATCCGGTTGACCCTCGAGGCCTCGAGCTTGGCGTCGACGGCCTTGACGGCGTGGTACGCGAGCTTGACCGCGGCCAGGCCGCTGACCGCGTCGCGATCGCCGGGGACGTTGCCCGCGCCCCTGCCCGCGCCCGCGCGCGGCTCGCCGTCCTTGCGCTGGATCGCCCGGCGCGCGCCGCCGCCGCCGCCGCCGCACTCGGCCAGCAGCGCCTCGGCCGAGCGGCCGGCCACGACCGCGTCAGCGACCGCGTCGGCGTGGCGCTCGTAGGCGTCGCCGGCGCGACCGATCCCGTCGCGGAGCTGCACGCCGCCGCGCTGCTGGACCACGTGCGCGGCCTCGTGGGCCGCGGTGTGCAGGTCCGGCGCCGACGCGAACGCCACCGCGTCGCCCGACGCGTAGGCCTGGGCGCCGAGCTCGGCGCACGCGTCGGTGGCCGGCCCGCCGATGAACGCGCCGACCCCGCTGAGATCGTAGGTGAAGCCGAAGCAGCGCTCGATCTCGGCCGCGTACGGCAGCGACTGCCGCGGGCCCTGCATCCCAGCGGTGGCCGCGGCGTGCTGGGCCTCGGGGCTCGTGGCGGGCGCGGCGCCGCCCTTGCGCTGCAGGCGCGAGGTCAGGGTCACCTTGCCGGGCGCCCGGGGGAACGATGGGCTGGCGTCGGCGTGATCGGGCGCCGACGCGTGCGAGCGGGTCCTCATGTCGACGAAGTCGCCGGGCGCGGCCAGATGATCCCGGGCGTCGGACGATTTCTGGCACGCCGGCCCAGGCGCCGACGCAGACGCCCTGACGCGCGGGGCCGTCGAGTGCACGCCGGCGTCCCGGTGGCACAATGCGCCCATGGTGCGCGAGGCCCGGCCTGACGACGCGGACGCGATCGCGCGCGTGCACGTGGCCAGCTGGCACGCGGCGTACCAGACGCTGATCCCGGCCGACCGGCTGGCGGCGTTCACGGTGCGGGTTCGGGCCGCGGCGTGGCGCCACAACCTCGAGACCGGCTCGGTGCGCGCCGCGGTGTTCGAGGACCCCGGCGGGGTGCGCGGCTTCTCGGCGGTGGGCCCCAGCCGCGATCTGATCGGCTGGGGCGAGATCTGGGCGCTCTACGTCGATCCGTCGATGTGGGGCCGCGGCGTCGGCAGCGCGCTGTTCGCCGACGCGCTCACGGCGCTGACCGAGCGGCGGTTCGACCAGGTGTTGCTGTGGGTGCTCGAGGGCAACGAGCGCGCGCTGCGGTTCTACCAGGGCGGCGGGTTCGTCCTCGACGGGACCCGCAAGGTCGAGAGCGGGCTGCCGCAGCTGCGCCTGCGTCGCTGGCCGCCGACCGCTCGGGCGAGCTCGGCGCGCTGACGCCGGCTCGGCCAGGCACGGCCCCGCGCCCCCGGCCGCCGGTTCTGGTATGTACGCTCCACGCGGCACAAACCCGCGCGCCCATGCGTTCCACCCGCGTGCGCCACCCCCGCCCGCTCGTCGTCGAGGTCCCGATGTTCCGCAAGCCTGACACCAAGATCCACTTCGTCGGCATCGGCGGCATGGGCATGTGCGGCCTGGCCGAGGTCCTCGCCAACATGGGCTACAAGGTCTCGGGCTCGGACACCAACGACTCCGAGATCACGCGCCACCTGTCGGAGATCGGCTGCGCGGTCAAGCAGGGCCACCGCGCCGACCACCTCGGCGAGTCCGACGTCGTGGTCGTGTCGTCGGCGATCAAGGACTACAACCCCGAGGTCGAGGCCGCGCGCGCCCGCCAGATCCCGGTGATCCCGCGGGCCGAGATGCTCGGCGAGCTGATGCGCATGAAGTTCGGCATCGCGGTCGCCGGCGCCCACGGCAAGACCACGTCGACGACGATGATGCACACGGTCATGATGGCGGCCGGCCTCGACCCGACCGCGGTCATCGGCGGCCGCGTCAACTCGCTGGGCCTGGCCAACGCCCGCTGGGGCAAGAGCGACTACCTCGTGGCCGAGGCCGACGAGAGCGACGGCTCGTTCCTGACCCTGTCGCCGACGCTGGCGATGGTCACCAACATCGACGCCGAGCACCTCGATCACTACGGCACCTACGACAACGTCAAGAAGGCGTTCGCGTCGTTCTGCAACCGCGTGCCGTTCTTCGGCATGAGCGCGCTGTGCCTCGACAACGCCGGCGTCCAGGAGGTGATCCCGCAGCTGACCAAGCGGTTCACCACCTACGGCGTGTCGGCCCAGGCCACCTACCGCGCCCGCAACATCCGGCCCGACGGCCTGGTCACGCGCTTCGTCGCGTGGCGCCGCGCCGACGAGCTGGGCGAGGTGGTGCTGCCGATGCCCGGCCACCACAACGTGCTCAACGCGCTGGGCGTGCTGGCGATCAGCGACTTCCTCGACATCCCGTTCGCGACCTACGCCGGCGCGATCGCCAAGTTCGAGGGCATCCAGCGCCGGTTCACCGTCCGCGGCGAGGTCGGCGGCATCACCGTCGTCGACGACTTCGGCCACCACCCGGCCGAGGTCCGCGCGACCCTGTCGGGCGCGCGCGCGTCGTTCGCCGGCCGCCGCATCATCGCCGCGTTCCAGCCGCACCGGTTCACCCGCACCCGCGATCAGTTCGCCGAGTTCGCGCGCAGCTTCTACGACGCCGACAAGGTGGTCGTGTGCGACGTGTTCGCCGCCGGCGAGAAGCCGATCGACGGCATCTCGTCCGAGGCGCTGGTGCGCGCGATCAAGGAGGCCGGCCACAAGGACGTCTCGTACGTGGCGCGGCGCGAGGACGTCGCGCCGTGGCTGGCCGAGCAGGCCAAGGGCGGCGACCTGATGATCACGCTCGGCGCCGGCAACATCCAGCTGTCGTGCAACGAGGTGATCGAGCAGCTCGAGAAGACCCGCGGCGCGGCGACGAGGAAGAACCTGGTCCGGATCTGACGTGGCTGGTCGGAGAATTGCGGTGCGACGCTTGACCGCAGCCGGTGCGTGGCTTGAACATCGGTCCCTCAATCCAAGGGGGACGCTTCATGAAAAACCGCGACCAAGTCGTCACTGCGCTTCTGTGTATGTTCGTTCCGTTCTATTCGCTCTACTGGGCTGTGAGCACCAAGAACGAAATGAATCAGCGCCACGGCACAACTGTGCCGACGGGCTGGGTCCTGCTGATCCCTGTGATCGGCTTCTTCTGGTTCACGATCTCGTGGTGCGGCGCGGCAGCGAAGGTCCACGGCAAGTTCGGCACGTTCGTCGGCTGGATCCTCTTCGCGATCCCGGGAGCCGGTCCCTTCCTCGGTCCGTTTCTTCACCAGGGCGGGTTCAACGAGGTCGCCGCTCGCGGCGGCGCGCCCGGCATGGCGATGCAGCAGGCGGGCTGATCGGCCTGCTCGCCGTCGCGCTCACGGCGACGGCCTGTACGTCACCGCCGGCGACGCGGCCGGTGATCGCCCAGGGGGGATCGATCCCGGCCACGCCGCCGCTGCCCACGCCGACCGAGGCGTGGAGCTACGACTACCCGGCCTACTTCGGGGCCGGTGACCTGCGCGCGAGCGTGTTCGGACGCGACCTCGTGGTGCTGACCAAGGAGTTCGACGGGCGGGTGGTCATCGGGCTCGACGCCGCCACCGGCGCGGTGCGGTTCGAGGTCGACGGCGCGACCGCGGTGCGCGCCGGCGACGGACCGCTGTACGTGGTCGGCGTCGACGCCGCCGTCGGGTTCACCGTCACCGAGCGCGCGCCGGGCGACGGCGCCGTCGTCCGCACGATCGCGCTGGCGCCGTCGCTGCCGGCGTTCCGGTCGACCCGGTTCGCGCTGGCCGGCACCACGCTCCTGGCGATCACCGACGGCGCGGTCGCCGCCTACGACCTGACGACCGGCGCGCTGCGCTGGCGCACCCCGCTCGTCAGCGCCAGCTACCTGTTCGCGCCGGTGGTCCTGGCCGACCGCGTGATCGTCGTCAACCAGACCACCACGGCCTTGCGCCTCGCCGACGGCGCGACCCTGTGGACCTTCGCCGGCGCGTGCTGTAGCGCGGTCGCCAGCCCCGACGGCGCCCACGTCTATGTCCGCCGCGACGACGACGTCGACGTCGAGCTCGACGGCCGCGGCCAGGTGGTGCGCGCGCTCGCCGGCCACGCCGCCGCAGCCACCGACGCCTGGGTCGCGGTGCTCGGGCCGCGCGGGCTCGACGTCGTGCCGCACGATCGCGCCGCGCCGATCTGGCACGCGCCCGCCGCCGCCGACGACGGCCTCGGCGCGATCGGCACCGCCGGCCCGTGGCTCACCTACTTCGACGGCCGCGACGACACGCTGTGGCTGCAAGATGTCGTCGGCGACCAGCGGGTCGCGCTGCGCCAGGCCCACGAGCGCCTGGTGATCAGCCCCGACGCCAGCGGCACCGCGCCCGCGTACATCGGCGCGCCGGCGGTCTGGGCCGCGCCGCGCGCGTACGTGCTCGACTGGGCGCTGCACGCCTACGAGGTCGGCGATGGCCGGTGACGCGCCCGACGACCTGGCCCTGATCGGCGACGACGCGCCCGACGACGCGGCCGCCGCGGTCGCCAACCCGCGCTCGATCCTCGACGCCGCCGCCCGCGCCGCGCTGGTCGAGCTGCTCGCCGACGACGTCGCGTTCGACGAGCCGATGCGGCGCCACACCACCGCGAAGATCGGCGGCCCGGCCGACGCGTTCGCCCGGCCGTCGACCCACGCCCGCCTCGACGCGCTCCTGCGCTGGTGCGCGGCCGAGGCCGTGCCGGTCACCGTCGTCGGCGGCGGCTCGAACCTGCTCGTGCGCGACGCCGGCGTCCGCGGCGTCGTGCTCACGACCAGCCGCCTGCGCGGCCTGGCGCTGACGTCGCCGACGACGATCGAGGTCGAGGCCGGGACGCCGACCTCGAAGCTGCTCGCGCTCGCGCTCAAGCACGACCTCGGCGGCCTCGAGTTCCTCGGCGGCGTGCCGGGCTCGGTCGGCGGCGGCCTGATCATGAACGCCGGCACCTACCTGGGCGAGTTCACCAGCGTCGTCACCTGGGTCGAGAGCGTGCGCCTGGCCGACGCCACCGTCGTGCGCCGCGACCACGCCGCGTGCGGCTTCCGCTACCGGGCCAGCGACCTGCCGCCGACCGAGCTGGTCGTGCGCGCCGGCCTGACCCTGCGCCCGCGCCCGCGGGCCGAGGCCGACGCCGAGATCCGCGAGCTGCGCGCCCGCCGCCACGCCCGCGAGCCCAAGAAGGTGTCGTCGAACGGCTCGACCTTCAAGAACCCGCCCGGCCAGTTCGCCGGCCAGCTGATCGAGCGCGCTGGCTGCAAGGGCTGGCAGGTCGGCGACGCGGTGTGCTCGCCGGTCCACGGCAACTGGCTGGTGTCGACCGGCCACGCCACCTGCGCCGACATGCTCGCGCTGATCGAGCGCGTCCGCGCCCGCGTGCGCGAGGTCCACGGCGTCACCCTCGAGCTCGAGGTCAAGGTCATCGGAGAGGTCACATGATCGAAGCGTTCCGCGACAAGCGTATCGGCGTCGTCCTCGGCGGGCTCTCGGCCGAGCGCGACGTGTCCCTCAAGACCGGCGCCGGCGTCCACGCCGCGCTCCTCGAGGCCGGCTACCAGGCCGTCGCCATCGACTGGCAGGCCGGCACGTCCCTGGCGGCGCTCCTCGTCGAGCACCGGGTCGACGTCGTCTGGAACGCGCTGCACGGCACGTTCGGCGAGGACGGCGCGGTCCAGGGCCTGTGCGCGTGCCTCGGCGTCCCGTGCACCGGCTCGGGCATCCTCGCCAGCGCCCTGGCGATGGACAAGGTCGCGTCCAAGCGCATCTTCGAGAGCCACGGCATCCCGACGCCGCGCTGGCGCTTGCTGCCGGGCAAGGACGAGGGCCCCGCCGACGGCGGCGACGGCCCCGCGGCGCTCGCGGACTTCGGCTACCCGCTGGTGGTCAAGCCCGCCGACGAGGGCAGCTCGGTCGGCGTGTCGGTCGTCGACGACGCGTCGCAGTGCGCGGCGGCCGTGGCGCTGGCGCGGCACCACCACGGCCCGGTGCTGGTCGAGGAGTACATCGCCGGCACCGAGGTGTTCGTCGGCATCCTCGACGGCGCGGTGCTCGGCTCGGTCGAGGTGCGCCCGGCCACGCGGTTCTACGACTACGAGGCCAAGTACCTGCGCACCGACACGCAGTACCTGGTGCCGCCCGAGATCGACGCCGACGTGCTGGCCCGGTGCGAGGCCCACGCGCTGGCCGCGTACAAGGCGCTGGGCTGCAGCGGCCACGCGCGCCCCGACGTGCGCATCGACGGCGCTGGCGCCGCGTTCGTGCTCGAGGTCAACACGCTGCCGGGCATGACCGCGACCAGCCTGTTGCCCAAGATCGCGAAGCGCGCCGGGATGTCGTACGCGCAGCTGTGCGAGCGCATCCTCGCCGGCGCGCGCTGACCCGCGGACCGCCCGCGCGGGGTACGCTCCGTGGATGTCGCAGGGGGATCCGCGCGATCCGCGCCGAGGGCCACCACCACCGTTCGGTCAGCCCGCGCGGCCGATCGTGCCCGGGTCGGGCATCCCGCCGGGACCGCCGCCCGCAGGCCCCGCGCCGGTGCAGCCGCCCACGCCCGCGCCGCAGCCACCGACGGCCGCGCCGCAGCAACCAGGGGCGTATCCGCAGCAGCCGCAGCACGGCGCGTATCCGCAGCAACCGCAGCACGGCGCGCAACCGCAGCACGGCGCGCAACCGCAGCACGGCGCCTACCCGCCGCCGCAGCAGCGCGGCGCGCAACCGCAGCACGGCGCGCAACCGCAGCACGGCGCGCAACCGCAGCACGGCGCGTACCCACAGCAGCCGCAGCACGGCGCGTACCCACAGCAACCGCAGCACGGCGCGTACCCACCGCAACCGCAGCACGGCGCGTACCCACCGCAACCGCAGCACGGCGCGTATCCGCAGCAGCCGCAGCACGGCGCGTACCCGCAGCAACCGCAGCACGGCGCGTACCCGCACCAGCCGTACCCGCAGCACGGCGCGTCCCCGCCGCAACCGTACGGCTATCCGCCCGCGGCGCCGCGGCCGCCGAAGCCGCCCGGCCACGGCTTCTTCGCGTTCCTGCGCCTGTCGCTGCTGCGCGCGGTCCGGCTGCGCATCGAGCCCGACGAGGTGCTGCCCGCCGAGCGGGCCGCGCTCGAGCGCGCCGGCGTCACCGAGCCGTCGTTCCAGGCGTTCCTGGCGTGGCGCCGCTCGATCCTGTTCGCGGTCGCGACGCTGCTGGTCCCGCTGATCGCCCTCAAGGCCTACGAGATCTACGGCGAGGACTCGGCCCTGCCCGACTCGATCGCCAGCACGTTCCGCACGCTCCAGACCATCCCGCTGCTGGCCGAGATCATGTTCTGCGGCCTGGCCTGGTGGCAGCTGTCGGCGTGGACCCACTGGCGCCGGCAGCGCCGGCGCCTGGCGTGGGGGTGGCTGGTGTTCTTCCTCGCGCCGTTCGTCGTCTACCTGTACCCGCTGCGCAGCCTCACCGGCGAGCTGCTCGAGGGCGCGTCGCCGGAGCAGACCCGCGCGCTGTCGCTCCTGCTCGGGATCGGCTTCTCGCTCCAGGCGATGATGACCCTCGCGCCCAAGGCGGTGTCGCTGATCCCCGGCATGGTGCGCGCCGCCACCGTCACCAAGCTCTTGTTCCCGGGCTCGGCCGCGCCCGGCTGGCTGATCGTCCTCGGCGCGCCGATCTACGCGCTGTTCATCTACGTCGTGCTGATCGTGCCGTACCAGCTCACCGGCTCGGGCTACTTCGCGGTCGCGATCGTCGGCATCATCGGCGCCGAGTTCTTGCTCGGCCGCGGCGGCTACCTGCTGGCGCGGCCGCTGACCCGCGACGAGGCCATCGCCGGCGTCCGCAAGGCCCGGCTGATGTACCTGGCGGCGCTGGTGGTGGCCGCGCTGTTCATGCTGCTGGCCCTCGGCGAGCTGGTCGAGCAGCTCGAGTGGAAGCTCATCACCGTCGTCAACCTGGCGGGCACGTTCCTCACCAACGTCTGGATCCTGACGCTCATCACCACCGACCTGCTGATCGCCGGCCTCGATCGCGCCCGGGGCCTGTCGGCCGGGACCTCGCAGCTCGCCGACGACTTCAACCGCCAGCTGGGGGTGTTCATCGGCCAGCGCACCGTCGCCATGGCCGCGGTGGCGCCGCCGCCGGACGTCGAGCCCCCACCCTGACCTGCGATGCCGTATAGTCCCGGCGTGCTCGAGGCAACGATCGAGGTCCGCTGTACCGCCGCGCGCGCCTGGCAGCTCCTCGCCGACATCGCCGCGACGCCCGCGTGGGTGCCGGGCATCGCCGACGCCCGGGTGATCGAGGGCGACAGCGTCCGCCCCGCGGTCGTGCAGTTCACGTCGATGCCGTCGACCGGCAGCCTCGACTACCGGCTGCGCTACACCTACGACGACGACACCCGCACGCTCGGGTGGTCGCCGGCCGTCGTCGACGACGCCCGCGGCCTCGAGGGCGTGGCGCGGATCGAGGCGATCGCCGACGATCGCTGCCTCTTGCACTACCAGCTCCGCACCTGGGCCGGCCGCACCGTGCCGCGCTGGGCCCAGGCCGCGCTCGCCGACGACACCGCGCAGCGCACCGTCGCGGCGTTCCGCCGCTGGGCCGAGACCCGCTGATCGCGCTGCGCGCCCGTCGCGGCGCGCGGCCGTCGGCGTCGCGCCCGTCGGTGCGCCCGTCGTCGCCGCCGTCGGTGCGCGGGCGGCCTGCCGCGGCGCGGCGCGAGCGCGCCAGGCTGACGCAGCGGCGGCGGCCCGCGGGAGCGCTTGTGCTGGCCCGTCGATCTGACGACACTCGCCGGCGATGGCGCGCACCCCTACCGCGTACTGGGACTACATCCGGGTCGAGGAGCTCCTGTCGCTGCAGGCCGGGCTCGAGCCCGACGCCGACAAGCTCGCGAACGACGAGGTGATGTTCATCACCATCCACCAGATCGACGAGCTGTGGATGCGCCTGATCCTGCGCGAGCTCGTGGCCGCGCGCGACCTGTTCGTCCAGGTGCCCGTGCCCGAGCAGGCGCTGGCGTCGGCGGTGCGCGGCATCGACCGCATGTCGCAGATCCTCGGGCTCATCGCCGGCCACTTCGCGCTGATGGAGACGATGACGACGCGCGACTACCTGGCGTTCCGGGACAAGCTCAACCCAGCCAGCGGCTTCCAGTCGGCCCAGCTGCGGCAGATCGAGATCCTGGCGGGCCTGCCCGAGGCGATGCGCATCCCGCTCGGCCAGGAGAAGAGCTACATGGCGATGCTGAAGAACCCCGACGGCAGCGCCACCTCGGCGTCGCGCCGGGTCGACGCGGCCCTCGCCGACACGCCGACCCTGGTCGACGCGATCTCCGACTGGCTGCACCGCACACCCATCCAGGGCTCGATGCCGGGCCACGCCGACGACGACGCCCGGGTGCGCGCCTTCATCGAGCGCTACTGCGCGGCCCACGCCGGCAGCGCCCGGGCCGCGCTGGCCCTGGCCAAGGAGGCGACGCGCAACCCGGCCGACGCCGATCGCCTCGACGAGCGCTTCCAGCGCGAGATCGACGGCGCCCGCGACTTCTTGCTGGCCGCCGACGTGGCCGAGCCCGATCGGGCCCGGGCCTCGCGGGTGCGGGCCGCGCTGATCTTCATCGAGAGCTACCGCGAGCTGCCGCTCCTGGCCTGGCCGCGCGCCGTCATCGACAGCCTGGTGGCGTTCGAGCAGGCGTTCGTGATCTTCCGCCAGCGCCACGCCCGCATGGTCGAGCGCATCATCGGCCGCCGCACCGGCACCGGCGGCTCGGCCGGCGTCGAGTACCTCGACCAGACCGCGCTGCGCTATCGCATCTTCCGCGACGTGTGGGCGGTGCGGACGCTGCTCGTCCAGGAGTCGGTGCTGCCGCCGCTCGAGCACCCCGAGGCCTACGGCTTCGCCGCCAAGATCTGAACCAGGCTGGGTCTGCCAGACCCGACCGCGCCTCCTTGGAGTCTCCCATGCGCATCCTCTGTCTCGGCGGCGGCCCCGCCGGCCTGTTCTTCGCGATCCTGATGAAGCAGGCGGATCCGCGCCACGACGTCACGGTGTTCGAGCGCAACCGCGCCGACGACACCTTCGGGTGGGGCGTCGTCTTCTCCGACCAGACGATGGCCGGGTTCCGGGCCCACGCGCCCGAGGTCGTCGACGAGATCGAGCGCTCGTTCCGGCACTGGGACGACATCGACACCTACTTCCGCGGCGAGAAGATCACCTCGGGCGGCCACGGCTTCGCCGGCATCGCCCGGATGAAGCTCTTGCAGATCCTCCAGCGCCGGGCCGCGGCGCTGGGCGTGCAGGTCGAGTACGAGCGCGAGTTCAGCGATCCCGACGTCTACGCCCGGAGCTACGATCTGGTGATCGGCGCCGACGGGGTCCACTCGGTCACGCGCAAGAAGCACGAGGCCCACTTCAACCCGCGCGTCCAGGTCGGCGACTGCCGGTTCATCTGGCTCGGCACCAAGAAGAAGCTCGACGCGTTCACGTTCGCGTTCCGCGAGACCCCGCACGGCTGGTTCAACCTGCACGCGTACCGGTTCGACGACGAGATGTCGACGTTCATCGTCGAGACGCCCGAGCACGTCTGGCGCGCCGCCGGCGTGCCGACGATGACCGCCGAGGAGTCGATCGGGATGTGCGAGGAGCTGTTCGCCGACCTGCTCGACGGCCACCGGCTGGTGTCGAACGCGCGCCACCTGCGCGGCGCCGCGGTGTGGCTGCGCTTCAACCGGGTGCTGTGCGAGCGCTGGTACAAGGACAACATCGTGCTCCTGGGCGACGCCGCCCACACCGCGCACTTCTCGATCGGGTCGGGCACCAAGCTGGCGATGGAGGACGCGATCGCGCTCGCGGCGGTGCTGCAGTCGACCGACGGCGACGTGCCGACCCAGCTGGCGCGGTACCAGGCCGAGCGCGAGGTCGAGGCGCTCAAGCTCCAGAGCGCCGCGCGCAACCGGATGACCTGGTTCGAGCACGTCGATCGCTACGTCGACCTGCCGCCGCAGCAGTTCGTGTTCTCGCTGCTGACCGGCAGCCAGCGGGTCGGCCACGCCAACCAGCGCCTGCGCGACCCGGCCTACGTCGAGCAGGTCGATCGCTGGCTGACCCGCGCCAGCGGCCTGGGCGATCGGGTCGTGCCGCCGATGTTCACGCCGCTGCGCCTGCGCGGCCTCACCATCGACAACCGGGTCGCGGTGTCGCCGATGTGCATGTACTCGGCCCAGCGCGGCACGCCCGACGACTTCCACCTGGTCCACTACGGCAGCCGCGCGACCGGCGGCGCCGGGCTGCTGTTCACCGAGATGACCTGCGTCGCCGCCGACGCGCGCATCACGCCGGGCTGCGCCGGGCTGTGGACCGAGGCCCACGAGGCCGCGTGGACCCGCATCGTCGGCTACGTCCACCGCGCCGGCGCGACCAAGATCGCGCTGCAGCTCGGCCACGCCGGGCGCAAGGGCTCGACCCAGCTGGCGTGGGAGGGCGTCGATCAGCCGCTGGCCAGCGGCGGCTGGCCGCTGGTGGCGCCGTCGCCGCTGCCGTACCTGACCGGCGTGTCGGCGGTGCCGCGCACGATGACCCGGGCCGACCTGGACGCGGTCCTGGCCGCCCACGTCGCCGCGACCAAGCGCGCCGCGCGGTGCGGGTTCGATCTGCTCGAGCTGCACTGCGCCCACGGCTACCTGCTGTCGTCGTTCCTGTCGCCGCTGACCAACCGGCGCGCCGACGACTACGGCGGCGATCTCGAGCGCCGGTGCCGGTTCCCGCTCGAGGTGTTCGCGGCGATGCGCGCGGTCTGGCCGGCCGACCGACCGATGTCGGTGCGGCTGAGCGCGCACGACTGGGCGCCCGGCGGCAACACCGGCGACGACGCGGTCGAGATCGCGCGGCGGTTCCAGGCCGCCGGCGTCGACATCGTCCACGTCTCGTCGGGCCAGGTGGTCAAGGACGAGCGCCCGGTCTACGGCCGGATGTTCCAGGTGCCGTTCGCCGATCAGATCCGCAACACGCTCAAGCTCCCGACGATCGCGGTCGGCAACATCTTCGAGGCCGACCACGTCAACACGATCATCGCCGCCGGCCGCGCCGACCTGTGCGCGCTGGCGCGGCCGCACCTGGCCGACCCGTACTGGACGCTGCACGCCGCGGCCGCGCAGGGCTTCGCCGACGTCACCTGGCCGGTGCAGTACGCCGCCGGGCGGCAGCAGCTCGAGCGCAACCTGGCGCGGGCGACCCAGCTGGCGCTCGACGCCTGACCGCCTCGGGCGGCTCCGGATGGCGACCGCAACCCCGCCCGCACCCGAACCCCGTGCGCGCCGCGACCCAGGTTTGATAGGCTCAGCCCGGTGAGGCGACCCACGCGGCAGCCGCCATCGCGCGATCCCATCCACCGCGTGCTGGTCAGCGACGAGCTGTTCGTCGTCTACCAGCCCGTCGTCGATCTGCGCACCCGCCGCACGTTCGCGTACGAGGCGCTGGCCCGCACCACCGCGCCCGAGTTCAAGGGCCCGCTCGACCTGTTCGCCGCCGCCGCCAAGCACGGCGTCACCGGCGAGCTCGGCCGCAAGCTGCGCACGCTCGCGGTCGACGGCTGCCCCGACGTGCCGCTGTTCCTCAACCTCAACCCGGCCGAGCTCAACGAGGGCTGGGTGGTCCAGCCCGACGATCCGATCTTCCAGCACTCCGAGGACGTCTACCTGGAGATCACCGAGGGCGTGCCGCTGTCGCACTTCGCGCTGTGCAAGAACATGCTGGCGGAGGTCCGCGGCCGCGGCGTGCACCTGGTCGTCGACGACCTCGGCGCCGGCTACTCGAACCTGAAGTACATCGCCGACCTCAACCCGCGCGTGGTCAAGCTCGATCGCGACCTGGTCGCCGGCCTGGTGATCGGCAGTCGGCTGTTCAAGCTGGTCACCGGCATCGTCCAGCTCTGCAACGACCTCGGCGCCAAGGTCGTGGCCGAGGGCATCGAGGAGGTCGCCGAGCTCGAGGCGGTGATCGCCGCGGGCGCCCGGTACGGCCAGGGCTACCTGCTGGCGCGGCCGGCGACGCCGATGCCGGCGGTCGTCTGGCCCGCCGAGGTCGAGCCGCGCCGGCGCCCGACCGTGCGCGGCCTCACCCCGATCAGGTGACGGCCCGATCCTGTTACACTGGGCCGGTTGTCGCCACCTGACCCAGACGTGACCCGAGCGCCGACCTCGGCCGACGCGCTGTCCGAGCTGGCCCGGGTCTGGCGCCGGTACGAGGGCGATCCCGACGGCGCGATCCGCGCGATCACCGAGACCGGCTGCACCGCGATCGACGTGGCGCGCTGCAGCGTCTGGCTCCTGTCCGAGGACCGCCGCTCGCTGCGGTGCGCCGACCTGTACGAGCGCGCCCTTGGCCGGCACACGAACGGCATCGTCCTCGAGGCCACCACGTTCCCGGCCTACTTCGCGGCGCTCGAGAGCGAGGAGCCGATCGCGGCGTTCGACGCCCACACCGATCCCCGCACCGCCGAGTTCTCGCCGGGCTACCTGACGCCGCTCGAGATCGGCGCGCTGCTCGACGCGCCGCTGCGCACCGGCGGCGCGCTGGTCGGCGTCGTGTGCAACGAGCACATCGGCGGTCGGCGCGACTGGACCACGTCCGAGCAGCGCGACGCCGCGTTCCTCGCGAGCCTGGCGTCGCTCGCGCTCGAGCTGGCCCAGCGGGCCCGACGCGAGGCGCTGCTGGCGGCGACGCTCGAGTCGACCGGCGAGGGCATCGTGGCCGTCGACGGCGCCAAGGTCGTCGCGTTCAACCGACGCTTCCTCGAGATGTGGGAGCTGGACACGCCGCCGCGCGACGTCGCGGCGATGAAGGCGCACCTGGCCGCGCGCACCGAGCAGCTCGCCGGCCTGCTCGCCGACGCCACCGACATCCTGGCCGAGGCCGCCGACGACACCGTCGACGTGATCCAGCTCCGCGACGGCCGCATCTACGAGCGCACCGGCCGGCCCCAGCGCCTGCGCGGCGACATCGTCGGCCGGGTCTGGAGCTTCCGCGACGTGACGCTGCAGCGGCGGGCCGAGGCCGCGCTGCGCGCCAGCGAGGCCCACCTGCGCGATCTGGCGATCCGCGACGGCCTGACCGGCATCTACAACCGGCGGTTCGCGCTCGAGCAGCTGACCGCGGCGCTGACCGCGGCCGCGTCGATCGGCGAGCCGGTGGCGGTCGCGCTCCTCGACGTCGACTTCTTCAAGCAGGTCAACGATCAGCACGGCCACCTGATCGGCGACGCGGTCCTGCGCGACTTCGCCGCGGTGCTGTCCGAGCGCCTGCGCGGCAGCGACCTGGTCGGCCGCTACGGCGGCGAGGAGTTCGTCGTGGTCATGCGCCGGGCCACCGCCGCGCAGGCGGCCGGCGTGCTCGACGCGCTGCGGGCGCGCCTGAGCGATCGGCCCGGCACCGAGGCGGTGCCGCGCTACACCTTCTCCGGCGGCGTCGCGCAGTTCCCCGACGACGGCGGCGACGCGATGACGCTCCTGGCCTGCGCCGACGAGCGCCTGTACGCCGCCAAGCACGCCGGCCGGAACCGGCTGATGACGGCGCTGCCGCCCGAGCCGAGCCCGGGCTGACGCCCGCGGGCTGACCGCCGTGCGCTCCCCCCCGCGCCCCCCCGCCCCCCCCCCCCCCCCCCCCCCCACCCCCCCCCCCCCCCCCCCCCCGCCCCCCCCCCCCCCCCCCCCCCCCCCCCCCCCCCCCCCCCCCCCCCCCCCCCCCCCCCCCCCCCCCCCCCCCCCCCCCCCCCCCCCCCCCGCCGCTCCCCGTCGGCGCCGCGCCCCGCCCGCCCGACGTCGCGCCTTCGCGACCGCGCTACTTCGCGATCGCGACGGTGTGGATCATGTTGTCGTTGAACAGCGGCACCAGCAGCCAGCCGCGCTTGCTGTCCCAGCCGATGTCGGCCGGCGCCTTGAGGCCCTCGGCCACCGCGGTCCAGGGGCCGCCCGGCTTGCCGCGGAAGACCGCGCTGCCCTCCCACGACGACACCAGCAGGTCGCCGCCGTCGAGCGCGACCAGGCCGTCGAGGCTGCCCTTGGGCAGCTTCTCGCCCGGCTGCTTCGCGCCGCTGGGATCGATCGCGTACAGCTCGCCGGTGCCGTTGGTGACGACCCAGATCGTGCCGTCGGCCGTGACGTGGACGCCGTTGGGCCCGCCCAGGGCCTTGTCCTTGATCACGGTCGTGACCTTGCCGTCGGCGCCGATCCGGTAGATCGCGTCGTTGCCGGTCGGCGTGAAGGTCTTGTCGACCCCGGTGTCCGAGACGACGACGCCGCCGTCGGCGGTCGCGGCGACGTCGTTGAGGAAGTCGGCGCCGTCGATCTTGATCTCGGCCAGCGGCTTGCCCGTGGCCAGGTCGAACGTGCGCACCGCCGAGACGTCGGCCACCCACAGCTTGCCGCCGCTGATCGCCATGCCCTTGGGCGCGCTCAGCGTGACGTCGGCGGCCGCGCCGTCGATCCACTTGGCCGCGACGACCTTGCCGTCGGGCGAGAGCACGGTGATGAAGCCGTTGTCGTCGACGTCGGCCGGCCCGCCGTTGATGTTGGCCACCAGGTAGCGGTCGTTGGCCGCGTCGTACAGGACCGACTCGGGCGTGGCCAGCCCCTCCATGAAGTGCGGCAGCCCGGCGGCCGCCATGCCCGCGCCAGTGCCCGAACCGGTGCCCGCGGCCGTGCCCGCGGCCGTGCCCGCGCCGGTGCCCGCGGCCGTGCCCGAGCCGGTGCCCGCGGCCGTGCCGGTGCCAGAACCGGAACCCGCGGCGGGCTCGGTCGACTTCTTCTTGCAGGCCGCCGAGGCGGCGACGAGCGTGGCGATCAACAGGACGGAGGTTCCGAGGGTGCGCGTCATGGCGCGCACTCTAGCCCGGATCAGCCGGGCAGCTTGGGCAGCTTGGGCCCGGGCCCAGGCCCAGGCCCAGGTGACCGCGGGGGCGCGCCAGCCGCGAGCGCCGGCGGACGCGCGCCGCCGCGCCCCGCGCCGAGGAACCCGAACGCGCCGCCGATCGTGCCGCCGATCAGGTGCGCGGCCTGCGAGACCTGGTCGTCCTTGAACGCGCCGACGACCTCGCGGCCCATGAACAGCACCGCGACCGCGATGAAGGTGAGCGGGATCTCGCCGGCCTTGATGTTGGCCACCGACGCCAGCACCACCATCATGAACGCGATGCCGCTGGCGCCGACCAGGTACTGGTTGGTGAACGCGACGTTGATGAGCCCGGTGATGAGCGCGGTGATGAGGATCATACCCAGGAGCGACGCCGAGCCGTGCCGCTCCTCGAGGATCGGCCCGATGATCAGGATGATCGAGAAGTTCGCGAGCAGGTGATCCCAGCCGGCGTGGCCGAGGATGTGCGAGAACAGGCCCAGGTAGCTGCGCCAGTCGTAGAACTCGGGCCAGGCCGCGAAGTAGCGCTGGATGCTCTCGGGCAGGAGTTGCACGACCGCCGCCGCGAGGGCGAACGTCAGGACCACCGGGGCGTTGTACCTCACGCGCAGCTTGGCCATGCGTTCAACCTAGCACGCGCGCGTGGCCCGGGCCGCGCGTGCTAAGACCGACGCCCGTCGATGTTGTTCGCGGCTAGCCAGACCGACTTCGCTGGCGCGCACCTGCGCTCGGCGCTGTTCCTCGACCGCGCGCTGCGCATGCACGTGATGGCGAAGCACCGGCTGCGGTTCGACTCACGGTTCGTGCCGCCGAGTCCGGTCGCGCGCGCGGTCGCCACGATCTACGTGGTCGCGGCCGGATCGATGGCGACCGGCGCGACCACGACGTCGGCGCCGGGGCTGTGGGTGCTCGGCGAGACCGAGCTCGAGCGCCCGACCCGCGGCGCGCGCTGGTTCCGCTCCGGCGGCGATCCGTCGATGACCGTCGAGATGCGGATCGCGGCGCGGCTGGTGCGCGGCCCGATCGGCCTGGCGGCCGGCGCGCGGCCGCTGTCGGCGCGGACCTGGGCCAGCGTGGCGACGCTGTTCGCGCTCACCGGCACGCCCGCGGCCGGGGTCGCGCCGCTAGCGCCGGTGCAGGCGTTCCTCGACGACCTCGTCCGCGACGGCGTGCTCACCGCGACGCCGGCGCTGACCCACGCCGAGCCGCCGGGGCTGGCCCGGCTGTGGCAGGCGGTGACGCCGGCCTACGACGCCTACGCCACCGCGATCACGATCGACCAGGTGGCCGCGACCAGCGGCCGGTCGAGCCGCCAGGTCCGACGCGAGCTCAAGGCGCTGGCCCAGGAGTTCGATCTGTTCGGCGGCAACTTCCGCCACATCACGCGGCTCCTGCGCCTGCGCGCCGCGCTGCTGCTGCTGAGCGCGCCCGACGCGTCGGTGGCCGAGGTCGCCGACCGGGTCGGCTACGGCAGCCCGGTGGCGATGGCGCGCGCGTTCCGCGACGTCGACCTGCCGACGCCGAGCGAGCTGCGCGCGCGGGTGCGCTACGACGCGGGGTGAGCGGCTAGCTGGAGCTGCCGAGGTCGCCGAACCGCGCGCGCTGCGCGCCGCTGGCCGGCCCCGCGGCCTGCACGCGACCGGCCACTGTCGCCGCCGAGCGCGCCGAAGGTGTCGCCAGCGGCGCGCCGCTCGTGCCGGCCCCGCGGCCTGCCCGCGACGGACAGCTGGAGCTGCCGAGCGCGCCGAACCTCGCCAGCGGCGCGCTGCTGGTGCCGGCCCCGCGGCCTGCACGCGACGGACAGCTGGAGCTGCCGAGGTCGCCGAACCTCGCCAGCGGCGCGCCGCTCGTGCCGGCCCCGCGGCCTGCACGCTACGGGCAGCTGTAGCTGCCGAGGTCGCCGAAGGTATCGCCGGCGGCGCGCCGCTCGTGCCGGCCCCGCGGCCTGCACGCTACGGGCAGCTGTAGCTGCCGAGCGCGCCGAACCTCGCCAGCGGCGCGCCGCTCGTGCCGGCCCCGCGGCCTGCACGCTACGGGCAGCTGTAGCTGCCGAGGTCGCCGAAGGTGTCGCCGGCGAAGCCGTCCCACTCGACCGCGGGGTCGAACGGATCGCTGCCGATCAGATCGCCGGAGGTGACCGTGCACTTGCGGCGGAGCGTGTGATCGACGGTCGAGGTCAGGCCTGTTCCCCAGGCGGTGCCGGGGTCGAACGCGAGCTGGCCGAACACGTCGACCGACACGCCGCTGCAGAACAGCTCGATCGCGTCGTCGCCGTTCCAGTTGATCGTGCTGCCGGTCGCGGTGACGTCGCACAGCGCCAACACCGGCGCCGACGCCGACGGGTTGCACAGCACCAGCACGTCGTGCGACGCGATCGTCTGGGACAAGGTCAGGGTCGAGGTCGGGGCCATCGCGCCGTTCGAGTACAGCCGCAGCGAACAGCCCACGAGGCTCGCCGGCGTCGGCAGCGGGTTCATGATCTCGATGGCCTTGTTGCTGCCGGTGACGCCCTCGACGTACTCGGAGAAGAACAACGTCTCCGTGCGGCAGGTGCCCGAGCAGCCGTCGAGCCCGACGTTGTTGGTGTCGTCGCACTGCTCGCCCGGGTCGAGCTCGCCGTCGCCGCACACCGGCGCGTCGACGACCGTGACCGTGACCAGGGCCGGGGCCGAGCTGGCCGCGCCGTCGCTGGCGGTGACCGTGAACGTGGCCAGGCCGGTGAAGCCCGCGGTCGGCGTGAACGTCACGGTCGCGGTCAGCGGGCCGGTCGACGTGACCGCGCCGACGGCGCCCGAGCTGGGCGCGCCGACCGCGAACGTGACGCTCGGCGAGTCGATGTCGGTCGCGGTCAGCGGCACGACCACGGGGCTGTTCTCGTCGGTCGAGATCATCACCGCGGCCGCGACCGGCGCGTCGTTGACCGGCAGCACGGTGATCACGGCGTGGCCGAGGTCGAGCCCGCCGGCGCCGTCGCCGACGTGGTAGTCGAACGAGGCGGTGCCGGCGAAGTCGGGCGCCGGCACCACCAGCACGCGGTTGGCGACCTTGGTCGCGGTGCAGTTCAGCGGGTTGAGGACGTCGACCAAGACCAGCGGGCCGGGCCCGTCGATGTCGCCGTCGTTGGCGAGGACGAAGACGTCCGTGCCGGGATCGTCCTCGGCGATCGCGACCGCGTCGTCGACCGCGACCGGCGCGTCGTTGACCGGCAGGACCGTGACGGTGACCAGGCCGACGTCGGACAACCCGCCGTCGGACACCGTGTACTCGAACGACGCGACGCCGTTGAAGTTGGTCGCCGGCGTGAACGTGACCGCGCCGCCGGTGACGTCGACGGCGCCGTTGAGCGCGTTGCCGACCGCGACCACGGTCAGCGATGGCCCGTCGACGTCGGCGTCGTTGGCCGTGAGCGTCGCGCCGGGGATCATGAGCGGCGTGTCCTCGTCGGTCGTCGCGACGTCGTCGCCGGCCACCGGCGCGTCGGGCACCGGCGTCACCGTGATCGCGACGTGGCCGACGTCGGTGCGCCCGCCGTCGGACACGGTGTAGTCGAACCCAGCGGTGCCGGTGAGGTTGGGGGCCGGTGTGAAGGTGACCGTGCCGGCGACCAGCGCGACCGTGCCGCCGCTCGGGTTGGCCACCGCGATCACCGTGAGCGCGTCGCCGTCGACGTCGACGTCGTTGGCCGCCAGCGTGGCGGCGGCCACGACCAGCGGGGTGTCCTCCTCGGTCGTCGCGGCGTCGTCGACCGCGACCGGCGCGTCCTGCACCGGCGTGATCGTGATCGCGACGGTGCCGACGTCGGTGGCGGCGCCATCGGACACGGTGTAGTCGAACGCGGCTGCGCCGACGTAGTCGGGCTCGGGCGTGAACGTGATCGTCGCGCCGACCAGCGCCACCGTGCCGTGGACCGCGTCGGCGACCGCGGTGACCGCGAGCGTCTGCCCCTCGGGGTCGGTGTCGTTGGCCGTCAGCGTCGCCGCGGTGATCATCGCCGGGGTGTCCTCGGCCGTGGTCGCGACGTCGTCGGTCGCGACCGGCGGATCGTTGACGTCGCCGACGGTCACCGTCACCGGCGCCTCGACCGCCTCGACGCCGTCGCTGACCGTGTAGCTGAAGCTCGCGGCGCCCACGAACCCCGACGTCGGGATGAACCGGAGCTGGTCGCCCTCGATCGCCACCGTGCCGTTGGCGCCGGCGCTGACCTGGGTCACGGTGAGCGCGTCGCCGTCGACGTCGGTGTCGTTGGCCGTCAGCGCAGCGAGGGGCGCGACCAGCGGCGTGTTCTCGAGCGCCGCGAGGCCGTCGGCCATCGCCACCGGTGGATCGTTGACCGCGATCACCTCGATCGCGATGATCGCGGTGGCCTGGGCCTCGCCGTCGAGCACGGTCACGGTGACCGCGTCGGCGCCGTTGTAGTCGGGCGCGGGCGTGTACGTGAACATCGGGCCCACGCCGGTGACCGTGCCGTGGCTGACGCCGGTGTAGCGAAACTCGAGCGCGTCGCCGTCGAGGTCGCTGGCCGTCATGGTCGCCTGCAGGCTCACGTCCTCCGGCGTCGACTGCGGGCTCCCCGAGATCGTCGGCGGGCGGTTCGGTCCATCGGACGGCCCACAGCCGACGGTCAGAGCCAGACCGATCAGCGTCATCCACCGGGCGCGGACCTGCATCCGGCCATCGTACTCCGGCCCCAGCCCCGGCGCGCGGCCGGACCGCCCGCGCGGCGTGTGTGATCGATCACCACTGGGATGCTGTCGGCGTCGGAGGTCGCCGTCGGAGGTCGCCGTCGGAGGTCGCCGGCGTCGGCGTCGGCGTCGGCGTCGGAGGTCGGCGTCCGCGTCCGCGTCCGCGCGTCGGGCGTCGTCGGCGTCGGACCAAGTGCGAGTGGCGCTGGGGGTGGAGCGGGCTCCCCTCGGGCCGCGGTTCGGGGGACCCGGCTCGATGCGAGCGGGCTGCCGCACCACGCCCCGCCTTGGTCACACCACCGAGCCGTGGAAATTACGCGGCCTTCGGGGACCCACCCACCCCTGCGCTCGGCGCGCCTGGCGGCGGACCTTGACCTATGACGTGGCGGCACGCGCGATTCTCACCGAGAAGCGATCCAAGGCTACGGCGCGAGCGCGCGGGACCGAAATGGGGGACCGAAATGGGGGACAGGCTCCTGGGTCCCAGGTGTCTGGGATCGCTATTGATTTTGCCCGTACCGCGGCGGATTTGGGGACAGGCTCCGGGGTCCCAGGTGTCCGAGACCGTTATGGAATTTGCCCGCACCGCGGCCGATTTGGGGACAGGCTCCGGGGTCCCAGGTGACCGGGATCGTTATTGTTTTTGCCCGTACCGCGGCCGATTTGGGGACAGGCTCCGGGGTCCTAGGTAACCGGGATCGTTATTGTTTTTGCCCGTACCGCGGCCGATTTGGGGACAGGCTCCTGGGTCCCAGGTGTCCGGGATCGCTATTGATTTTGCCCGTACCGGGGCCGATTTGGGGACAGGCTCCGGGGTCCTAGGTGTCCGGGATCGTTATTGTTTTTGCCCGTACCGCGGCCGATTGGGGGACAGGCTCCGGGGTCCCATGTCTCCGGGATCGTTATTGATTTTGCCCGTACCGCGGCCGATTTGGGGACAGGCTCCGGGGTCCCAGGTGTCCGGGATCGTTATTGTTTTTGCCCGTACCGCGGCAGATTTGGGGACAGGCTCCGGGGTCCCAGGTGTCCGGGATCGTTATTGTTTTTGCCCGTACCGCGGCAGATTTCGGGGACAGGCTCCGGGGTCCCAGGTGTCCGGGATCGTTATTGTTTTTGCCCGTACCGCGGCAGATTTGGGGACAGACTCCGGGGTCCCAGGACAGGCTCCGGGGTCTCTGCCTCGAAAATAGGCACTAGTGCAATTGCAGTTGCAATCATGCAACTACAGATTCAGTCGATGCAGCCACATGCCTGACCGTTTCTATTGATTGCGCATGATTACGTGATTCTCGACCTGGCACCGAGGTTGCTCAGAGGACGGTCACCATGATGCGCCGCCTGCTGACCACGCTCACCGCTGTTCTCCTCGCCACCGCCACCGCCGCCTGCGTCGACGCGCCTGTCGACACCTCCGAGGTCTCCGAGGCCGCGTCCTGGGGTGACACGTCGATCCGTCCGTCGTTCGAGCTCTGGAAGAGCAGCGACAGCCAGTTCCGGTTCCACATGCTCGACAGCCGCGGCGAGATCCTCGTGACCTCGCAGGGCTACAGCGCGCGCACTGCGGCGCTCACCGGCCTGCTCTCGGTGCTCGCCAATGGCGGCGACAAGAGCCACTACGACGTGCGCCCCAACGCGGGCGGCGGCGCGTACTTCAACCTGAAGGCCGGCAACGGCGCGATCATCGCGACCAGCCAGAGCCACGCGACGATGGCCGCGGCCCAGGCCGACGCCGACGCCACGCTGGCCGCCGTCGGCGCCTACCGCGCCGCCTGGTCGACCGCGACCGGCCGCCGCTTCGCGCTGCACCTCGACGCCGGCGGCAAGTACTACTGGAACCTCCACGCCGGCAACGGCGAGATCGTCCTCCGCTCGCAGCGCTACGACAGCGAGGCGGCCGCGCTCAACGGCGCGTTCTCGGTGGTCGACAACGGCCTCACCGCCGCGCGCTACGAGGTGCTGCCGTCGAGCAACAACGGCTACTACCTGAACCTGACCGCGACCAACGGCCAGATCATCGGCACCAGCGAGGTCTACGCCTCGAAGAGCAACGCCGAGCGCGCGCGCGACTCGATCATCGCGCTGCTGCCGACCATCGAGCTGCTCTGATGTCGATCGTCGTCCGCGTCCACGGTCCGACGAAGTGCGCCGCCGCGCTCGCCGAGCAGCCGGTCCATCGGAACTGGGTCGACTCCAGCCGCCGCCGCAGCGGCGCGAACGTGCCCGCGATGCTCGGCAAGCAGATCGACCAGGTCGCGTCGCTCGAGGGTCGCGAGCCACCGACCGAGCGTCGCCGCTGAGAGCTTGTAAGTCTTGTCGAGGCTCGGTGGTCGCCGGCCTTCGGTGCACCAGCGATTCCGATCGCTTGGCTCACCGCGGCAGAGTCCTCCGCCGAAAACCTCTGAGGTCACGCGTCGTCGGTGTGCACGGTCCGACGCAGCGCGATGCCGCGCTTGCGCAAGAGCCGGTACATCGTGACCGGGTCGACGCCGGCGGCGGCCGCCGCCGCGCGCACGTTGCCGCGGTGCTCGGCCAGCAGATCGATCAAGTAGCGCCGCTCGAGGGGCGCGAGCCACTGCTCGCGGAGCGTCGCTAGCGTGGGGCGGGCGGCGGGGCGCGAGGGGCGCCTCGCCGCGGACGGGCCGGCCTGGAACGGGCGCGGCAGATCGTCGGGCACGAGCTCGGGGCCGGTGGCGAGGATGACGGCGTGCTCGATCGCGTTGCGCAGCTCGCGCACGTTGCCCGGATAGTCGTACGCGGCCAGGCGCGCCATCGTCGTCGACGTCAGGCGCGGCGCCGGCTTGCCGTGCCGGACCGCGGCCTGCTCGATGAACACCGACGCCATCACCTCGAGCTGCTCCTTGTAGCGGCGCAGCGGCGGCAGCGACAAGGTCATCACGCCGAGCCGGTAGTACAGGTCGTCGCGGAAGCGCCCGTCGGCGACCATCGCCTCGAGGTCGCGGTTGGTCGCGCACACCAGCCGCACGTCGACGCGCGCCGGCGCGGTGTTCGAGCCCAGCGGCTGGACCTCGCCCTGCTCGACCGCGCGCAGCACCTTGGCCTGCAGCGCCACCGGCAGCTCGCCGACCTCGTCGAGGAACAGCGTGCCGCGGTCGGCCTTCTGGAACTCGCCGAGCTTGTCGGCGCTGGCGCCGGTGAACGCGCCCTTGACGTGCCCGAACAGGATGCTCTCGAGCAGCGTCTCGGGGATCGCCGCGCAGTTGACGGTCACGTACGGTCGATCGGCGCGCCCGCTGGCGCCGTGGATCGCGCGCGCCACGAGATCCTTGCCGGTGCCGCTCTCGCCGCGCACCAGGATCGGCGCGCGGGTCGGCGACGCCAGCTCGATCCGGCGCTCGACCTCGCGCCACTCGGGGCTGAGCCCGCCGATCAGGAACGGCCGCCCGGTCTCCTCGCGGCTCTGCCGATCCGCTTGCGCGCGCCGCACGAACCGCGCCGCCGCGGTCGCCAGCTCGGTCAGGGCCGCCAGCGCCGCCTTGTCGAGCGTGCCCGTCCGGGTCGCCACGGTGATCACGCCGATCGGCTTGCCCTGCCAGCGCACCGGCGCCGCCGCGATCGCGCGCACGTCGAGCAAGTACCGCGTGTAGTGCTCATCGCTCGCGCTGTCGCGACACAGGTACGGCGCGTCCTGCTCGAACGCCCACCCCGCGATCCCGGGCCGCCCGTCACCCCGGATCACCGTGTCCGGCAGCGTCACCACCAGGCCCTCGACCACGTGGTGCGACAGCACCAAGCCCCGCACCTTCTTGTCCCACAGGAACAGCGCGCCGATCCCCGCCCCCGTCGCCCCCAGCGCCCGCTCCACCACCTCGCGCTCGATCGCCTCCGGCCGCGCCTCCGCCAGCACGCGCTCCAGATCCGCAACGCTCACGCCCTCAGCCTACCATGGGGACAGGCTCCTATATCCTAGGTAGCTGTAATCGCGTTGGATTTTGACCCTACCGCGGCCCAGAAAGGGACAGGCTCTACTGTCTCAAACTCCCAAGATCATTCTAGAATTTGACCGTACCGCGGCTGAATATCGTTCATCCGCAGGCCCACCGAACCCGATCTCACCGGCCCTCAAGGGTCGTCACAGCGGTCCAACATTGAGTAATCAAACATGAAGTCTGCATGCCTTGAACGCCCGGGACGTTTGCAGCGTGAACAATGTTCAGCCGCGGTACGGTCAAAATCAACAACGATTCTAAAGGTTTGAGACAGTAGAGCCTGTCCCCTTTTCGGCCGCGGTAGGCCAGAATTCCCCTGCGATTCCAGATACGTCGGACATAGGAGCCTGTCCCCACCCGCTGTTGCGATCGGCAACGTCGGGTGGCGTGGCGCACGTTGCAAGTGGCTGGATTTGCGATGGCGGTTCGCTCGTGGCTGAGCACGGCGTATGCTTGAGGCTTCATCATGACGTCCTGCATGCGAGCGCTGGCTGGGCTGGCGGTGTTCCTGGCGGCCTGCCCGGCGAGCAACGAGCCGGTGCTCGAGGAGCCGTGTCTGCCGGGCGCGGCCGAGTGCCCGCGCGCGTGCGACCGCTTCCGCACGGTCGGCGAGTTCGAGCTGTGCTTCGCGACCGGCGACGCGGCCTACACGGTGGTCGCGCGCTACGCCGGCGCCGGCGAGCTGGCGCTCGACACGACCGAGCTGCGCGTGGCCGGCGCGCCGGCCGACGCCGCGAGCGCGTACGACGCCGCGACCCGGACGTTCACGCTCGAGGCCACCGACCTCGCGCCCGGCAAGTACAGCGTGCTCGTCCGCGCGCACACCACCACCGGCCAGCCGGTCCGCCCGCTGTTCGTGCCGATGTGGATCGGCGCCGGCGGCTACGCCGACTTCAGCTGGCACGACGCCAGCATCTACCAGGTCCTCACCGATCGCTTCCTCGACGGCGACCCCACGAACAACCTCGACAACTCGGTCGGCGACCTCGCGCGCGTCGACGATCCCCGCAGCCGCTGGCAGGGCGGCGACTTCGCCGGCATCACCGCCAAGATCCGCGACGGCTACTTCGAGGACCTCGGCGTCAACACCGTCTGGATCAGCTCGCCGATCATCAACTCGCACAACTCGCAGCCGTCGGTCGGCCTCACCGACCCGCGCCGCTTCGCCAGCTACCACTCGTACCACCCGATCGCGACCGGCTACACCGACGCCGATCACCTCGGCTTCGCCACGCCGATCGAGCCGGCGTTCGGCACCGCCGCCGAGCTCCACGAGCTGGTCCGCGAGGCCCACCTCCGCGGCATCCGGATCATCCCGGACTTCGTCGTCAACCACGTCCACCGCGAGGCCCGGCTCTACGCCGATCACCCCGACTGGTTCTTCCCGTACAACCCGTGCGACGGCCGCTGGGACGTCGCGCGCATCGGCTGCTGGTTCACGACCGACATGCCCGACTTCGACTACGGCGGCCACCCCGACGCGGTCCGCGCCGTCGTCGATCACGCGCTGTGGATGATCCAGGAGTTCGACTTCGACGGCTTCCGCGCCGACGCGCTCAAGCACATGGACGACGTGTTCGTGCGCGAGCTCAAGCGCGCCGTCGTCGCCGAGATCGAGACCACGGTCACCAACCACGAGCTGTCGGTCGAGCCGACGATCTTCTACATGGTCGGCGAGTCGCTCGGCGGCTGGGCCCGCTACCACGTGCGCCCCGACATGGTCCAGGGCCAGGTCGACGAGGGCTACTACAACCAGACCAAGGCGTCGCTGCTCACCTTCGACGCCAGCGTGCGCAACCTGGCCGACTTCGCGATCGCCAACGACACCGCCTACCTCACGCCCCAGGACACGATGGGCGGCCGCGGCGGCTTCCCGGGCGCGATCATGGGCAACTTCTTCGGCAACCACGATCAGGTGCGCGCGCTGACCGAGGCCATCTCGCACGGCGGCGGCCACGAGCGCCTGCGCCTGGCCCAGACCTTCCTGGCCACCTCGCCCGGCAACATCCCGATGCTCTACCAGGGCGACGACATCGGCACCGAGGGCGACCAGGACCCCGACAACCGCAAGATGCAGCGCTTCACCGGCCTGTCCGCCGACGAGCAGGCCTCGCTCGCCCACGCCCGCAAGGCCGGCACGCTCCGCGCCCAGCACCCCGCGCTCCGCCGCGGCACCCGCACGACCGTCGTCCTCGAGGACTGGTACTGGGTCTACAAGGTCACCGACGGCAGCGACGAGGTCTACGTCGCCATCAACCGCGACAACCCCAAGCAGTGGTCGCCCCCGCCCGGCTTCGTCGACGGCCTCGGCACCTGCAGCGGCGGCACCGTGCCCGTCCTCAGCTCGTGCATCTTCGTGCGGCCGTAGGGGCGGAAGAGGGAGCGGTCAGAGGTCGTCGAGGTCTGGAGTCTCGACCTCGGTCAGTGGCGTGAAGGTCGCCGTCTTGGCCAGCGCGGCGATGACACCCCGCGCACGCTCGGTTACGAAGATGAATCCCTTCTCCGGCGCCATGAAGATATCAGCGCCGTCCCACGACTCAGGCTCAAAGTAGAGTCCCCGCCGATACCCCATCGTGCCGACTGGCATTGGCTTCCTGAAGGGGTCACTCCGCTTCAGGTCGATCGCACCGCATCGCCCACGCACGACGAGCCCGTAGAAGGCGCCCATCGGCTCACCGCGTCTCCCCGCCAGTTCGACTGGAAAGGTCGACCAGCCCGTGATTTCGTGCGTTGCCAAGGCGTCCACCAACGCGCTGCTCAGCAGCAGCAAGACTACACAGTCGGTCGCGACGATCGCGTCTGGGCGCTCGCCGCCCACGTGCCAGCGAGCGATCGTCACACCCTTCTCGAGCTCGCCGCGGAGTACGCCGGACACATCACCTGCGTCGATCTCCAGTGCCGCGGTGAAGTGCTTGCGCGACTCCGCGACGCCGAGCGAAAACACTCGTTCGAATCCGGGAAACTTAGAAATACACATTGAGATTGTGCCCCTGCGCTAGCGCACGACCAAAGTTGACCAAGTTGACCACCTGCGACCTCGTATAGGACGGAAAGGCGCTCCCGGGTCTCGGGTGGCTCTCCGACGAGAAGCCTAACCTTGAGGCTGCCATCCACCCGCAGAATGAAGGTCAGCTCCGGGAACGGGAACTCGGGGAGGCTGAAGTTGACGCACGGGGGGGGGGGGGGGGGGGGGGGGGGGGGGGGGGGGGCGGGGGGGGGGGGGGGCCCTCGGCCTTGAGGTCATGGAAGTGCGGTACCAGCTCGGCCGCGTCAAGTCCTCCGAACTCTCCGGCGACATCGACGACTGCGCGCATCATCGGCATCTCTCTCTCATCTTTCCCGCTCAACACGCCCTTGTTCAAGGGTACGGGCTGACACGTCGGCTCACCGTCCTACCGACCGTCGGGCGGCGCGTCGATCGCAGCATTCATGCGCGCCTGATACGCGAGCCCGAGCGCCCGCAGGACGCCGCGCACCTCCTCCCAGGCGACGTTCGCCAGGCGCTTCCCCCGATGCGCCCGCATCACATCGACCGCCGCCGGCAGCGCCGCCGCGACGAACTGCGCGACGTGACGATCCCCCTGCTCGCGCTCGACCGATGGGATCCCGATGTCCACCGAGACCCAGCCGCCCTTCCGAGCGATGCTCACGAACCCCGGGCCCGACAACCCAAAGGACTTGAGGCTGCCATCCACCCGCAGAATGAAGGTCAGCTCCGGGAACGGGAACGCCGGGAGGCTGAAGTTGACGCACTCGGCCTTGAGGCCATGGAAGTGCGGTACCAGCTCGGCCGCGTCAAGTCCCCCGCCCCCCCCCCCCCCTGTTAAGTGTCCGGGCTGACACGTCGGCTTGCACCGTCCTACCGACCGTCCTGAGGCTTCGGCGGCGCGCCCCGAGCGCCCGCAGGACGCCGCCCCCTCCTCCCAGGCGACGTTCGCCAGGCGCTTCCCCGCGCCCCCCTCACATCGACCCCGCCGGCCCCCCCCCCCCCCCCCCCCCCCCCCCCCCCCCCCCCCCCCCCCCCCCCCCCCCCCCCCCCCCCCCCCCCCCCCCCCCCCCCCCCCCCCCCCCCCCCCCCCCCCCCCCCCCCCCCCCCCCCCCCCCCCCCCCCCCCCCCCCCCCCCCCCCCCCCCCCCCCCCCCCCCCCCCCCCCCCCCCCCCCCCCCCCCGCCGTGATAGTCGGTGCGCCATCGCTCGCTCTTCAGCATCAAGTCCGTGGGCCACTGTCGAGTGGAAGCAGGTATCCACCAGCCAACTAGTGTACCGCTCCGCCAGATCTTGAGCGACGCCCCAGGTCTGGAAGGCCCCTGCGCGTCGCAGCGCGCATAGGGGATTGCGGGCTGCGAGCCGGCGGTCGGTTCGTTCAGGGACCGCTGCGGGGGCGCGCGATGGCGGTGGGCGGCGGGTGCGGTGCGGCGCCGTTGACCGAGCGGGCCAGGCTGCGCCGCCGCAGGCCGGTGGCGGTGAGACCGCCGCCAAAGACGAGGAGCCACACGCCCGGCGAGGCACGCGCGCCGATGTCGATGAGGTACACGGTGGCGGCAGCGCCGATCGCGAGCAGCAGCAGGCCGAGCAAGGTGAGGCGCCGCCCGCTGGCGGTGAGCCCGACGACGTCGCCGTGGCTGAGGTGCAGTGACGGGTCGGCGGCGGCGCCGGCGAGCGCGGCCAGGTCGGCGCGTTGGCTGCACGCCGCGCACCGGTAGCCCTGGCCGACGATGTCGGCCTGCGCGAGCGCGACCTGGGCGCCGCAGACGACGCACGTGACCTGGCCGTGCTCGACGCGGGCGCCGAGCGGGGGGGCGAGGTCAGGGACGAACAGTGGCGGTGGGGGATCGTCGCGGAACATCGTCATCTCCGGTTTGGTTACCGGGGGTATCGGCCGGCGCGCGGCGCGGTTGCGTCGCGCGGCGGCGGTTGAGCGCGGCGGCGACGCGACCGACGTGGACTCCGTCGCTGTAGCCCGACGAAGGGCAGCGAATCCGAGGCGCTGGAGGACGGGACCAGCCGATCGGACAGGACGCAACCGCCGCGCGTGCGGTCGATACCCAGCGCGCCGCGGCCCGACGTCAGGCGTCCGCGGTCGCCTGCTCGAGCGCGGTCCACAGCGCGGCGCGATCGGCGGGATCGTCGGCGGTGCCGGGCATCAGGTGCGTCGGCGCGGGCGCGCGATCGAGCCAGAACTGGCCGCTGGGGCCGGGCGGTGGCTGCGCGGCCGCGAGCCAGACGGTGGTGTCGGCGCCCTCGGCGGGCGTGCGCAGGAAGCGGCGCGTGAGGCGGTAGAACGCGGGCAGCGCGGTGGCGACGCCGGGCGTGTCGGCCCAGCCGGGGTGCATCGCGTGGAACGCGACGGCGGGCTCGCGCGCGGCCCACAGCTCGGTGAGCACGACCTGCGCGCGCTTGACCTGGGCGTAGGCCGCGACGCCGTCGTAGGCGCGCCGCTGCCACTGCAGATCGTCGACGCGCAGGCGCTCGCTGTACATGCCGCCCGAGGACACGAACACCACGCGACCACCGGCGGCGCGCAGCCGCGGCAAGAGCAGGCGGGTGAGCAGGTGCGGACCGGCGAGGTGGACCGCGAAGTCGAGCTCGAGGCCGTCGGTGGTGACCGCGCGGGCGTGCGGCAGGGCGCCGGCGTTGTGGATGACCGCGTCGATCCGCGGCGCGTCGATCGCGGCGACCGCGCGCCGCACCTGCGCCAGCTCGCCGATGTCGACGACGATCAGTCGAGCCACGCCGCCGGCCGCCGCGACCTCGCGGCGCGCCGCCTCGCCGCGCGCCGCGTCGCGACACAGCATCCAGACGGTCGCGCCGCGCCCGGCCAGCGCCCGGGCGGTCTCGAGGCCGAGCCCGGAGTTGGCGCCGGTGACGACGTAGTGCGCGCCCGCGAGCTCGACGTCGAGGTCCGCCGCGACGAAGCGCCGCGCCCGACGGCGATGGCCGAGCGCGCTCCAGCTCCAGGCGATGCCCGGCATCCGCGCCGCCGCGACCAGCCCGCCGCCCACGCGCACCAGCGCACCATCACCGATCGCCATGGTGCTTGGACGCTCGCCCCGCGCCGCGGTTACCCCGCGCCGCGCCGCCGCGACCAGGCCGCCGCCCACGCGCATCAGCGCGCCATCACCGATCGCCATGGTGCCTGGACGCTCGCCCCGCGCCGCGGTCACCCCGCGCTATGGTCGGGCATGGCCGTGCCCGTGCTGATCAACCGCCACGCCGGCCGGGCCAGCCGCCGCATGCTGGCGGCGCTGCACGCGGCGACGCCGGCGCTGATCGTCACCGACACCGCGGCGGACGCTGACGCGGCGCTGACCGAGCTGGTCGCGCGGGGCACGCCGCGGGTGATCCTGGGCGGCGGGGACGGCACGATCGTCGCGGGCCTGAACGCGATCGCCCGGGCCGCGGCCGGCGGGCCCGAGCCGGTGGTCGGCGTGCTCGCGCTCGGCACCGGCAACGCCCTGGCGCGCACCCTCGGCGCCGGCCGCCCACGCCCGCGCACCGTCGCGACCGCGCTGGCCCGGGCGACCGCGGCGACACCCGTGGTCCTGCCGATGCTCGACGTGCTCGGCCAGCGCACGCCGTTCTGCGGCTTCGGCCTCGACGCGCAGCTCCTGGCCGACGCCGACGCCGTGACCTCGACGGTCGCGCGCGCGGGCGTGCGGCTCCCGGCCGCGCTGCGCTACGCGCTGTCGGTGCCGCTGGTGTCGGTGCCGCGGTTCGTGCGCACGTCCCGCACGACCGTCACGATCCACCGTCGCGGTCCAGCCGAGCGCACCGACGGCAGCGCCGCCACTGACGACGTGCTGTGGTCGGGCGCGTGCACGATGGCCGCGTGCTCGACGGTGCCGTACTTCGGGCTGGGCCTGCACATGTTCACGTTCGTCGGCGCGCGCCCTGATCGCTTCCAGGTCCGCGCCGGCGATCCCGGCCTGGCCGAGGTCATCCGAAGCGCGCCCGCGGTGTTCCGCGGCCGCTACCTGTCGCCGCGGGTCCACGACTTCCTGTGCACCGGCGTGACGCTCGCGCTCGATCGCCCCGCGCCGTTCGAGCTCGGCGGCGACGTGATCGGCACCTACCGCAGCGTCGACGTGGCGCTCGGGCAGGCGGCGCGCATGGTCGCGGCGTAGCGCGGGCCGCCGGACGGCCCCAGGCCGTCGAGGATGCCGGTCCGCCGAAAAATGCGAACGGCCGGTGGGGCGAACCCGACCGGCCGTAGGACGACTGCGCGGACGCGCCGCGGCGCTCAGCTCAGTGGACGTCCCACCGCAGCGCGGTGGTGCCCGGCGTCACCGAGTTGACGACGTTGAAGCTGAAGGCGCGGCCGACCGTGCCGGCCAGGTTCTCCGCCCCGATCGTCGCCGAGCTGCCGCTCGCCCGGGCGGCGTCGCCCGTGCCCGAGCAGTAGTGGTACTCGACGAAGCCGTCCGGGGTGAGCTGGGCCTGGAACACCAGCGTCGCGACGGTCGAGAACGTCAACGCGTTCCACTCGATGGTCAGCTTCTGGGTCGGGCCCGCGCCGGTCACGAGGTACCGCGTGCCGGTGCCCGTGAGGTCGAGGTCGTCCCAGAACGGCGCCAGCATGCCGTTCGGCGTCGCCGTGGTCGGCAGCGTCGTGTTCGAGAACGCGGACGCCACGGTGCCCGTCGCGCTGGTCACCAGGCCGAGGTAGCCGTTCGACGACACGCGGAAGTGCGTGACCGCCGTGCCATAGAGCGTGTAGGCGAACGGCAGCGCGACCGCGGCCGACACCACGTCATCGCCGGTCGCGTTCAGGGTGGTCGCCCCGGTCATGTCGGTGCAGGCCAGCGAGACGGTCGTCGGCGTCGGCCGGCACAGCGACGGCGCGCTGCCGCAGTAGAACCCGGCCTCGACCGCGCAGGCCGCCGAGCAGCCGTCGCTGGCGGTGGTGTTGCCGTCGTCGCAGGTCTCGGTGCCGGCGATGATGCCGTCGCCGCAGATGACCGGCACGCACACCGACGGGGTGCCGCTGCACAGGTAGTTGGGCTCGACCTGGCACGTCGCCGAGCAGCCGTCGCCGCTCGCGATGTTGTCGTCGTCGCAGGTCTCGCCGGCGTCGAGGTTGCCGTCGCCGCAGCCGTCGACGATCGTGCAGACGTTGCTGCACGCGTCGGTGTTGGTGGTGTTGCCGTCGTCGCACTCCTCGGCCGGGCCGGTCGCGCCATCGCCGCAGTACGGCGCCGCCGGATCGACGCACAGGAGCAGCGTCCAGCTGTTGAGCGTGCCCGTGTCGCCGCCCAAGTCGTCGAAGACCCGGAGGTTCCAGGTCCCGGCCGCGTTCTGGGCGCGGAAGTCGACCCCGGCGGTGGTCGCCAGCGACTGCTCGGGCCGGAACGAGCCCGTGAACGGCGCGGCCCCGGCGGTGACCGCGGTGGTCGCGGTGTCAGCGAGCAGCGTGCCGAGGTAGTTGTCATTGCCGGAGCCGTTGTCGGTCGACAGCTCGCGCCGGCGCCCGCCGGGGCTCACCAGGTACATGTCGACGTCGGCGTCGAACGTGTGGGTCAGCGACCCGATGAACACCTGGGCCGCGACCACCGCGCCGACCTGCGCGACCGTGACCGGGCTGGTCGCGCCCGTGACCTGGTCGTTGTCGGGGATCGCCACCGGCGTGTTGTTCGAGACGATCACCGGCGTCTGGCCGGCGCCGCACGCGATCTCGAGCTGGCAGGTCGACGAGCAGCCGTCGCCCGAGACGATGTTGTCGTCGTCGCACTGCTCGCCGGCGTCGAGGTTGCCGTCGCCGCAGCCGTCGGTGAGGCCGCAGTACGTGGTGCAGGCGTCGGTGTCATCGGTGTTGCCGTCGTCGCACTCCTCGCCAGCGTCCGCGACGCCGTTGCCGCACTGCGCCGCGGTCGGGCTGGTGCACAGCGCCAGCGCCCACGCGTTGAGCGTGCCGGTGTCGCCGGTCGTGTCGTCGCTGACCTCGAGCGTCCAGGCGCCGCCGGCGAGCTGGCCGATGAACCGCGCGAGCGGGAGCTCGGGGCGGAACGACCCGGTCATCGGCGCCACCGCCGAGGTGATCGAGGCCGCCGCGGCGTCGGTGAGCAGCGTGCCGACGTAGTTCGCGCCGGAGCCGCCGTTGTCGGTCGACAGATCGATCCGCACCCGACCGTTGGTCAGGTACATGTCGACGTCGGAATCCCAGGTGTGGGCGAGGTCGCCGATGTACACCACCGCGCGGGTGGTCACCGCGGTCGAGGTCACCGTCACCGCCGACGTGATCCCAGTCGCGTTGTTGTCGGGGATCGCGATCGGGGTGGACGAGGCGGCGGTCACCGCGGTCTCGCCAGCGCCGCAGGTGATGAGCTGGAGGCACGCGGATGGCGTGTTGGTGCACAGCCAGCCGCCCTCGGCCTGGCAGCTGGCGTCGCAGCCGTCGCCGGGGGTGACGTTGCCGGCGCCCTGGTCGCAGGTCTCGGCGCCGAGGATCAGGCCGTCGCCGCAGATCGCGGTGCAGACCGAGGGCACCACGGTGGTGCAGGTGAAGCCGGTCTCGACGGCGCACACGTCCGAGCAGCCGTCCGCGGCGGCGGTGTTGCCGTCGTCGCAGGCCTCGGGGCCGGTCGTGACGCCGTTGCCGCAGCCGGTGACGGTGCAGTTGTTGTCGCAGCCGTCGCCGTTGTCGGCGTTGCCGTCGTCGCAGACCTCGGTGCCGGTCACGACGCCATTGCCGCAGCCGGTCGCGCGGCAGGTGCCGCCGGTGCCGTCGTCGCAGCCGTCGCCGTTGGTCATGTTGCCGTCGTCGCACATCTCGCCGGCCTGGACGACGCCGTCGCCGCACGCGGGCGCCAGGCAGGTCATCGCCGTCCCGCACACGCCGCTGGTGCAGTCGGCGCCGATGGCGCAGCCCTCGCCGGTGTCGCACGTGTTCGTCGGGGCGCACGAGCC
This sequence comes from Myxococcales bacterium, assembly GCA_016717005.1. NCBI lineage: Bacteria > Pseudomonadati > Myxococcota > Myxococcia > Myxococcales > Myxococcales bacterium. The sequence continues at coordinate 1,175,116 of JADJUF010000037.1, read as the reverse complement.
GCCGCAGTCGACGCCGGTCTCATTGCCGTTCATGATGGTGTCGGTGCAGCTCGGCACGACGCAGGCGCCGGTCGCGCTGCAGGTGCCGCCGCCGGCGCAGGCCTCGCCGGTGCGTGGTGTGTTCACCGGCGCGTTGTTCACGCACTCGTCAGTGGTGCACTCGTTAGAGTCGTCCACAGGGGTGCACATGGGCGCGTCGACGGGGCGCGCGTCGACCGTGGGGCTGCCGCCGTCGTCGCCGCACGCGGCGAGGAGCGAGCCGGCGAGGATCGCTGAGAGAAGTAGGAGACGAGTTCGCATGAGGCGCACCTTAGGCCGAGGCGATCGCTCGCTTCAACCGAGATCGATCCGGCCCGCGCGACCGCGTCTGTCGCGCGTGGCGTCGCGCACGCGCAACCATGGTCGGACCTGATATTCAACGCGCCGGCCGTCGGCCCATTGTCCTCGGCGGCAAACCCCGCCCCGCCACGACGCGAGTCCTCACACCGCGTGGACCAATCCTCGATAGCAACGGGGGGCAAGCGCCGCGTCGTCGATCCGCCGGCTGCCCACCATCGACGGCGTCAGCGCGGCGTCGGGTGCATCGTGATGCCGTACGCCTGCGCCGGCATGTTGTCGCCGAACTCGACGATGTGCACGTAGACCCGCTGGCCCGGCGCCAGGTCGTAGTCGAGGCCGGGGCAACGATCGTTCGACGCGTTGCGATCGTCGTTGCTGGCCAGGACCGCGCCGGTGGCGTCGCGGATGTTCATCCCCACGTCGAGGAGGATGCCGCACGACGCGCCGTAGCCGAACGTGGCCTGACGGTTCCAGACGTCGAAGCGGACGCTCTGGGTGAGCGCGCTCGAGTTGGTGACGGCGAAGACGTCCTCGTCGCCCGCTGGCTGGAGCGCCGCCAGCACCGCGGCGTCGCCGAGGCCGACGTCGAGCGGCACGCGCGCCATGTTGGCGTTGGCGTTGGCGACCGCCGTGGCGTCAAAGTCGTTGCCGAGCGGATCGGTCGTGCTGCCCTCGGTGGGCGTGCCGTCCTCGTTGGGCTCGACCTCGGTCGGCTCGTTCGCGCAGGTCGGCCCGCACCCGTCGAGCGGCGTGGTGTTGTGGTCGTCGCACGCCTCGGCGCCGGACCTCGTGCCGTCACCGCAGACGCCGTTGGTCGAGCACGCGCCGGCCGCGCTGCAGGTGCCGCCGCCGGTGCATGACGCGCCCGTGCGGGGCGTGTGGTTCGGCAGATCGCCGTCGCAGCCATCGGTCGTGCACTCGTTGCCGTCGTCGACCGGCGCGCACGAGTCGGGCGCGTCCGGGGTGCCTTCGTCGACGTGGTCGCAGCCGAGCCCCAGCGTACCCATCAGCGCGACCGCCATCACGAGTCGAATGCCCATAGGGCACCATAGGTGTGAAGGTCCGAGGGGTTCAACCGCGATCGACCCCGGGCGTGCGAAATCGACGGGGCCGGCGGGCCGAACACCCTTGCGCCGGCGCCGAGGCCCCGTAGGATGCCGCCGATGTCCGAGCTGCGCCGCCTCGAGAAGCTCCTGTACCGGCAGGTCAAGGACACCTGCGAGACGTACCAGCTGCTCGCGCCCGGCGACCGCGTGATGGTCGCCATGTCCGGCGGCAAGGACAGCTACACGCTGTTCCACCTGCTCACCAAGATGGTGCCGCGGCTGCCGTTCAAGGTCGAGCTGATCGCCGTGCACCTCGACCAGGTCCAGCCCGGCTACGACGGCGCGAGCCTGCGGGGGTTCCTCGAGGCCAGCGGCCAGCCGTTCGAGATCTTGCAGGAGGACACCTACGCCGTCGTCACCGATCGGCTCGACGCGTCGCAGACCTACTGCTCGCTGTGCTCGCGGCTGCGGCGCGGCATCCTGTACACGGCGGCGGCGCGGCTCGGCTGCACCAAGATCGCGCTCGGCCACCACCGCGACGACTCGCTCGAGACGTTCCTCTTGAACCTGTTCTACAGCGGCAAGCTCCAGGCGATGCCGGCGAGCTACCGCACCGACGACGATCGCTTCGACGTCGTCCGCCCGCTGATCGAGTGCGCCGAGCGCGACATCGGCGAGCTCGCCGCCGAGCTGGCGTTCCCGATCATCCCGTGCAACCTGTGCGGGTCGCAGGACGGCCTCAAGCGCGACGCGATGACCGCGCTGCTCGCCGACCTCGAGCGCACCAACCCGCACGTGCGCTCGGTCATGCTCAACGCGCTCCGCAACGTGCGGCCCACGCACCTCCTCGATCGCGACGTCGCGCGCGCCTGGGCCGACCGCGCTCCCGACATCCGCCCCGCCGCCGCGCCTGCGCCCCGCGCCGCCCACGCCGCCGCCCTCCCCATCGCCCGCGGCGGCCGCCTGCATCTCCCCGTCGTCGACTCGTGAGCTGATCGGCTTGGACATGGCCACCTATCGGCCGGCCCGCCCCGCGGTTGCTTGGGGACAGGCTCCTACCCTCCATCTCGATGATATCATTGCTGAATTCGGGGGTGCCGCGGCCGAAAAGGGGACAGGCTCTACCAGGCTAACCGCTCGATATTGAAGGTGTTTTCGACCGTACCGCGACGATTCAGTCCGAAGCAACTTCACGTCCGAGCGGTCGAAACCCCTGGCGATGCCACGCCAAGCTCGCCTCGTCGTTCCCGGAGTTCCCCACCATCTCTATCTCCGCGGCAACAACCGCCGCCGGCTGTTCTCGTCGTCCGGAGACTACGCGCTGTTCGTCCGATGCCTCGACCACGGCCTCAAGGCGAGCGAGTGTGTGCTGCACCAGCTCACGCTGATGTCCAACCACGTCCACATGGTCGCGAAGCCGCCGACCAAGGTCGCGCTGGCGACGCTGGTCCAGCGAGCCGGGCAACGCTACGCACAGCTTCGGAACGCGGCGCGCTCCGCGAGCGGCAAGCTGTTCGAGGAGCGCTTCCACTCGAAGCCGATCCTCGACGACACGTACCTGATGACGGTCACGATCTACAACGACGTGAACGCGTATCGCGCGAAGCGCATCATCGATCCGTTCACCCACGCCTGGTCGACGGGGCCGCTACACGCTGGCGTGAAGGGCGGACGCATCCCGCCGGCGATGTGGACGCCGAGCCCGTGGTATGGCGCGCTTGGCGCGACCGCCGAGCAGCGCGCTCGGCGCTACCGCGAGCTGGTCGCGGCGTACCTGGGAGCGCCCGGTCAGGCGCCGGTCGATGACGGGGTGGACGGGATGGAGGACTACAGCCTGCGGCTCGAGCGCCCCGACCGCTCGACGGCGAGTGAGATTCAGCCGCGGTGGGGCGGAAAAGCTCCGTGAGATCAGTATCTTGGAGGGTAGGAGCCTGTCCCTTTTTCGGCCGCGGTACGCCGAAATTCCATCGTGATTTCAGCCAGATGGAGGGTAGGAGCCTGTCCCCTTATTTGCAGCCTGCGGCTCGAGCGCCCCGACCGCTCGACGGCGAGTGAGATTCAGCCGCGGTGGGGCGGAAAAGCTCCGTGAGATCAGTATCTTGGAGGGTAGGAGCCTGTCCCTTTTTCGGCCGCGGTACGCCGAAATTCCATCGTGATTTCAGCCAGATGGAGGGTAGGAGCCTGTCCCCTTATTTGCCGCGCTTGGCGGTGTAGAGGTCGATCCAGGCGAGGACCTCGTCGTGCCACTTCTTGGAGTTGGCGGGCTTGAGGACCCAGTGGTTCTCGTCGGGGAAGTAGATGAGGCGCGAGGGGATGCCGAGGCGCTGGAGGGCGGTGAAGGTCGAGAGGCCCTGGGTGTCGACGACGCGGTAGTCCTTGGCGCCGTGGATGACGAGCGTGGGCGTCTTCCAGTTGGCGACGAGATCGATCGGGTTGTGCTTGGCGTAGCCGGCGGGGTTCGCGTACGGCGTGCCGCCGTGCTCCCACTCGGGGAACCACAGCTCCTCGGTGTCGAAGTACGCGAGCCGCTCGTCGAGGTTGCCGTCGTGGCAGACCAGCGCCTTGAAGCGATCGGTCTTGCCGTTGATCCAGTTGATCATGAAGCCGCCGTACGACGCGCCGGCGGCGCCCATGCGGGTGCCGTCGAGGAACGAGTACTTCTTCAGCGCGGCGTCGACGCCGGCCATGATGTCGTCGTAGGGCGCGCCGCCCCAGTCGCCGCGGATCGCGTCGGTGAAGGCCTGGCCGTAGCCGGTCGAGCCGTGGAAGTCGATCATCAGCGCGGCGTAGCCGTGGCCCGCGAACACCTCGGGGTTCCAGCGGTAGTGGAAGTGATCGCCGAAGCTGCCCTGGGGCCCGCCGTGGATCAGCACCGCGACCGGCACCTTGGGCGTGCGCTTGGGGTCGAAGCCGGCCGGCTTGACCAGGTAGGCGTAGACGGTCTCGTTCTTGGCGCCGGTGAACGTGAACTGCTCGTACGCGCCCCACGCGATCTTGGCGACGCGCGCGTCGTTGAAGTGCGTGATCGCGCGCGGCGCGCCGCCGGCGGCCGGCACCGCGTACAGCTCGGCCGGCGCGGTCAGCGTGTCGCGCACGAACACGATCTCATCACGCGCCACCTGCGGGCTGGCGTTGGTGCCCTTGGCGACCAGCGTCGTGACCTTGCCCGAGCCGGCGTCGACCGCGAACAGCGCGTGGTTGCCGAGGTCGTCGGCGGTCGTGTACAGCGTCGCGCCGTCGGCGCTCCAGGTCAGCGACCCCGGCGACCGGTCCCAGGCCTCGGTCACGGTCCGCGGCTTCTTGGTGGCGAGATCGTAGATCGTGATCCGCTGGCGGTCGGCCTCGAAGCCGGGCCGCGCCATCGCCAGCACCGCCAGCGACTTGCCGTCGGGCGAGAACGCGGGCGCGTAGTCGTAGGCGAGGTTGGCGCCGGTGATCGCGACGGCCTTGCCGACGCCCGACGACGGGACCAGGAACACGTCGGTGTTGGTGGTCCACGCGATCTTGGCGCCGCCGACCCGCGCCACGTACGCGACGGTCTTGCCGTCGGGCGCGATCGCGGCGTCCTCCATGCCGCCGAACGGGTGGGTCGGCACGTCGGTGGTCATCCCCGGCGTCAGGTCGCGCGCGTCATCGGGCGCCTCGGGCGACCACACGAACAGGTGCGCGAACCGGCCGTCCTCCCAGGTGTCCCAGTGCCGGAACAGCAGGCTGTCGTAGACCTGCGCGCTGGTCGTGATCTTGGCCTGGGCCGCGTCCTTCGCGACCGACGCCGCGAGCGTGCGGGTGTCGGGCCACACCTCGATCGACAGGAGCAGGCGCTTGCCGTCGGGGAACAGCTGGAAGCCGCCGACGTCGAGCGGCACCTTGGTCACCTGCTCGGCCTCGCCGCCGGTGACGGCGATCCGCCACACCTGCGACGAGCCGCCGCGCGACGACGTGAAGTACACGTACGCGCCGTCGGGCGACCAGGTCGGGCTGGTGTCGTTGGCCGGATCGCTGGTCAGCCGGCGCACGCTCGAGCCGTCGACGGCGGCCAGCCACAGATCGACGCGGCCCTTGTTGGCGGCCATGTCCGTGTCGCGCACCGACAGCGCGACCCAGCGGCCGTCGGGCGACACCGCGGGCTCGCCGACCCGGTGCATGGCCAGCATGTCGTCGATGGTGAGGCCCTTGCCGGGGCCGGCGACGGCCGGGGCCGCGGCGAGCACGAGCGCCAGCGGCGCGAAGCGGAAGATCGACATGCCTGCGGGCTTACGTGCCCGCCGCGCCGGCGTCAAGCGGTCGCGCCCCGTCGCACCCGGTCGCGGCGCGTCAGGCCTCCGCACCAGGTCGCCCGGCTCGACGCCGCGCGCGGTAAGGCGCGTCAGGCCGGCCGCGCGCGCACCAGCCGCATGGTCAGGCGCGCCCGCGTCAACCCGTTGGCCGAGACCGTGTGCAGGAGGCGCGGATCCATCAGCACGAGGTCGCCCGCGGCGCCGATGAGCTCGACGCCCCGCAGCCAGCGCCCCCGCGATCCGCGCGTCAGGCCTGCCGCGCGCACACCAGCCGCATGGTCAGCCGCGCGCGCGTCGACACGTTGGCCGACACCGTGTGCAAGAGCCGCGGATCCATCAGCACGAGGTCGCCCGGCGCGCCGGTGAGCTCGACGACCCGCAGCTCGACCCCGCGCGCGCGGTAGGGCGCCTCGAGCGCGGGACGCTCGCCATCGGGCCGGCACAACCCCGCGAGTTCCGGCGCGTCGCGGCCGAGCGCGGCCAGCGCGACGTCGGTGGTCACGAGCTCCGTCGGCGCCCGACCGGCGCGCGCGGCCAGCGCGACCTCGGTGGTCACCAGCTCCGGTGGCGCCCGACCGGCGCGCGCGGTCGCGACCGCGCCCAGCCATCGGTGCGAGCCGGCGACCGCGACGGTCGCGCCGCCGCCGGGCGCGACGTCGTCGAGGAACAGGAACGCTAGCAGCCCCCACGCCATCGCCTGGCTCGCGGCGGTCGGCTCGTCGACGTGCCAGGCCGCGTGCGGCACGGCCCACGCCCGCGCACCGCTCGGGAAGTTCGGCGCGGCCAGGCCGCCGTGCTGATCGTCGACCGGCGCCCAGCGGCCGATCCCGAAGACGTCGTCGACCGCGCGGGTGAGCGCCGCCGGCAACGTCGCGAACGCCGGGGCCCGGCCGATCGCCCACAGCACGTCGACGGCGGCGGGGCCCGGCCGCAGCGCGCCCGCGATCTCGACCAGCCCGAGCCCGCCGCCAGGCCTCCAGGTGCGCGGGTCGTCGCGCTCGAGCCCGTGCGCCGCCAGCGTCGCCCACACGCTCGCGCGCAGCGCCGCGACCTCGTCGGGCGCCACCGCGCCGAGGACCTGGACCACGCCGTCGCGCGCGAACGTCGCCTGCCGCGGCACGCGCGCGTCAGTCCCGGTTGGTCGGCCGCTCGATCTCCCCCACGCTCGGGTTGCCACCCGAGGCCCCGCCGGTGAGCGTGAAGACGACCTCCTCGCCGTCGCAGTCGAGATCGCCGATCGCGGTGACGGTGAAGCCCTGCCCGTCGGCGCTGGGCGTGTACGTGTACTGAAAGTAGTGGCGCTCGTACGGCTCGAAGTCGAGCGACTGCCACGGCTCGACCGCCCACGCCGCAGGATCGGGCGCGCACCGGTGGTTCGGTCCCATGCAGCATGGCTCGCTCGGCGTCCGCCCCGCGGCCGTCGTCGGGAACATGCCGTTCTCGGCGTAGGAGCGGCGCGCGGCCTTGCTGATGGCGTTGAGGTTGAGCTCGGCCTCGCTGCGCTTGGCCTTCTGCTGGTAGCTCATGAACGACGGGATCGCGACCGCCGCCAGGATGCCGAGCACCATCACGGCGCCGACGACGCCGAGCGTGATCCACAGCCACACGAGCGACTGCTTGCGCGGCGGCGGATAGCCGTAGCCCGGCGGCGGATAGCCGGCCGGTGGGTAGCCCACTGGGTAACCCGGCGGCGGAGCGCCCGGGGGAGACCCGGGCGGTGGAGATCCCGGCGGCGCTGGCTGCATGGGCGGACGATATCACCGGCGCCGCGCCGCGAGATCGGCGTGCGCAACCGGGCCGCCGGGCGGGGCGGTGTCGGGCACGCGCGCGTTGCGCCGCCTCAGCACCGGCACCAGGCGCTTGGCGACGTCAGCAGCAGCCCCGGCGCGGGCTGCGCTACTCGGCCGGCTGGGCGGCCCGGGCGGTCGCGGGGTCGGGCCCGCGCGGTCGCGCCCCCTCAGCACCGGCACCAGGTCCGTGGCGACGTCAGCAGCCCCGGCGCGGGCTGCGCTACTCGGCGGCTGCGCGGCCCGGGCGATCGCGGGGTCGGGCACGCGCGGTCGCGCCGCCTCAGCACCGGCACCAGGTCCGTGGCGACGTCAGCAGCCCCGGCGCGGGCTGCGCTACTCGGCCGGCCGGGCGGCCCGCGCGGCCGCGGTGTCGGGCACGCGCTCGTTGCGTCGCATCAGCACCGGCACCAGGTGCTGGGCGACGTGGGCGAAGACGTTGACGTCGGGGTCGAGCATCGTGCCGATGCCCTGCGACGTCACCATCGCCACCAGCACCAGCGTCATGTCGGTCACCGGCCGGACGTTGTAGCGCCGGCCGATCGCGAACATCTCGTTGAAGAGCTGGCCGTAGTCGAGCGCCGCGGCGTTCTGGGCCCGGAACTTCAGCGCGAACACCTCGACGTCCTTGGCCAGCGCGTCCCAGTCGACGTCGCCCATGTACGTGTGGAACCGGCGCAGGTGCGCGACCAGATCGCCGGGCGTGCCCATCGTCAGGCACTTGCCCATGTCGATGAACTGGATCAGCACGTCCTCGTGCAGGTGCTTGGCCAGGCCGACGTCGAACAGCACCAGCCGGCCGGCCTCGTCGACGAGCATGTTGCCGGGGTGCAGGTCGGCGTGGAGGAACCCGTCGTCGAAGCACATCTGGAACATGCACCGCCGCACGACCTCGGCCAGCGGCAGCTTGTCGGCGGGCTGGGCGTCGATCTTGGTGCCGCGGATGAACTCCATCGTCAGGACGCGCTCGGTCGACGGCGCCAGCACCTCGGGGAACTTGACCGTGGTCCAGGTCGCGAAGTTGGCGTGGAAGTGGCGATAGTTCTCGGCCTCGATCCGCAGGTCGGTCTGATCGTGGATCGCGGCGACGAACTCGCGGGTGTGGCCGACCGGATCGCTGCGGCGCAGCGTGGGGTGCAGCGCGATGATCCGCGCGCCGAACATCAGCAGCGCGCCGTCGCGCTCGACCTGGCGCCGCACGTTGGGGCGCAGCACCTTGACCGCGACCTCGCGGCCGCCGCGCAGCCGGGCGCGGTGGACCTGCGCCACCGACGCCGCCGCGACCGGCCGCTCGTCGAACTCGGCGTAGGTGTCGGCCAGCGGCGCGCCGGTGTCCTCCTCGATCGTGCGCTTGACCTTGGCGAACCCGAACGCCGGCAGGCGATCCTGCAGGTGCCTGAGCTGGTCGATGGTCTCGGCCGCGAACAGATCGGGCCGGGTGCTCATCACCTGGCCCATCTTGATGAAGGACGCGCCGAGCGTCTCGAGCATGCGCCGCAGCGTCCAGCCGTTCCAGCGCGCGACCGCCCGCCGCCGCCGCGCGCCGCTCCAGCACAGGCCGAGCAGCAGGCCGAGCCGCACCAGGCCGTAGCCCAGCACGAACCCGAACACGATCAGGCCGACCCACAGGATGTGGATCGCGTAGCCGAGCCGCCGCACCGCCCGAGGATAGCGCGGCTAGCCGCGGGCGGGGGCCAGGCCGCGCATCGTGACCGCGCCCACGACCACCGCGCCGCCGACCAGCGCCCACAGGCCCGGGCGCTCGGCGAACAGGAGGAAGACCCAGAGCGGCGACACGATCGGCTCGATCATCGGGATCAGCAGGCCCTCGACCGCGGTCACGCGCCGGATCGCCCACGCGTACAGCATCGTCGGCGCGGTCTGCTGCAGGAGGCCCAGCGCCGCCATCGCCGCCCAGCCCGAGGCCGGCAGCGCCGGCGCGGTCAGCACGAACGGCCCGCCGAGCACCGCGGCGACGACGTGGCCCAGGATCATCGCGCGCAGCGCCGAGGACGTGCCGTCGGGCGTGCGCGCGATCTTGCGCAGCAGGACCACGTTGGTCGCGAAGCAGACGCCCGCGCCGAGCGCGACGAAGTTGCCGGCGACGTGATCGAGCGCGAGCTGATCGCGGAAGAACAGCGACACGCCCACCAGCGCCAGCCCGATCGTGATCCAGTCGATGCGGCTGGCGCGCTCGCCGATCAGCACCGCCGCGAGGAGCGCCGCCCAGGCCGGGGCCGAGTACTGGATCAGGATCGCGTTGGCGGCGGTGGTCCACTTGTTCGCGAGCACGAACAGGCCCGTGGTCGCCGCCAGCGCCACCGCCGACGCCCACTCGGTCCGGGTCACGCCCCGCCACGACGGCCGGTAGATCGCGATCAGCGTGGTCGCGGCGATCGCCGAGCGCAGGCCCCAGATCGCCGCGGGCGGCCACGCGACGTACTTGATCAGCACGCCGGCGGTCGACCACAGGAGGCCCACGACCACCAGCGTCACGACCGCGCGCGCGCGTCCGTCGATCGTGGCCATCGGCTCAGTCGACGTCGACGAGGTGGTCGAAGTAGTCGTAGACCGGCAGCTGGGGCCGGCCGCGCCAGCGCTCGGTCCAGGCCGCAAAGTCGGCCGCGTCGCTGCGTCGCTCCTCGTAGCGCTTGCATCCGCGGCAGTTCATCTCGACGATGGTGACGTCCGCGAACGCGGTCTGGCTCCGCTCGACCGCGTAGCTCGCACAACGAGGACACCGGAACTCGTCCATGACGCGCCCGCACCCTACCACGCTCGTCGCGCTCGTCGCGCTCGTCGCCGGCTGCGGGCTGCCGGATCGCGAGTACTTCGGCCCGGTGCCCACGGTCGACGATCCGCGGCACCTGCGCTGGTGCAACAGCGGCGAGCCCGACAGCCTCGACCCGGCCGAGGGCCAGAGCACGACGGTCACGCCGCTGATGTACGCGCTGTTCGACGGCCTGGTCATCTTCGGCGACGACGGCCTGCCCGAGCCCGGGTTCGCCGCGCGCTGGGAGGTCGACCCCGATCAGCGCCGCGTGACCTTCCACCTGCGGCCCGAGGCGCGCTGGTCCAACGGCCGGCCGCTGACCGCCTACGACGTCGCGTTCCAGGTGGTGCGCGTGCTGCACCCGGCCACCGCGTCGGTCAACGCCGACGCGCTCGACTGGATGAAGAACAACCTGGGCTACCTCGAGCAGCGCGTGCGGGTGCTGCTGCGGCCGAGCGGCGGCCTGCCGGCCGGGACGATCGTCGACGTCACCGCGGTCGACGGCAAGGCCCTGGCCGACTGGGGCGACACGTCGCCGCCCGATCCCAACGCCCGGGCCGCGCGGGCGCCGCTGGCCCTGCGCGACCTGGGCGCGCCCGCGGCCGCCGCCTACGCCACGGTGCCGCCGGGCACGACGGTGGCGATCATCGAGCTGTCGGGGCGCCCGGCCACGCTGCCCGATCCCGACGGCCGCGCCTGGGCCTACGTCCACTGGGATCGGGCCGACGGCGTCTACGGCTGGGTGCCCGCGGCCGAGCTCGACGTCGTGCCCAGCGCCGGCCATCGGGTCCGCGTGGTCCCGGTCGTCGACAAGCAGACGCCCGGGCTCGATCGCCCGTGGCCCGAGCTCCTCGCCGACGCGGCCGTGGCCCGGCCCGAGGTCGAGGTCGACGCCGCCGACCTGCTGATGTTGCCCGAGGCGCTGGGCGTGCGCGTGCCCGATCCGTACACGCTGGTGCTCGAGGCCGCCGATCCGACGCCGTCGCTGGTCGCGACCTCGGCCAACCGGGCGCTGCGCCCGACGCCGCGCGAGGCCGTGGCCCGGCGCCCGCGCAGCTGGACCCGGCCCGAGACGATCGTCACCTCGGGCCCGCTGCACCTGACCGAGCACGCGCAGCGCGATCATCTGACGCTGGTGCGGTCGCCGACCTACTGGAACCAGGCCGACGTCGCGCTCGATCGCCTGACCGTGCTGTCGATCGACGATCAGGCGGCGAGCGCGAACCTCTACTACACCGGCGCGTGCGACGCGGTCACCGCCAACCACGTGCCGCAGTCGTACCTGGCGGCGCTGTCGACCGGCAACCACGGCCGCCCGTTCCGCGACTACACGGTCGCGCCGTACCTGGGCTCGTACTTCGCGATCGTCAACACCCAGCGGTTCGACAACGTCCACCTGCGGCGCGCGCTGGCGCTGGCGCTCGATCGCTCGCGGATCGCGACGTTCCTGCGCGGCGGCGAGATCGCCGCGGCCAGCTACACGCCGGGCGCGCCGATCGCGAGCCTGTCCGACGAGGATCTCGCCGCGTGCGGCGTCGCCCGGACCACCCCGGGCGTCGCGCTGGTGATCGAGCGCGGCGCGCTGTGCTACGTGCCGCCGCGGGGGCTCGAGTTCGACCCCGAGCGCGCCCGCGCCGAGCTGGCGATCGCGCGGCGGGAGATGGGCCCGCGGTTCCCGCGCGAGGTCGTCTACAAGTTCAACGTCGGCTTCGAGGCCCACAAGCTGGTGAGCGAGTACCTCCAGGCCCAGTGGCACGGCGTGCTCGGCATCGACGTGCGCCTCGAGCAGCAGGAGTGGCAGGTCTTCCTCAACGACACCCGCGCGCTCGAGTACCAGCTCGCGCGGCTGGGCTGGATCGGCACCGCCGCCGATCCCGAGGTCGAGTTCGTGCGGATGTGGCGGTGCAACGGCTCGAACAACCGCACCGGCTGGTGCAACCCCGAGTTCGATCGGCTGCTCGACCTGGCCGCGACGATGACCGACCCGCGCGCGCGCCTGGCCCAGGTCCGCGCGGCCGAGGCGATCCTCGTCGACGAGGCGCCGATCATCCCGATGTTCGTCTACACCCAGAAGAACCTGCGGCGCCCGTACGTGCGCGGCCTGCCGCAGAACTACATCGCGCAGCCGCCGCTGTGGCGGGCCTGGCGCGATCCGGCGTGGCGCACGGCGCCGTCGACCACGCCGCCGCCGCGCTGACCGGGGTCGGCCGGGCGCTGGCCGGGAGCGCTCGTGCTCCGACCGGATGATCCTGAGCCCGCCACGATCCCTCCAGGTCGATCCGCGCCTGTGGGAACCCCGCCGATCCAGCGCCATGGGCTTGGTGCCAACTCCCCGTGGTACAGGCCGTCGCCCGTCGTCGTTGCGCCTCGCCCCGGGAGATGATCCCGACCCCGCCACGATCCCTCCTGGTCGCTGGGCGCCCGTGGGGGCTCGGCCGATCCAGCGCCATGGGCGTGGTGCCAACTCCCCGTGGTGCAGGCCGTCGCCCGTCGTCGGCGCGCCTCGCCCCGGGGAGCGCCGCGACGCCGTGGACGGGTCACGATCACCCGGTCGGCGCACGAGCCACCACGAGCGCGCGCGCGGGTGGACATCGGCGGCGCCGGGATCGATGATCGCCCCGGCGTGCTCCGCCTGATCGTGACTCGCCTGCTGGGGGGCGTCGCCGTGCTGGCCGCGGTCGCGACGATCGCGTTCTTGCTGCTGCACGCCGCGCCCGGCGGGCCGTTCTCGAGCGAGCGCCGCCTGCAGCCGGCGGTCGAGCGTAACATCGAGGAGCGCTACCACCTGCGCGATCCGCTGTGGCGGCAGTACGCGCGCTACATGGACGGCCTGGCCCACGGCGACCTCGGCCACTCGATGAAGCGGCCCGAGACCGTCGGCGCGATCATCAAGCGCCACTTCCCGAAGAGCCTCACGCTCGGGCTCATGGCGATCGGCTTCGCGGCGGTGTTCGGCACGCTCCTGGGCGTGATCGCGGCCGCGCGCAAGAACACCTGGGTCGACTACGCCGCGATGAGCGTGGCGCTGGTCGGCATCTCGGTGCCGTCGCTGGTGCTGGGGCCGATCGCGATCCGCTACCTCGCGCTCGAGCTGGGCTGGGTGCCGGCGGCCCGGGCCGACGGCTTGATCGGCTACGTCGTGCCGGCGGCGGTGCTGGGCCTGGTCTACGCCGGGACGATCGCGCGCCTGGCCCGGGCCGGCATGCTCGAGACCCTGCGGGCCGACTACATCCGGACCGCGCGCGCCAAGGGCGTGAGCGAGCGCGGCGTGGTCTGGCGCCACGGCCTGCGCCTCGGCATCTTGCCGGTGGTCAGCTACCTGGGCCCCGCCACCGCCGGGCTGATCAGCGGCTCGTTCGTCGTCGAGAAGATCTTCCAGATCCCGGGGCTCGGGTTCTACTTCGTCGACAGCGTCACCAGCCGCGACTACCCGGTGCTGACCGGGCTCTTGGTCTTCTACGTCGCGTTCCTGGTGCTGTTCAACCTCGTGGTCGACATCGCCTACGGCTGGCTCGATCCGCGCATCCGCGCCAGCGAGCTGGCCTCGTGACGGGGCCCCCCTCGCTCACCGGGGCCGCCTGGCGGCGGCTGCGCGCCAACCGCATGGCGTTCGCGTGCCTGATCCTGTTCGCGGTGATCACCGCGGCGTGCTTCCTGGGCCCGACCGTGTGCGGCTGGTTCGGGCTCGACGCGACCACGCTCGACCTCGAGCTCCTGGCGGCGCCGCCGTCGACCGCGCACCCGCTGGGCACCGACAGCCTCGGCCGCGACCTGCTGGTGCGGGTGCTGATCGGCGGCCGCATCGCGCTCGTCGTCGGCGTCACCGCGACGGTCGTGGCGCTGGTCATCGGCGTGACCTGGGGCGCCGTCGCGGGCTACGCCGGCGGCCGCGTCGACGCGGTCATGATGCGCATCGTCGACGTGCTCTACGGGTTCCCGACGATCGTCTTCGTCGTCGTGATCCGCGCGGTCTTCGACACGCGCAGCCTGGTGTCGCTGTTCGCGCTGATCGGCGCGATCTCGTGGCTGACGATGGCGCGGATCGTCCGCGGCCAGGTGCTGTCGCTGCGGCACCAGGAGTTCGTCGAGGCGGCCCGGGCCATCGGCGCCAGCCCGGCGCGGATCCTGGTCCGCCACGTCATCCCCGGCACGCTCGGCACGGTCGTGGTCTACGCCACGGTGCTGATCCCGCAGACGATGCTGGTCGAGACGTTCCTGTCGTTCATCGGGCTCGGCGTGCAGGCGCCGCTGGCCTCGTGGGGGACGCTCGTCACCGAGGGCTCGACCCAGGTCGCGGTGTCGCCGTGGGTGCTGGCCGGGCCCGGCGTCGCGATGGGCCTGACGATCTTCGCGCTCAACTTCCTGGGCGACGGCCTGCGCGACGCGCTCGACCCGCAGACCCGGTGACCGCGGGCTACTTGCCGGCGCAGCCCTGGTAGTCGGCGCAGCTGGTCGTGGTGTGCAGGCACTCGGCCCGCTTGGTCACCTGGCCGGTGATGAACGGGTTCTTGTCGGTCTCGAGCGCCGCGCACGCGGCGACGCACTCGCCCTCGTCGAAGCTCGACTCCTCGGTCGGCTTGGTGCCGTTGCACTCGGCCTCGCGCGCGCAGATCGCGCGGCAGGTCTTGCTCTTGGGCGAGGTGCAGGCGACCAGCGCGATCGCGACGAGGGCGGCCATCGGGCCGAGGCGCATGGGTGACATCATAGACACGGGTGTGGCGGTGGCGCCACGGCGCGGCGCCGGCGGTAGGCGCAGGTGTGCGGATCAACCGCGGCGGCCTGCGGAACGCGACTTGCTATGTTGTGGGGGCATGCAACCGGCCAACGCCAGGGTGCGGTCCGCGATCACGGTGATCGTGATCACCTGCTTCGTGGCGGCGTGCGGCCCGACGTGGCCGCGCCCCGTCGCCGCGGTCGACACGCGCCTGGTCGAGCACACCGCGGCGATCACCCGCGTCGACGTGCTGCCGGTCGACCTCGCGCTGTGGACTGACGGGCGCCGCGGCGACCCCGACGCCCTGCGCCTGCAGGCCGAGAACGCGCTGGTGGGTGCCGCCACGACGGCGCTGTACCAACGCGGCTACCAGCCCGGCGCCCAGGTGCGCTGGGACGGCTCGTACCTCGGCGACGACGGCGCCGCGCACCTCGCGCTCGCGCCGGTCCAGCTCCTGGCCACGATCCAGACGCTGTCGGGGTACCACGAGGCCGTCGCGCGGCTCGGCGGCCTGCCGCAGCCGCCACTGCCGGCGCGGCTCGGCGCGTCCGGGGCCGAGGCCACGCTCTACGTCGGCGGCTGGGCGTTCGTGGGCCAAGCGCCCGACGGCGGCAGCTCCGCGCTCAAGGTCGTGGTGATCGCCGCGGTGGTCATCGTGGCCGTGGTCGTCGCGGTCGCGCTCGCCAAGAGCAAGACCAAGGTCGGTGACGGGCTCGGGCGCGCGGCCGGCTCGGTCGCGGACGCGGCGGTGGCCACCGGCCGCGTGGCCGTGCGGGGCCTGGCGCGGGCCGGCAACGTCGCGGTCGAGGTCGGTCGCACCAGCCTCCACCTCGTCGACGGTCTCGTGCGCACGTTCCCCGGGCGCGTGCTGCCGCGGATGATCGATCCGAGCTTCGATCTCTACGTGACCTCGCGCGCTCCGTACGGACCGCCGGCGTGGCAAGCGAGCCCGGCGCCGGTCGAGTGGGGCCAGCGCCCCGGTCTGCCACGCCGCGGGCGCTCGACGATGTACCTGGAGATGACGCTGGTCGACAACCGCGACGGTCACGTGCTGTGGCACGTCGCGCAGCGGTTCCCCGCGTCGGGCGCGGCCCCCGCCGACGTCACCCGCGCCGCCGCGGCGATGCTCTCGACGCTCCCGGTGGCCCGATGACCTCGCGCTTCGCCGACGACGTGCGCGCGCGGCTGCGGCGCGGGATGATGCGCCGCGGGCAGGACCTGGCGACGCGCCTGGCCGAGCTCATGGCCGGCGCCGACGGCGATCGCCTGGTGCGCGCGCTCGGCCTCGACGCCAAGCCCGGGGCCCGGCCCGAGGAGGTCCTGCGGCTGGCCCTCGACCAGGTCGAGGAGCGGCGGCGCTGGCTCGACGCCGGCGACGATCGCTTTGGCCGCTGCACCGAGTGCGGGGTCGACCTGGGCGAGGCGGCGTTGACCGAGATGCCGTGGGCCGATCGCTGCCAGGCCCATCCGCCCGGCGCCGCGCGGCCGTGACGCCCGTGCCGGCGGCTGCCGAGCCGCCGGATTCGCGCTAGCTTCAGGCCATGGCCAAGCTGAGCGGGACGATCAAGAAGAGCGACCTCGAGGGCGGCCACTGGCTGCTGGTGACCGACAAGGGCGATCAGTACCAGCTCGTCGGCGCCAAGGGCATCCGCGCCGGCCAGGAGGTCGTCGTCGAGGGCACCGTCGACCGCGGCGCGATGGGCATCGGCATGACCGGCCCGATGCTCACCGTGAAGAAGATCTCGCCGAAGAAGTAGCGGCCGCGCCTCGGCGGCGCACGCGACCAGATCGTCGGTCCGGCGACCGACGCGCCCGTGCCCTGCTCGGTGCCCGAGCTCGGTGCCCGCGGCGCCGCCGACCTCGGCGGCGCACGTGACGACGATCGTCGGTCCGTCGACCGACGCGCCCGTGCCCTGCTCGGTGCCCGAGCTCGGTGTCCGCGGCGCCGCCGACCTCGGCGGCGCACGCGACCAGATCGTCGGTCCGTCGACCGACGCGCCCGTGCCCTGCTCGGTGCCCGAGCTCGGTGCCCGCGGCGCCGCCGACCTCGGCGGCGCACGTGACGACGATCGTCGGTCCGTCGACCGGCGCGCCCGTGCCCTGCTCGGTGCTCGAGCTCGGTGCCCGCGGCGCCGCCGACCTCGGCGGCGCACGCGACCAGATCGTCGGTCCGTCGACCGACGCGCCCGTGCCCTGCTCGGTCGGTCCGTCGACCGGCGCGCCCGTGCCCTGCTCGGTGCCCGAGCTCGGTGTCCGCGGCGCCGCCGACCTCGGCGGCGCACGCGACCACGATCGTCGGTCCGGCGACCGACGCGCCCGTGCCCTACTCGAGCTCGATCTCGGTGCCCGCGGCGATGCCGACGTCGGCGGCGCACGCGACCACGATCGTCGGTCCGTCGACCGACGCGGCCGTGCAGTTGGCCTTCTGGGTCGGCGTCGCCTTGACCGCGACCCGGACCGAGGCGTCCTGGCTGTAGGTCTTGCCGCCGGCCGGGATCGTGAACGTCGCGGTCAGCGACGCCATGCCGGTCACCGTCGCCACCGACTGATCCGCGGTGGTCCGCGAGCCCTTGGCGATCTTGCCCTGGAGCGCGACCACGCCGCCGATCGGCGCCTTGATCGTGAGCCCGTCGAACTTGGCGCGGAGCGCGTCCCGCTCGAGGCTGCGCGCGTCGATCTTCTTCTGGATCTCGGCCATCTTGGCCTCGGCCGCCTTCTGCGCGTTGGCGTTGCCCGCCGCCTCGGCCTTGTCCCGCGCCGCGGTCGCGTCCTTGAGCTGCTTGGGGTAGCGGACGTCGAGATCGTTGTCGAACCCGCGCAGCTTGGACTCGTCGGGCGCCGCCGCCGCGAAGCGCAGCAGGGGCTCGCCGACCGCGACCTCGGCGCCATCGGCGATGATGAACGCGACCACGCCGGCCTGGCCCGCGACCACGTCGGACACGTCGCCCGGCTTCTCGGTCATCGTCGCGGTCGGCGCCGGGGGCGGCGGCGGCGGCGGCGGCGGCGCGGGCGGCGTGGGCTGGGGCGCGGGCTGGGCCGTCGCCGGGGCGTCGCTCGACTCCCACGGCAGCGGCTTCTTCAGGACCTTGGTCCAGACCACGAACGCGGCGGCGAGCAGCACGACCAGCACCAGCAGGAACACCAGCGCCTTGCTGGTGCCCGCCGCGGGCTGATCGACCGGGGTCGCCACCGGCGCCTGGTCGGCGTTCTTGGTCAGATCGGGCTTCTTCTTCGAGACCCCGACCGGGATCGCGGGCAGCTCGTCGACCGCGCGCCCGGCCTGTTCACGCGCGGCCTGCGCAGCCGCCTCGCGGGCAGCGGCCTCACGGGCGGCGACCTCACGGGCAGCGGCCTCACGGGCAGCGGCGTCGCGCGCGGCGGCCTCACGATCGGCGGCGTCGCGCGCGGCGGCCTCACGATCGGCGGCGTCGCGCGCGGCGACCGCGGCGGCCGCGTCCTCGCGGGCGCGGGCGTCGTTGGCCTCGAGCTCGGCGAGCACGTCCTTGGGCACGTCGACCGCGGCCATCACCTTGGAGGCGCGCACGGCCTCCTTGACGTCGGACGCGGACACCGCGAGGTGGTCGCTCAGATCGACCGAGACGTCGTCGTCCTCGTAGTCCATCGTCCGGGGCTTGGGCAGGTTGGTCGGCCCGTCCTCCTCGGCGTCGGGCCGCGACGACGGGCGCATCGACGCCGTCGGCATCTCGGCCGGCGGCGGGGTCGGCGCGTCGAACTCCATCACGCGGGCGCCACCCGACGGGCCCAGCTCGGGGCCATCGACCACCGCGATGCGGGCGTGCGTCGACGCCGCGACGCCGCCGGCGGTGCCGAGCTCGAGATCGGTCCCGGCCGGGAACTCGTCGTCGGGCTGCGCGGTCGCGGCGCCGGCGGTGCCGAGCTCGACATCGTCGAAGGACATCGGCGCGGGGACGTGGCGCGGCGCCACGACGCCGGCGACCAGCTCGGGCTCGTCCGCGGCCACGTGCGCGGCGGCGGTGCCCTCGAGGTAGCCGAGGTCACCCAGCGTCGAGATCACCGTGGCGACCTCGTTGGCGCTGGGCTCGACGCCCAGCTCCTCGCGCGCCCAGCGCTGGATGCTGGCGATGTCGCGCGCGCCGTCCATGGCGCACGCGAGCGAGTACTCGACCTCGAAGAACCGGAAGCCGTTGCCACTGTCGGGATCGACGACGTCGATGAAGCGCTTGCCGTCGTCCTCGATCGGCTCGGCCACGAGGTCGGTACGGAAACGCGGGTGCGCGATCGCGGTCATGGCTCCTCCGGAATCGAGTCCGGCCATCAGCCGGCCTTGCGCAGTTTCGGTCAGGACCAGCTTGGCGACGGCCTTGAGGGTATCGAACACGCCCACGCCCTTGGTCGCGACCGCCTCGTAGTGCGGCACGCCGGTCGGGTTGAGGACCTCGAGCAGCTCGTCCATCGGCGACGCGTTGGGCAGGTCGCGCTTGTTGAACTGCACGACGTACGGCAGCTTGTCGAGATCGTAGCCCTGCTCCTGCAAGTTCGTGCGCAGGTTGTCGAGGGACTCGATGTTGGCCTCCATGCGCTCGAGCTGCGAGTCGCCGACGAAGACCACGCCGTCGACGCCCTTCAAGATGAGCTTGCGGCTGGCGTCGTAGAACACCTGGCCCGGGACCGTGTAGAGGTGGAAGCGGGTCTTGAAGCCGCGGATCTCGCCGAGCGACAGGGGCAGGAAGTCGAAGAACAGCGTGCGATCGGTCTCCGTGGCGAGGGAGATCATCTTCCCTTTCGCCTCGGGGTTCGTCTTGTTGTAGATGTACTGCAGGTTCGTGGTCTTCCCGCACAGGCCGGGGCCGTAGTAGACGATCTTGCAGTTGATCTCGCGCGACGAGTAGTTGATGAAGCTCATACGTCCCCGCGCCTAGTCGTTGAAGAGGTTGTCGATGTCGTCGTCGGTGATCTCGGCGAACACCGATGGCTGGTTGCCGGACTCGCTCTTCTTGACCAGCACCTCGAGGACGTGCGTGAGCTCGACCGCGGCCTTGCGGACCCGCAGGCGGACCAAGCCCAGGGGAGCTGCGCTCGTCGAACAGGACCAGGAGGATGACCCGCGCGCCCACGATCGAGATGTGGACGTTGGTCTTCTCGCCCTCGTGGAACTGGCCGGCGAACTCCTTCTCGGCCAGCAGCGAGGCGATGCCGCCGGTCGCGGCGACGTTGCCCGCGGTCAGCGACGACAGCGACGTCACGTCGAGCTGCTCGACCTCCCCTGACTGCGCGATCGCCTGGCCGTTCTTGTCGATGACGAGGACCGCCCTCGCGTTCGAGTCGCGCTGGAGCACGTCGCAGACGTTGGTGATCTGCAGCAGCTCCTCTTCGTACATCACCAGTTGGTTAGACATCGCGCCTGGGCTCCTACCGGCCTGAGTCGAGTGCAAACGAACGGCCTTGCCCAGCGGTCGCCGAGCCTTAGCCTCCGGCCAACCTACCAGAGGGGTGGCGATTCTTTCCACAAATCCGGGCAAGTATCGCCCGTCCGGATCCCCCGCCCAGCCCCGGGGCTCAGGGCTTCCGAGCGCCCTCGCGCCGTCGACGCTGCCGTCGGAACCTCACCCGATCGGGGCGTCCGGCGGGCGGTTCATCCCACCTTGCTCACCCGAGCTCCCGCGGCGATCCGGGCGAGGCCGACCTCGGCGCGCCCCTGAGGCCTTGCGACCGGCGCCCCCGAGCCCCGCAGCGCCTCGGCCGCCCGGGACGCTCAGTTGAATCCGGCCAGGACCAGGACGAACGCGCCGTTGACGGTCACCGTGCAGGCGCCGGTGCCGCTGCAGGCGCCGGTCCAGCCGCGGAACGTGCTCGGCGGCGTCGGCAGGGCCGTCAGGGTCACCTGGGTCCCGCACGGCAGGGTCTCGCGGCAGTCGGGCGCGCAGTTGATGCCGGCCGGGTTCGACACCACGCGGCCGACGCCCGGCCCGACGATCTCGGCGCCGAGCACACAGTCGACGCCGATCGGACCGTCGAGCGGACCCGTGCCGTCCCGGGGCCCGCCGCCGTCCCGGCCCGCGTCGACGAGCACGATCGGACCGTCGATGTCCGCGGCGTCGGCCCCGGGCGCGTCGAGCCCGCCGGGCGCGTCGATCGGGAGCGGCGGGCTGTCGCCGCCACCGCTGCAGGCTGCGCTCAGCGCGAGGATGATCGAGACGGCCCGGGGACGCATCGCCCTAGCGTAACCGACCGCGACCGGCCGCGGTAGGGGAGCATCGGGCGGTGCGCGCGGTCACGGCCGCGGTCACCGCGCGGTCACGGCCGCGGTCACCGCGCGATCACGGCCGCGATCACCGCTCGGTCACAGCGCGGTGCGGCCCGCCAGCGCCCGGCCGATCGTGGCCTGGTCGCTGTACTCGAGATCGCCGCCGACCGGCAGGCCGGTGGCGATGCGGGTGACGCGCACGCCCAGCGGCTTGATCAGCCGGGCCAGGTACATCGCGGTCGCCTCGCCCTCGACCGTCGGCGCGGTCGCGACGATCAGCTCGGCGACCTGCGGGCCATCGCTCGGCGCCAGGCGCCGCACCAGCTCGGCGATGCGCAGGTCGTCGGGGCCGATGCCGTCGAGCGGCGCCAGCACGCCGTGCAGCACGTGGTAGCGGCCGCGGTAGTGGCCGCCGCGCTCGATCGCGATCACGTCCGACGGCTGCGCGACCACGCACAGGAGCTCGACGTCGCGCCGGGTGTCGGCGCACAGCCGGCACGGATCCTCGGCGGTCAGGGTCATGCAGATCGAGCACAGGCCGATCTGCTCGGTCGCGTCGATCAGCGCCTGCGCGAGATCGCGGACCTGCGGCTTGGGCGCGCGCACCAGGTGCATCGCCAGCCGCGACGCCGACTTCTCGCCGATGCCAGGCAGGCGCGCCAGCTCGCGCACGAGTCGCTGGATGGGATCGACGGCCATGGTTGGTCAGGGTGCGCGCCCGAGGACGACCGCGGGATCTTCGGTGGACGTGCGGCGGCGGTTCAGGACGGGCCGCGGCGACGGCGCGGCGACGAGCCGCGCGAGCGCGCCGCGCCCGGGGCTCAGAACATGCCCGGCATGCCGGGGATGTTCATGCCGCCCATGACCTTGCTCATGTGGGCCTTGGTGACCTCGCGCATGCGCGCGTTGGCGGCGTTGATCGCCGACATGACCAGGTCCTCGAGCATGCCGATGTCGGTCGGATCGACGACGTCCTTCTCGATCTTGATGCGGGTGACGTCGAAGGCCCCGTTGACGGTGACCGTGACCATGCCACCGCCGGCGGCGCCGTCGGCGGTCATCGTCAGGACCTCCTCCTGGGCCTTGGCCACCTTGGCCTGCATCTGCTGAGCCTGGCGCATCAGCGCGTTCATGTCGGGCATCTTGTTAGACATCGGTCTTGATCTCCTTGATCTGGGCCCCGAAGGTCTCGAGCACCAGTCGCGTCATCGGGTGTTCGCGCGCCTCGCGCTCGCGGCGCTGGCGCTCGGCGTGGGCCTTGGCCTTGGCGTCCTCGACGGTCGAGCGCGCCTCGGTGGTCGCGCTCTCGGCCGACGACAAGAGCCGCACCGCCACCGCGACCGCGCGGCCCGCGACCTCGGCCAGGGTCTGGCGCACGATCTCGATCTGCTCGGCCCCGCGCGCCATCTCGCCCATCTCGTAGTCGGTCGAGAACCCGAGCTCGATCGCGTCGTCGCGCCACGCCAGCACGCGCGCGTGCTGGTAGTGACCGAGCGTGGCGAACCGACGCTTGGCCTCGAGCGCGTCGAGCACGGCGTTCCAGCGGGCCGCGGGATCGGCGCCGACCGGCGCGGCGCGCTTGGGCTCGGTGACGACGATCCCGGACGTCCGCGCGGGCGGCGCGGGCGGCGCGGGCGGCGTGGGCGGCGGCGCGATCCGCTCGGGCACGCGCTCGGTGGTGCGATCGGCGATGTCGGGCGGCGGCGGCGGCGGCGCGATCCGCTCGGGCACGCGCTCGGTCGTCGACGGCGGCGGTCGCTCGGGGTGATCGGGGCTCGCGGCCCGGACGCCGCGGGCGGGCGCGGCCGGAGCCGGGGCGGAGCGCGGCGCGGCCACGCGACCACCACCACCGCCACCGCCGCCGCCGCCGCCGCTGGCGAGCCGGCGCTCGAGGTCGCCGAGCCGATCGATCAGATCACCGAGCGGCAGGAGCGGCTCGGTCGTGGCGACGTCGATCAGCGCGAGGTCGAGCACCAGCCGCGGCTGCATGGTCTTGCCGAGGTCGTCGCAGGCCCGCAGCATCCGCTCGAACATCTGGGTGACCCGGCCGCGCGCGAGCTGCCCCGCCTCCTCGGCCAGGCCGGCGCGCTCGTCGTCGGAGGCGTCGACCAGCGCGGTCGCGCCCGGCGCCGCCTGCAAGACGGCGAGGTCGCGCAGGTAGCGCACGATCGCGCGCGCCAGCTGGACCTCGTCGACGCCGCGCTCGACCGCGCGCTCGACCGCGGTCAGGGCCGCGGCCGCGTCGCCGCCGGCCAGGGCGCTGACGATCGAGCGGGTCAGCGCGCGGTCGGCGACGCCGAGCACGTCGGCCACGTCGGCCTCGCGGATCGCCTTGGCGCCGACGAACGAGATCACCTGATCCGACAGCGACAGCGCGTCGCGGGCCGAGCCGCCCGACTCGCGCACGATCAACGACAGCGCCGCCGGCTCGGCGTCGAGGCCCTCGGCCTTGAACACCCGGACCAGGTGCGCGAGCAGGCGCGCGCTCGGCACCAGCTTGAAGTCGTAGCGCTGGCACCGCGACAGGATCGTCACCGGCACCTTGTGCGGCTCGGTCGTCGCCAGCACGAACGTGACGTGCGGCGGCGGCTCCTCGAGCGTCTTGAGCAAGGCGTTGAACGCCTCGGTGGTGAGCATGTGGACTTCGTCGATGACGTAGACCTTCTTGCGCAGCACCGCCGGCTGGTAGCGCACCGCCTCGGTCAGCTCGCGGATCGAGTCGATGCCGCGGTTCGAGGCGCCGTCCATCTCGTAGTAGTCGACCGAGCTGCCGTTGGCGATGCTCGTGCACGCGCTGCACTGGCCGCACGGCTCGGCCGAGACGCCCTGCTCGCAGTTGAGGGCCTTGCCCAGGATGCGCGCCAGCGTGGTCTTGCCGACCCCGCGCGGCCCGCAGAACAGGAACGCGTGGTGGACGCGGTCGGTCGCGAACGCGTTGGCCAGCGTGCGCGTGACGTGCTCCTGGCCGACGACCTCCGAGAAGGTCGCCGGTCGGTACTTGCGCGCGAGGACGAGGTAGGCCATGGCAGCCGCCGGACCATACCCCAGGCCCCCCACAGACGGGCGCGTTGTGCGCAGGGGGATCCGGACCGCGGCCGAACCGGCGGGGCCCCAGGCTTGACCCTCACGCGCCGGCCGCGAATGATCCTCCGATGCGTTCGTTGGTCACCGGCGGCGCCGGCTTCGTGGGGTCGCACCTGTGCGAGGCGCTGGTCGCGCGCGGCGACGACGTCGTGTGCGTCGACAACTTCTACACGGGACGACGCGCGAACGTCGCCGCTGTGGCCGACGCCCCGAACTTCGAGCTGATCGAGCACGACGTGAACACGCCCCTCGCGCTCGAGGTCGACCGCGTCTTTCACCTCGCGTGCCCGGCGTCGCCGGTGCACTACCAGCGCGATCGGATCTGGACGCTCCGGACCGCGGTGCTCGGGACGATGAACGTCCTCGAGCTGGCGCGGACGGCCAAGGCCCGCGTGCTCATCGCCTCGACCAGCGAGGTCTACGGCGACCCGCTGGTCCACCCGCAGGTCGAGACCTACTGGGGCAACGTCAACCCGATCGGGCCGCGCGCCTGCTACGACGAGGGCAAGCGCTGCGCCGAGACGTTGACCGTCGGGTACGCCGATCAGCACCAGGTCCAGACCAGGATCGCAAGGATCTTCAACACCTACGGTCCACGGATGGACCTCGACGACGGTCGGGTCGTGTCCAACTTCATCGTCCAGGCGCTCCGCGGCGAGGCGCTGACGCTCTACGGCGACGGGCGCCAGACTCGCTCGTTCTGCTTCGTCACCGACCTCGTGGCCGCGCTGATCGCGCTGATCGAGACCCCGTCGGATCCCGGGCCCGTGAACCTCGGCAACCCCGCCGAGATCACGATGGTCGAGCTCGCCGCCGCGGTCCTGGCGCTGACCGGCGCGACCTCGGGGACGCGCCACCAGGCCGCCCCGATCGACGATCCCGCGCGCCGCCGGCCCGACATCACCAAGGCCCAGCGGATCCTCGGGTGGACGCCGCAGGTCGAGCTCGCCGACGGGCTCCGCGCGACGATCGCCGACCTCGGCGCCCGGCTGGACCCCACGTCGAGCGCGTGACCCTGGCCCATCGTGGTGAGCCGCGCGCGGTCCGGCGGCGCCAGCCAGTCCGTCAGTGCTTGTGCGACGGATCGGTGCAGTGCCCCGTCCCGCCGCCCTGGCACATCTTGGCGGCGACCGAGTCGGCGTGTTGCTCGAGGCTCTCGCGCTGGCCGGCGTCGCCGCCGAGGCCCGTCAGGCCTGCCGACAGGCCCTGCTTCTGCTGCGCGACGTGCGTCAGCTCGTGCATCAACGTGAACTGTCCGTCGGGCGTCTCGAGGTTGACGTCGCTGCCCAGGACGACCTTGGGCCGCCCGGCGTCCTCGGTCGTGAACGCGAGCGCGTTGATCGGCCGGGTCGCCGCGTCGCCGTTGGTGATGACCTGCACGTCCCCCATCGGCACACCGAGGTGCGACTCCGCGTGCCGCTGGAGCGGCGCGGGCAGGGGGTCGCCCCCGCTCGGCACGGTGATCGCCTCGCCCTCTTGCTCGAGGGAGCGCGCGTCGTACTTGCCCGCCGCGGCCTTGGCCTCGAGATCCTTCTGGATGAACTCCATCGGGTTCACGGCCTGACCGGACTCGCGCCGCTGCAGCGCGCGGAGCTGCAAGAGGCGGGCGTTGCCCATCGAGCGCTGGAGCTGCATGACCGCGCTCGGCGCCGGCCGGCGCGCCGGCGCGGGGGCCTCGAGCGCCTCGTGCTCTTGCTCGAGATCGCGACGACTCATGGCGCTTTCTCCGACCCGGCCGCGAACGCTTGGGCCTTTGCGAGCGCCTGTCCGAGCGTCCGATGATCGACGAACTGCCGCATCAGCGTGGCGAGCACCGGCTCGAACGTCGCCGGCGCGCCCGGCGCCCAGAGGTGCATGTAGAGGTTCAAGGCCTCGAGGAACTGGACGTGCGTGGTGGTCGCGACGCCGGTGTCGCGCCGCGCCAGGGCGGCCTTGGTGATGACCTCGGTGTTGTCCCGGATCTCATCCTTGCTGGCGCCCCCGACCAGGTAGATGCTGAGGGTCGACGGCGTCCCCTCGACGTCGAGCTGGAAGTGTACGACCGGCCAGTCGGCCAGCGCGTCGGCCGTGCCCACGACGACCGGGTAGCCCAGCGTGATCAGCCGCTGGGTGAACAAGGGCATGAGGAAGCCCAGATCGATCACGTCGTGGGCTCGTCGACTTCGAAGGTCGCGGTGCCGCAGTTGGCCGAGCCCGCGCGCTCAACGCCCGCGCCGGACATCGCCGCGCCCATCGCCCCGCCCCACGAGACCGGGTTCCACCAGCTCGTGTCGACCTCGTACGACATCGAGAAGTTGCAGACGATGTCGGCCATGTACTGCTCGCGCATGACGTTGCCCGAGTGACCGCCAGCCGCCGAGCCTGAGGTCGCCGAGGTGCTCGACACCGAGGTCGTCGTCGACGAGCTGTACCCGGCGCCGACGCTCGCGCCCATCGTCGTGCTCTGCCCGGCACCGACGCCGACGCCCGAGGCGCTCGCCCCCACCGACGCGCCCGCGCTCGAGGTGACGCCGGCGCCGCCGTTGACGCCCCAGCCGCTGGTGTTGGCTGAACCCGAGCCGCCGGTCGTGCCGGTCCCACCGCCGTAGCCGTGGCCGCCGGCGCCTGCCCCGGAGGAGCGGGCCTGCATGTTGTGCACCTCGAGCGTGCCCGCGATGGTCCACGTGCAGTTGATCCCGCGCGTCGACTGGGCGGTGAAGCTGAAGCCCGCGGAGCCATTCTGGCCGAGCGCCTGGACCTGCGTCATGATGTTGCTCGAGACGAGTGACATCATGTTGTCGGGGGCGCCATTGCCCGCTCGGAGCATCCCGTTGGCGTGGCCGGTCATCGCCGACGCGAGCGCGCCGGCCTGGACCGAGATGTTCTTGTTGAGCGCGTTGGTCGGGATCGTGCCGCTACGCCCGTTCCAGATCCCCTTCCGCTGCAGCGCCGCCATGCGCGCCTGGATGATCTTGCGATCATCGTTCTCGAGCTTGCTGCCGCGCTCGATCTTGCGCTGGACGGTCTTCTCATCGGGAGACATCTTGTCGCGAAAAAACATGGTCGTTCCCCCCCCGGGATGGGTGTAGCGGTGCGTGACTCTGGCCGCATCATACTACGTACTGACGCCCGATCAGCTTCCCTCCGCCGCGATCGGAATCGCGCGGCGGATCAGCGATTGGTCCGAGTATTGCCGCGCCGCCGCGCGACGATCTCCATGCACGCGACGTAGCGCTGGCTGATCGCGTAGTGGATCGCCTCGAAGCCGTGCGTGGCGAGCAGATCACAGAGTCGCTGTCGCCCAAACGCATGAAAATGCTCGATCTCACCCCAGTACGGGTGCGCGTCGTTCGCCAGCATCCGGAAGGCGAATGCGTCGACGTTGGGGGTCGACACGAACAGCAGCCCGCCTGGCGTCACCACGCGCGCCGCCTCGGCGAGCAGCGCCCCCGGCCGCGGCACGTGCTCGATCACATCGGCGAGCACGACCACGTCGAACGGCTCCGCGAAGGTCGCGGCCTCGAGCGCCGCGCACCGCGCGTCGTAACCCCAGGCGCGCATGCGCTCGACGACATCGGCGCGCAGGTCGAGGCCGACGACCTCGTTGCCGAACTCATCGGCGGTCGTCATTAGCGCACCATTGCCAAATCCGACGTCTAGCCAGCGCCCGGGGCGCGGCGCGCCGAGATCGTGGAGCCGCTCGACGACGGGCGCCCACACCTGGCGATCGTGCTCGACGTCGCCGTCCCCAGGCATCTGGCCGGGATGGGGACCGGCGAAGATGCGCGCGAGCGCCGTCTCCGGCCAGTGCCCCTCGGTGTAGATGTGCCCACACGCGACGCAGCGCCGCCAGCGCTGCGTCGGCTCCATCCCGGGCAAGAACAGCGGGTGGGTCGTGACCTCCCAGGTCAGCGCCAGGTCGGCGCTGGCCGTGTCGCACAGCGGACACCCGTCAAACGGAATGCGATCGATGCGCGGGACGGCGGGAGTTTCGGGCATGGCAGCGCTCACGCCTGAAACAGCGACACCCACTTCTCGGCGACGACGCTCCAGTCGAGCGGCCGCGGCACCTGCCGCCGCCGCGCCGCCGCCGCCCGGAGCTCGTAGACGGCCTGGCGCGCGAGCCGCTGGGTCGGCGGCCACCGCTCCGGCAAGGCCCCGATCGGTGGGATCACAGGGACGCACCCGTGGGCCATGGCCTCGTCCATCGCCATGCAGTACGTCTCCTGGTAGGTGCACGGATAGAAGAACACGCTGGCGGTGGCGAGCTCGCGCCACAGCTCGGGCTGCGCCAGCCCGCCGCGCATCTGGACCCCGTCGGTGGCCCGCAGCCGCCCGAACAGCTCGGCGAAGTGCGCGTCCTCGGCGGGCGTGCCCCAGGTGGCCATCGAGCTGCACACCGTCAGCGTCGCCGTCGGCTCCTCGCGCCGGATCTGCGCGAACAGGTCCGGGACGAGCTCGAGGCCGCGGTGCGGGACGCTGCAGTAGATCAGCCGCGTCGGATCCTTGTCGGCCGCGACGATCTCGTCGTGCCAGAGCCCGTACCCGATCACGACCGACTCCATGCCCAGGTTGCGCTGGAAGTCGCGCTGGTGGAACAGCGACAGCACCACGACGTCGTCGGCGTGGCGCCGGGCGTGCTTCGCCTGCTCGATGATGAACGGCCGATCGGTGAACTGGTGGCACCACCAGATGCGGCGCGCGCGGGCGTTGAACCGCGCGAACACCTCGGCGTGCTGCGTCAGGACCACGTCGGCCCAGTCGCCGTCGACCTCGGCCAGCTCGGCCCACGTGGTCGCCCAGCGCACCTCGTGACCGAGGCGCGCGAGGGCCTCGCCGAGGAAGATCGTCGACCGCTCCGTGCCGCCGGTGGGGCGGTTCCGCACCGTCTGGGCGTCGTACGGGGCGGCGTGCGGGATGAAGAACTGGACCTTCATGGCGCCTGCTCCTCCTCGGGCACCTCGCCGCCGGGCTCGACGTAGCCGTCGGGGTGGGGCGACACCGCGAGCGTCACGTCGAAGCGCTCGAAGCGCTGCCGGTCGCCGCAGCCGTCCTCCCACGAGTACGCGTACCGACCGACGTGCCAGAGGCGCAGGGTGGTGTCGAGCATCATCTTGTAGCCGCACTCCTTGGCGCGGTGGCAGAACGAGTAGTCCTCGGCGAGGTACCAGTGGCCGTCGCCGTACGGCACGACCTGCGGCAGGAAGTAGGGCGTGAACGCCATCCCGAACGCGGCGTTGCAGACCGGCAGCGCCTCACGCTCGCGCACGGCGTCGTAGACCTCGCGCCGCGTGTACAGGAACCCGGTCGCGGCGTAGTAGACCTCGATCAGGCCGCCGCCGTCGCCGAACCGGATCTTGGGTCGATAGCTGTGGAACGAGTAGGCCGCGGTCGCCTTCTTGGGATAGCCGCCACAGACGATCGGCAGATCGTGATCCCGGAGCCGATCGAGCGCGTCGCCGTCGAACGACACGTCCGAGTCGATCCACATCAGCTCGTCGTAGCCGTCGGCGAGCGCCTGCGTGGCCATGACCGAGCGACCGAGATCGATCGCCGCGCCGGCCTGGACCCGCCGGACGCGGTAGCCGCGGTCCTCGAGCTTGGTCAGCGCGCTCTCGCACTCTGGCTCGACGCGATCATAGATAGGGACCAGGACGATGCAGCGCGAACGGTCAAGCATGGGGTCGGCTCCGGGTCGTGAACAGCTCGAGCCCGCAGCGCCGGTACCGACTGGCGCGCAGGGCATGCACGCGCCAGCCCTGGTCGAGCAGCAGGCCCTCCAGCGCGGCGCGGGTGAACAGGTGCAGGTACTCGAGTTCGGCCCAGTGGCCGTTGACGCCGCGGGCGTCGGCGACGCGCCACGCGAACGACGCGCGGACCACCGCCGTCACCACCAGGACGCCGGCGGCGGCGACCAGCGGCGTGAGGTCGGCGATGACCAGCCGGGGCCACGGCGCGCGCGCCAGCACGTCATCGAGGATCACCACCTCCCAGCGGCCCAGGCTCGCCGGGTCGACGTCGTCCGCGGCGAGCGCCGTGAAGCCGTGGTCCCGCAGCTCGGCGACGACCGCCGGCCGGTCGTCGATCGCCAGGACCTCGTGGCCGTGCTCGGCCGCGACCGCGACCAGGCCGCCGGCGCGCGCGGAGGCGCCGACCACGAGCACCCGCTGTGGCCCCGGGCGGAGCGCGGCCAGCGTCGCGAGCGTCGGCGCCGCCCACGCCCGGGCGTCGGGCCAGCACTCGACCAGCGACGCCCCGGTCCGGGGCAGCGCCCGGAGCGCCTGACGGCCCGCCGCGGTCCACCAGCCGTCGGCGAAGACGTGCGCGCAGCGGTCGCAGGCCAGCCAGGTGCGCGTCTCCGGCTGCCCCGGCCGCCACTGCTCGTGGATCCGGAGATCGGCCTCGCCCAGGTCGGCCGCGCTGGTGCCGTCGCACAACGGGCAGGTGGCGTACGGCATCACCACGGCGACCACGTTCTTGTTGTCGAGTGATCCTCAGGTCCGCGTCAAGGCGTGGCGACCACATGATAGCGTTCGGTGATGCGCGACCAGGCGGACGAAGCCGCGTTCGTGACCGAGCCGCTGCCGACGAACCAGCGCGCCGCCGACCCGCTGTTCGGACGGCTGTTCGGCTTGA
Organism: Myxococcales bacterium; assembly: GCA_016717005.1. Classification (NCBI taxonomy): domain Bacteria; kingdom Pseudomonadati; phylum Myxococcota; class Myxococcia; order Myxococcales; species Myxococcales bacterium. Next base: position 1,144,255 of record JADJUF010000037.1, on the reverse strand, counting down.
TGCGCCAGGGCCTCGTCGCGGGCGGCTCCGAGATGGGGCTCGGGCTCACGCTGTTCTCGCTCTGCACGAGCATCCGCGCGGTGACCGTGGTCGAGGTCGGCCGCTTCAAGGGCTTCTCGACGCTCTGCCTCGCGGCCGGCCTCCGCTTCCTCGACGACGGCTGGGACGAGCCGGCGCAGCACAAGCAGCGGCCGGACCTCGACTACGCGACGATCGAGCGCCCGACGCCGCGGACGCTCTTGTCGATCGATCCGTTCCCGACGCCCGAGGCCCGGGCGCTGATCGAGGAGGCCGGCCTCAGCGCCTACGTGGAGTTCCTGGACGCGCGGTCCGACGAGGTCGAGCTCACCGGCCAGGCCGACCTGCTCTTCATCGATGGCGATCACTCGTACGCGGGCTGTCGCGCGGACGTCGAGCGCTTCGTGCCCCGCCACGTCCGCCCCGGCGGCTACTTCGTGCTGCACGACTACTTCGGCTGGTTCGACGCCGCCGGCCGCAACGGCTCGCCGATCAAGCAGGTCGCCGACGAGCTGGTCGCGCAGGCGCGCTACCAGCACCTGCTGATCGACACCTGCTACCAGTCGTTCGTCGTCTTCCGGGTGCCCGACGACGGCGAGTGACCCGCGCGGGCCCCGGCTTGTCACTCGCGTGGCGCGCGTGCGAGAGTCGGGACGGTGAGCACGACACCGTCCGCGATGCCCAGCGTGCTGGTGTCTCCAGACGGGCGCTACATGGTCGTGCGGATCCCCACCGGGGTCGCCATCTCGAGCTTGCCTCCGGCCCACACGGTGACGATCGAGGCGCCCGGGGCCGGCGCGTTCGCGATCGTCCACGACGAGCTGTGGCTCGACGCCGCGGGCACGCTCCGCCGCTACGGGCTGCGCGGGCGCGCGCTGGTCGGCGCCGAGCTGCCGGCGCGGGACGGGCGGCTGATCGTCCCCGAGGGCGGATCGCGGACGGCGCTGTGGCGCGACGACGCGCGGGCGGTCCTGTTGACCGCGCCCGGCGACGTCGTGGTCGCCGAGCCGTTCGAGGTCCGCCTGACGACCGAGGACGTGCTGATCGCGCTCGGCGGCCGCCAGCTCGCGGTCTGCCGCGCCGACGCGATCCGGATCGTCGACGTCCGCCGCGGTGAGATCGGCCAGTTCCGGTTGCGCGGCGACGGGCGACTCCTGTCGGGGCACACCGCGTTCGGCGGGCGCTGGCTCGTGCTCCACCTCCGGAACGAGGCCGGCACCGACCGGCTCGCCGTGGTCAACCGCGGCGCGGTGGTCCACGAGATCGACATCCCGCCGACCCACCACGTCGCGGTGGCCGGCACGCGCGGCCTCGCCCTGACGGTCGGCGAAGGCGGCGAGATCGCCGCCTACGACCTGCGGACCCGGGCGCGGATCGGGACGCGCCAGACGCCGTTCGCGGTCCGCGACATCGCGATCACGCCGTCCGGCACCGACTTCATCGTCGTCGACGAGGACGCCGCCGATCACCCGGCCGTCTGGGTGTCGTTCGTGGACGCGTTCGGCGTCACGCTGGCGGAGGCCGCGACCGCCGCCCGCCTCAGCACCGACGCGGACGAGGACGCGCGCGCGGACGACGAGGTGGTCCCCGCGGACCTGGGCGCCGTCGAGGCCGCCCCGCGCCCGCCACCAGCCGCGCCGCCGCCGGACGCCGTCGAGGCCGCGCCCCCGCGCCCGCGCCCCGCGCCCCGCGCCCCGCGCCCGCGCCCGGATCAGGCGGCGGAGCACGTGGCGGCCCAGCGCGTCCTCGAGATCGCGATGTGCCACGCGGCGCTGCTGTTCGAGCGCCTGTTCTTCCTGTGTCGCAACGTGGGCCTGTTGCCGCGCACCACGTCGGCCGACGATCCGCTCGCGCCGATCGTGATCAGCGACGCGGACGTCAACACGATCTTGTCCGGGCTCGAGCGGATCAAGCAGGCGCCGTCGGGCCAGCGCCAGGCGCCGCCGGATCCGTTCGCCCCGCGGATCGAGGCCTCGCGCGCGGTCCTGGCGGCGGCGTTCGCCGACCCGTCCGTCGAGCGATGCGGGCTGGTCCGGCTGATCCGCGCGTTCGAGCTCGACGACGTGTTGACCGATCTGTTCCTGCTGGCGCTCGCCTCGGACTGGGACCTGCGCCTCACGCGGCTGAGCGGCTTCCTCAACAACGACGCCTCGGCGCTGCGGGTCAAGATGGGCCACCTGGCGATGGCCGCCCAGGTCGGGCCACCGTCGATCGGGACCGACGTGCTCGACCGGATCGAGCGCGGCCTGTTCGCGCCGGGCCTGCTGGTGCGCGAGGCCACGGCCGACGCGCCGCTCGTCGGCCAGGTCGTGCGGTGCCCGGACTTCATCGTCGAGCTCAGCACCTCGCTGCTCGACGAGGATCACGCCGTCGACGCGGTGCCGTGGGCGCAGCTGCGCTGGGCGGCGGACGAGAAGAACCACCTCCGCGGCATCCTCCGGCGCGAGCTGACCCGGACCGGCGCGGGCCGCCTGGTGGTGATCGAAGGCCCGCCCGGCTCGGGACGTCAGGCGAGCGCCCTGGCCGCGGGGCTCGAGGATGGGCGGGAGGTCGAGGTCTGCGACCTGGCCCAGCGCTCCAAGCAAGAGACGCCGCGGATCGAACAGGCGCTGTCGCGCTGCGTCTACCGCGCCCACGCGCGGCGCGGCATCCTGGTGGTGCGCTCCGACGGCATCCTGCGGGCCCACGCCCGCCTGTGGGACCACCTGTGGTCCCTGGTCAGCCGCTTCGGCGTGCGGTGCCTGGTGCTGGTGCGCACCGGCGAGCTCGAGAGCATCCCGACGTCGGTGCGGTTCGTCCGGCACGGCACGCCCCACCTGCGCCCCGAGGATCGGCGAGAGCTGTGGGACCTGGCCCTGGCCGAGCGCGGCATCCCCATCGCCCCGGCGGTCCTGGACGACGTCGCCGCGCGCTACGCGGTCACGCCCGGCCGCCTCCTCGAGGTCGCCGATGAGCTCAACGTCGGGCGCGCCGAGCGCGGCGACGCCCCGCTCGAGGTCAACGACATCCGCGAGACGCTGCGCGCGATCACGGTCCAGCGCCTGAGCAACCTCGCGACCCGCTACGACTCGTCGATCACGCTCGACGATCTGATCTACCCCGAGTCGGTGGTGCAGCGGCTCCAGGAGCTGGTCCACCGCGTGAAGTACCGCCACCGCGTGCTCTCGGGCTGGCAGTTCGCCGACAAGGCCCACGAGAGCTACGGCGTCTCGGCGCTGTTCCTGGGCCCGCCCGGCACCGGCAAGACCGCGGGCGCGGCCGCGCTGGCGAACGCGCTCGAGATCGACCTGTACATCGTGGATTTCTCGTCGGTGATGAGCAAGTGGGTGGGCGAGACCGAGCAGAACCTCGCCAAGGTCTTCGACGAGTCCGAGGCCTCGAGCGTCGGGCTGCTGTTCGACGAGGCCGACGCCTTGTTCGGCAAGCGCAGCTCGAACCAGGACAGCTCGTCCGACCGCTACGCCAACTTGACCGTGAACTACCTCATCCAGCGGATGGAGTCGTTCAGCGGGCTCGCGATCCTCACGACCAACCTCGAGACCGCGATGGACGACGCGTTCCAGCGCCGCATCACGGCGCGGATCCGCTTCCCGCCCTCCGAGGAGCGGCAGCGGCAGAGCCTGTGGAAGCACCTGCTGCCCGGGGGCGTGCGCTACGCGCCCGACGTCGATCTAGGCGCCCTGGCGTCGATGTACAAGATGGAGGGGGCGTACATCAGGCGCGCGCTCACGCGCGCGGCGTTTCGCGCGGCCAGCAGCGGACGCGCCGAGCCGATCCTGACGCAGCGCGACCTCCTGTGGGCGGCGCTCGCCGAGTACGAAGACATGGGCCGCGTGGCCCACCTCAACAGCGGGGCCGAGCGCACCGACGGTGGCCCGGCGTGAGCCGCGGCTAGCTCGACGCCCCGGCCGCGCGCCCCGGCCGCGCGGCCTAGCTCGGCCCGCCGGCCGCGCGGCGCCCGAGCCCGTAGTAGTCGAAGCCCGCCGCGCGCATCGCCGCCGGACTCCAGGCGTTGCGCCCATCGAACACGAGCGGGGTCCGCATGATCGCCCGCAGGCGCTCGAGATCCGGCGCCAGGAACTCGCGCCACTCGGTCACGAGCGCGAGCGCGTCGGCCCCCGTCGCCGCCAGGTAGGGATCCGTGACGAGCTCGAGCGGCGGCGCCAGCTCGGCGCACGGCCGCGCGGACACGACCGGATCGTAGGCGACGACGACCGCCCCGGCCGCCTGGAGCTGCGCGATCGTCGCCAGCGCCGGCGCTTCGCGGATGTCGTCGGTCTCGGGCTTGAACGCGAGCCCCCAGAGCGCGACGCGCGCGCCCGCGACGCGCGGCCCGAGCCGAGCGAGGATCTGGTCGCCCAACCAGCGCTGCTGGCGCTGGTTCGCCCGCTCGGCGGCATCGACGACCCGCAGCTCGACGTCGACCTGCGTCGCCAGGTGGCGCAGCGCGCGCAGATCCTTGGGCAGGCAGCTGCCGCCGAACCCGACGCCGGCCGCGAGGAACGACGCGCCGATGCGCGGATCGGCGCCGACCACGGCGCGCACGTGATCGATGTCAGCGTCGATCGCCTCGCACAACCGCGCCAGCTCGTTCATGAACGACACGCGCGTCGCGAGCATGCTGTTGGCGGCGTACTTGGCGAGCTCGGCCGACCGGAGGTCCATCACCTGGATGCGGTCGGCGGTCCCGAGCACCCCGCGGTACAGCTCGACCAACGTGTCGACGGCGCGCCGATCGTCCGCGCCGATGACGACGCGGGCTGGGCGCAGGAAGTCCTCGATGGCGTCACCCTCGCGCAGGAACTCGGGGTTGGCGGCGATCACGAACGGGTGCGCCGTGGCGTTCGCCACCAGCGCGCGGACGGCTTCGGCCGTGCCCGGCGGCACGGTGCTCTTGGTGACGATCACCGCGAAGCCGGTCAGCGCGGCGCCGATCTGCGTCGCGGCCGCGTGGACGAACTGCAGCTCGGGCCCGCCGTCGCCGGTCGACGGCGTCCCGACGGCGATGAACACGACCTCCGCCCCCGCGACCGCCGTGGCGATCTCGGTCGTGAAGCGCAGGCGCCCGCGCGCGACGTTGCGGCGGATCATGTCCTGGAGGCCGGGCTCGTAGAACGGTGCGTCGCCGCGCTCCAGCGTCGCCACCAGCGCGTGGTCCACGTCGACGCAGGTCACGTCGTGGCCGAACTCGGCGAAGCCGGTCCCGGTGACCAGCCCGACGTAGCGGGCGCCGATGACCGCGATCTGCATCGGTAGATCTAACCTCCTCTGCGCCGCTGGGTGGGTCGATCTCGACCTCGTTCTCCGGCCGGCGCCGAAAAAAGCACGAGGGCGACTCGATGAGAGTCGCCCTCGTAAAAAAGTGGCCCCAGGCACCCACTAGTTCCGCTACCGTTGCTTCCTTCCGGACCTGGCGGGGTTCACAGACGTCGCGTCACCCGGGACCATAAAACGTCAGCTCGATCGTCGTCGTATCGGTGTCGTGGCGGAGAGGGAGGGATTCGAACCCTCGGTACCTTGCGATACACACGATTTCCAATCGTGCACCTTCGGCCGCTCGGTCACCTCTCCAGACAAGATTCGCCCGGCGAAATGCGAGGGCCACCGGACCCGAGCACCAAGCACGGCCTCCAGGGAACGAACTCCGGGCGGCGCGGTTCACGTCACGGGGTCGGTACCCGGGTAGGAACGTCCCGGGCTCGCGCAGCACGCACCGGGTGCAGGGAAAGAAACCGCTCACGTCCCGGGGTCTCGGTACCCCGTCCGGTAGGAACGTCCCGGGCTCGCGCAGCACGCACCGGGTGCAGGGAAAGAAGTCGCTCACGTCCCGGGGTCACGGCACCCCGTCCGGTAGGAACGTCCCGGGCTCGCGCAGCACGTACCGGGTGCAGGGAAACAACACGCGGAGGGGGGGAGATTCGAACTCCCGAGGCTTTCGCCTACCTGATTTCGAATCAGGCACCTTCGACCACTCGGACACCCCTCCAAGAAACTCAAGCGGGCCAAGAAACTCAAGCGGCTCAGCGCTGACCCTGGGCCCGGAGCGCCTCGAAGAAGCGCCGCAGCTCGGCGGCACACTCGGCGGCGCGGACCCCGGCGGTGACCTCGAGCCGATGGTTCAGCCGGGGGTCGCTGCAGATCTGATAGAGGCTCGCGACCGCCCCCGCCTTGGGGTTGTCGCAGCCGTAGACGAGGCGCTTGACGCGGGCGTTGACCAGGGCACCGGCGCACATGGGGCACGGCTCCTGGGTCACCACCAAGGTCGCCTCGACCCGCCAGTGACCGAGGCGAGTCGCGGCGTCGCGCAGCGCCTCGACCTCGGCGTGGGCCGTGGGATCGCCACGGACCTCGCGTCGGTTGCGGCCCTTGCCGATGACGGCGTAGACGCCGTCGCGCAGCGCCGCGATGATCGCGCCGACCGGGACATCACCATCACGACCTGCTGCGCGCGCCTCTTCGAGGGCGAGCAGCATCAGGTCGTCATCGGTGACGGGGTCGATGCTCATCAGCGGATCCGAGAGGGGTCGAACCTCTAACCCCCGGTTCCGTAGACCGGTGCTCTATCCATTGAGCTACGGATCCAGACTACAAAGCTAGTCCTAGATATACGAACAGCGAGTGGGGTACGGAGCCCACCCGGTGGCCAAGTTAGCGGAGAGAGAGGGATTCGAACCCTCGGTACAGGGAATCCCCCATACGTCGGTTTAGCAAACCGGTGCCTTCAGCCACTCGGCCATCTCTCCATCGACCCTCCAGCGTGAGCCGTCGGGTCGAACGAGAAAGAACGACGATCGAGCTATTCGGTTGTCAGCCTGGCGGAGGAGGAGGGATTCGAACCCCCGGAGCTTTCGCTCTGCGGTTTTCAAGACCGCTGCCTTCGACCGCTCGGCCACTCCTCCAGAGAACCCAGAGGCGACGCGCAGTATATGGAGGGACCTTCGCTTGTAAAGGATCTAGTGACGCGATTTTGGGGGGCTGCCGGGCCCCGCTGGACGGGCGCCAGGGACGATCGTGTGGCCCCGACCGACTGGGCAGCGAGCCCGCGCCTACGCCGCCGTGATGCGCTCGACGCCGCCGACGTAGGGCCGCAGCGCCGGCGGGACGATCACCGAGCCGTCGGCCTGCTGGTACTGCTCGAGGATCGCCACCAGCGTGCGGCCGATCGCGACGCCCGAGCCGTTGATCGTGTGGCACGGCCGGGCCTTGTCACCGACGGCGGGCCGGTACCGGATCTTGGCGCGGCGGGCCTGGAACGCCTCGAAGTTCGAGCACGACGAGATCTCGCGGTACGCGCCCTGGCCGGGCAGCCACACCTCGAGGTCGTAGGTCTTGGCGGCGCCGAAGCCGAGGTCGCCGGTGCACAGCGTGACGATCCGGTAGTGCAGGCCGAGGCCCTGGAGCACCGCCTCGGCCTGGGCGCGCAGGCTGTCGAGCTCGGCGTAGCTGTCCTCGGGCGAGGTGAACTTGACCAGCTCGACCTTGTCGAACTGGTGCTGCCGGATGAGGCCCCGGGTGTCCTTGCCGTAGGCGCCGGCCTCGGCCCGGAAGCACGGCGCGTACGCGCAGAAGCGCTTGGGCAGCTCGCCGGCCTCGAAGATGTGGTCGGCGTAGAGGTTGGTGACCTGGACCTCGGCGGTCGGCGACAGGAACAGATCGTGGTCGCGATCGCTGGCGGCGTCGTCCTCGACCAGCGCGCCCTTGATCGCGAACAGGTCGGCCTCGAACTTGGGCAGCTGGCCGGTGCCGCGCAGCGCCGAACGCCGCACCATCGCCGGCGGCCACACCTCGGCGTAGCCGGCCGCGGTGTGCAGGTCGATCATGTAGTTCATCAGCGCGCGGGTCAGGCGCGCGCCCCAGCCGCGCAGCACGGTGAAGCGCGCGCCGCTGATCTTGCCGCCGGCCTCGAAGTCGAAGATGCCGAGCCCGAGGCCGAGGTCGTGGTGCTCCTTGGGGGCGAAGTCGAGCACGGGCTGCTCGCCCCAGGTGCCGTCGACGCGGTTGTCGTGCTCGCCCGCGCCGTCGGGCACCGACGCGTGCGGCGCGTTGGGGATGCCGAGCAGCAGGTCCTCGCACCGGGCCTCGAGCTCGCCGAAGCGGCCCTCGCGGCCCTTGATGTCCTGCGACAGCGCCTTGAGGCGGTCCCGGGCCTCGGTGAACTCGACCGATTTCTTGTCGAGCTTGGCCATGCGATCATTCGCGGCATTCCGCTCGGCCCGCAGCCCATCGAGCTCGGCCTGCACCGCGCGCCGCTCGCGATCGACCTCGCTCCACGAGGCGACCAGGGCGGCGCCGTTCGGGCGGCGGCGGACGTCTTCGATGCGGGCGACTTCGATCATGGCGCGGGCCTTTCTGCTGCCAACTCCCGGACCGCCGGCGAAACGCGAGCGATCGAGGGCACTTGGCGGCCTACCCTACTGCCGCTTAACGTGTGGCGCAAGCCGTGGGTCCAACCCTCATGGAGCTGTCGCTGTCCCTCGCCTGGCCCCACCCCGAGGCGAGCGTGACCGACGCGCCGATCGACCTGGACGCCGCGCTGGTCGCGCGGGCCCAGCGCGGCGACGGCGCCGCGTTCGAGCAGCTGGTGCGCCGGCACCAGCGCGGGCTGTGGCGCCTGGCCCGACGCTACGTCCGGTCCGACGCCGACGCCGCCGACGTGACCCAGCAGGCGTTCGTGCGCGCGTACCAGGCGCTCGGCAACTTCCGCGGCGACGCCAGCGTGCGCAGCTGGCTGTACCGGATCGCGATCAACCTGGCGCTCAACACCGTGCGCGACCGCGGGCGCGAGCAGCCGAGCGAGATCGCCGACGACGCGCTGACCGTGGCCGCGACCGGCGCCGACCGCCTCGAGCGCGGGCAGCGGGCCGCGGCCCTGCGCGCCGCGATCGCGCAGCTCCCGCCCAAGCAGAAGCTGGTGCTCGAGCTGCGCGTGTTCGACGAGCTGGCGTTCCGCGAGGTGGCGGCCTTGGCCGACTGCACCGAGAACGCCGCCAAGGTAAGCTTCCACTTCGCGGTCAAGCGCCTGCGCGCGCTGCTCGGCGACGAGGTCCTGCCATGACGCCCGACGCGCCCGACGCGATCGCCACCGAGCAGCTGCTCGCGGCCTACGCCGACGACCCTCGGGCGCTGTCGCTCGACGAGCGCGCGGCGGTCGAGGCGTGGCTGGCGGCGAGCGGCGACGACGCGCTGGTCGAGCTGCGCGCGACCGTGGCCGAGGTCCGCGGCCTGCCCGAGCCCGGCGCGGCGCCCGACTGGCCGACGCTCGAGCGCCGCATCCTCGCCGCGACCACCCGGGCGCCGCGGGCGCGCTGGCCGTGGTTCGCCGGCGGCGCGGCGCTCGCCCTGGCGGCGGCCGCGGCGCTGTGGCTGCGGCCCGGCGCCCAGGCCCACGCCCCGCTGCCGTTCGTGACGCTGGCGCCGCCGGCGCCCGTCGAGGTCGCGCCGGCGCCGACCCCGGACGACGAGCTGGCGCCGCCCGCCGTCGACGAGCTCCTCGACGGCGATGACCTCCTCGCCGCCGACGACGACGCCAGCGACCTCGACGGCCTCGGCCCGGTCGACGACGCGCTGCTCGACGAGGTGATCGCGCTCGAGGATGACGACGATCGCGGCGACGACGACCTGCCCGCGCTCGGCGCCACCTGGACCGGCTGGATCGGTGAGTTCTCGGAGGCCGAGCTCGATCGAGCGCTGGCCTGGCTCGACGCGCAGGAGGCTGGCTGATGTCCCGCACGCTGACCGACACGCTGTCCCACACGCCGGATCACACGCCGGATCACACGCCGGCTTGCACACAGGCTGCACGATGAACCGCACCCCGCCCCACCCGCTGGCCCGCACGCCGGCGCGCCCGCTGGCGCGCACGCTGGCCCACCCGCTGGCCCGCACGCTGGCCCACCCGCTGGCCCGCACGCTGGCCCACCCGCTGGCCCGCACGCTGGCCCGCCTCGTCGTGGTCGTCGTCGCGCTCGCGCTCGGCACCGGCGTCGCCCAGGCCCGGCCGGATCGACCCCGCCGCGGCCCGATGGTGGCTGACAAGACCGCCGACCGCGCCGCCAAGCGCGAGCGGGTCAAGCAGCGCATCCGGATGATGCGGGCGCTGGTGCTGACCGAGCAGCTCGGGCTCGACGAGGCCACCGCCGGCAAGATGATCCCGGTGCTCGGCAAGTACGACGACGAGCTGGCGCGCCTGCTCGGCGAGCGGGCGACGTTGCGCGCCAAGCTCGACGGCGCGCGCACCAGCGGCAAGGCCGCCGACATCTCGACGTTGCTCGATGGGCTCGTCGCCAACCAGCGCGCGCGCTGGACCGCCGAGGAGCGGCGCTTCGCCGAGCTGCGCGCGCTGCTCACCCCCGCGCAGGCCGCGACGTTGCTCGACCTGTTGCCCGAGGTCGATCGCAAGATCCTGCGGGCGCTGCGCGGCGCGGTCGCGCCCGACCCCGAAGGCGACGGCCGGCGGCGGCCGCGGCGCCGCCAGGGGGACACCCTCGAAAACCCCTTCGATACCCGCAAGTAGGCGCGAGATCGCGCGCGGGCGGCGCGGCCGGAGTACAATTTACGCAGATGAAGGAAGTGGCATGCGCCGTGTGTGGCGCGATGTACCGCTTCCCCGCGGCCGACATTCCGCCAGCGGGCAAGACGGTGACGTGCGCCAAGTGCAAGGCGCGGATCGTTGTGCCCGGCGATGTCGCGGGCGGCCCCGGCGATGTGATCGACCTCGCCGATCTGCCCGCGCCGCGACGGCCGGCCGCGACCAGCGTCCCTGGTCGCTCGGTCGAGTCGGTCGATCTGCCGGCGCCGAAAGGTCCGACGCCGTCGGCGATCATCGATCTGCCCGCGCCCAAGGCCGCGCCGCGACCGCGCGAGCCCGAGCCGTTCACCCTCGATGGCGTCGATCTCGTCGCGCCGGTGGGCCCGTCACCGCGCGGCGCGCCGGCCGAGCCGCCGCGACCGACCACGACCGCGCTGGGGCCGCACACCGACCTGCCCGCGCCCAGGTTCCCGATCGCCGATCTGCCCGCGCCCAAGGGCCCGCCCGCGATCGCTGATCTGCCCGCACCCAAGGGCCCGCCGCCGATCGCCGACCTCCCTGCGCCCAAGCGCCCCGGCGACATCACCGATCTACCGACACCCAAGGCCAAGAGCGGCAACGACCTGTTCGACGATCTGCCCGTGCCCAAGGGCCCATCGCTCGGCGACCTGCCCGCGCCCAAGCGCCCGGCGACGCCGCCGGCGATGCCGACGCCCAAGAGCACGGTCGCCGGGATGCCCCCGACGGTGCCACCGGCCAGGCCGGGCGCCTCGTCGTCGGTGCCGCTGCCCGCGCCCAAGGGCTTCTTCGACGACCTGCCCGGCCCCGCCCAGACCAAGGGAGCGAGCGACCTGCCCGCGCCCAAGGGCTTCTTCGACGACCTGCCCGGCCCCGCGCAGACCAAGGGGGCGAGCGACCTGCCCGCGCCCAAGGGCTTCTTCGACGACCTGCCCGGCCCCGCCCAGACCAAGGGAGCGAGCGACCTGCCCGCGCCCAAGGGCTTCTTCGACGACCTGCCCGGCCCCGCCCAGACCAAGGGAGCGAGCGACCTGCCCGCGCCCAAGGGCTTCTTCGACGGCTTGCCCGGCCCCGCCCAGACCAAGGGCCCCGGGCTGCCCGCCCCCAAGGGCTTCTTCGACGACCTGCCTGGCCCCGCCCACGCCAAGGGCCCTGAGCTGCCCGCGCCCAAGGGCTTCTTCGACGACCTGCCCCAGGCGGGCGCGTCGCAGCCGGCGATCGGCCTGTTCGACGACCTGCCGCCGCCGAGCGTGCCGCGCGTCGACCGCTTCCCGGCGCCGACCGCGCCCGCGCACGTGGGATCAGCCGGCCCGATCGAGGGCATCGATCTGCCGATCTCGCTCGGCAACAGCGGGCTGATCGAGCTCGAGCCCGCCAACGCCAGCGCGCGCACGGTCGCGCCGCGGTCCCACGCGCCGTCGGAGCCGCCGCCCGCGCTCGAGCTCGGCGACGGCGATCCGCTCGGGCTCGATCTGCCGGCGATGCCGACCAACGCCGGGCGCGCTGGCAGCGTCGTGTCGTTCAAGGGCGGCGGGGGCGGCGAGCGCGGTGGCGACGTCCGCCTCGGCGGCTCGGCGCCGGCCGGCGACCTCGACCTGGCGACGGTGCCGCGGCGCGAGGGCGCACCGGTCGCGAAGCAGCGCGCGGCCACCGCCGACAAGATCAGCGACAAGCCCAAGCTGTCGCCGCGGGCGACCAAGATCGTCCTGGCCGCGGCGCTGGGCCTGGCCGCGGTCGGGGCCGGCGGCTTCGTCATGTACCGACGCTGGGACGCGCAGAAGACCCGCGCCGCCGACATCGATCGCGGCCTGGGGAACGCGCGCAAGGCGCTGGTCGGCAACGAGCCCAACCACTGGCGCCGCGCCACGCGCGCCGCTGGGGACGTGCTCGCGCTCAACAAGCAGCACGCCGAGGCGCTCGGCATCGCCGCGCAGGGCGCGCTGGCGGCGTACCTCGACGAGGGCACCGAGGTCGAGGCCCGCACGACCTCCGGCCGTCGGTTCCTCGACACCGCCGCGACCAGCGGCGCGCACCACCCGGCGATCGACAAGGCCGGCGCGCTGCGCGACACGATCGACGGCGATCCCGCGGCCGCGATCAAGGCGCTGACGCCCCTGGCGGCGCGCGGCGACGCCGACGCGCAGCTCTACCTCGGCTGGGCGCAGAGCGCCGCGCAGGACTGGGCCGCCGCGACGACCGCGTTCACCGCCGCCGTCGCCGCCCGCCCCGTGGCCGCGACCTACGGCCTGGCCCAGGCCCAGGCCGCCGCCGGCGACCTCGCCGCCGCGCACGCCAGCTACCTCAAGGTCATCGAGCTCGATCCCGAGCACGTCGGCGCGCTGGTCGGCGAGGTCGTGACCGCGCCCGTGACCGATCTCGGCAAGCGCGAGGCCTCGCTCCTGGCGATCCTGCAGCGCAAGGACATCGAGCAGGCCGATCCGCGCGCGGTCGTGCGCGCGTGGACCGGCGCCGGTGACGAGGCCCGCCGCGGCGGTCGCCTCGACGCCGCGCGCGATCGGTACCGCAAGGCGCTGGCGATCCTGCCCAACGATCGCGGCGCGCTGGCGTCGCTCGCGGCGACCGAGCTGGCCGACGGCAAGCTGGCCGAGGCCGCCGACGCCGCCGCCAAGGCGCTCGCGCTCGCGCCCGACGACGTCGACGCCAACCTGACCGCCGCCGAGATCGATCTCCGGCGCGACAACATCGCCGAGGCCGCGACCCGGCTGGCGGCGCTGCGCGGCCGCACGCCGCCGATCACCGCGCCGGCGCAGCTCGGCCGGCTCGACATGATCGACGGCCTCCGGCTCGAGGCCGAGAAGAACCCCGACGCGGCCCTGGCCGCCTACGAGCGCGCCGCCGCCGCGGTCGGCAACAGCGACGTCGGCCCGACGATCGCCGCCGCGACGATGCTGGGGCGCATGGCGACGGCGGCCGCGACCCCGGAGCGCGCCGCCGAGCTGCGGGCCAAGGCCGAGGCCAAGCTGGCGCAGGTCGCCGCCGCCGCCGAGCAGGATCCGGCGCTGGCGATCACGCTCGGCGTGGCCTACCTGAACGCGGGCGGGCCGGCCCAGGCCGAGCGCTGGCTGCGCAGCGCGATCGAGAAGCGGCCGGCCGAGGTCGAGGCCCACTTCCAGCTGGCCGAGGCGCTGCGCCGCCAGGGCAAGCAGGACGAGGCGGTCGCGACGCTGGTCAAGGCGTTCGAGCTCGATCCGACGCGCATCGACCTGGGCGTCGAGCTGGCCCGCGGCTTCGAGGCCGCGCACCGCGACGCCGACGCCGCCGAGCTCTACAAGAAGCTGCTCGCGCTCAAGGACGTGACGGTCGAGACCCAGGTGCGCGCCGGGCGCTTCTTCGCGCGCACGGGCGACATCACGACCGCGCGCGGCCTCGGCGACGCGCTGCTCGCGGTCACGCCCGATCACCCCACCGGCCAGTTCCTCAAGGCCGAGGGCCTGCTCGTCGATGGCCGCTACAGCGAGGCGCGGCGGCTGATGCAGGAGGCGACGTCCCGGTCCGCGGACGCGCAGTTCCTCGACGGGCTCGGCCGGGTCAGCGAGGCGTTCTCGGGGCAGACCGGCGACACGGCGATCCGCGACGAGGCGCTGCGCGCGTACGACCAGGCGACCAGGCTCGACCCGAGCATCGTCAACGCCTGGGCCGGCGCCGGACGCATCCGCCTGGCCCGCGGCGAGTTCGACAAGGCGCTGACCGCCTACGAGGCCGCGCTCAAGCTCGACCCGACCAACCCCGATCTGCCCTACGGCATCGGCATGGCCTACGTCCAGCTCGAGGAGCGCGGCCGCGCGATCGAGTGGCTGTCGCGCGCGGTCAACGCCCGCCCCCGCGCCGACGCGTACTACCAGCTCGGCACGCTCTACTACGAGGCCAACCGCGCCGGGCCGGCCGCGAGCGCGCTCGACCGCGCGACCGCGCTGGCCACCAAGGACGAGCGCGATCACGGCACGACCGTGCCGTGGCTGACCGACGCGCTGTGGCTGCTCGGCACGGTCCAGCAGGTGCTGCGCAACGACGGCGCGACGATCCGGGCGTGGGAGGCCTACCTGGCGCGCGCGCCCAGCAACCCGGCCCAGGCCGAAGAGGTCCGCCGCTTCCTGGTCGCGCGCGGTCGGTAGTACGCTGCCGCGGTGGCCCCCCTCCTCGAACGCCTCCGCGCGCGCGCGTCCGACGCCCGCTTCGCCCTCGACGTGCTCCGCAAGACCGGGATCGTGCGGGCCCTGCGGCCGGCGGCGCTGCCCGGCTTCGTCGCCGCCGCCCGCCTGACCCGCCCCGGCCCGCACCTCGCGACGATGCTGCACGCGCGCATGCACCCCGACAAGGAGTGCGTCGTCGACGGCGACCGCCGCTACACCTGGCGCACGTTCGACGAGGCCGTCAACCGCCTCGCCCACGCGGTCGTCGCGCGCGGCGGCGCCGCGGCCCCGGTCGCGTGCATGCTCGGCAACGGCGCCGACTACCTGATCGCGCAGCAGGCCCTGGCCCGGGTCGGCGCGGTGGTCGTGCAGATCGGCTACCGCTCGAAGCCGGCCGAGGTCGCGTACATCCTCGGCAACTCCGAGCCGGCCGTGGCGATCGTCGGCGCGCCCTACGTCGAGACCTTCGCCGAGGCGATGCGCCAGGCCGACGCGCGGTGCGAGGTGATCGTCGCCGGCGCCACCGCCGCGCCGGTGATCGGCGCGCGCTGGGACGAGGCCACCGCGGCCCAGCCCGGCGATCGGCCGCCCGTGGCGCGCGGCGGCGACGGCGGCGGCGTGATCGTCTACACGTCGGGCACGACCGGCAAGCCCAAGGGCGCGTCCCGGAGCTGGAAGCAGACCGGCTTCGACGCGGTCGCCGACATGATCGGCCAGGTCGGGATGACCCACGGCGATCGCCACCTGGTCGTGTGTCCGCTCTACCACTCGGCGGCGCCGGCGTTCGTCGCGATCACGATGTCGCTGGGCGCGTCGACGGTGCTGATGAACCACTTCGAGCCCGAGCAGTGCCTGGCGCTGATCGAGCGCGAGCGCATCACCTCGACGTTGATGGTGCCGACCATGCTGGTGCGGCTCAACAGCCTGCCGCCCGAGGTCCACCGACGCTACGACACGTCGTCCCTGCGCTGGGTGATGAGCGGCGCGGCGCCGCTGGCGACCGACACCGCGCGCCGGTTCGAGGCGCGGTTCGGGCCGATCCTGTGGAACTTCTACGGCTCGACCGAGACCGGGCTGGTGACGCTGGCGGGGCCCGGCGAGCACACCGCGCGGCCCGGCACCGTCGGCCGGGCGCTGCGCGGCAACGAGGTGCGCCTGCTCGACGACGGCGGCGCGCCGGTCGGCCCCGGCGCGATCGGCGAGGTCTACGTGCGCAACTCGATGCTGATCGGCGGCTACCACAAGAACCGCGACGCCACCGACCGCTCGATCCGGGACGGGTTCTTCTCGGTCGGCGACCTGGCCCGGATCGACGGCGACGGCTTCTACTACATGGAGTCGCGCAAGCACGACATGGTGATCTCGGGCGGCGTGAACATCTACCCGCGCGAGATCGAGGACCACCTGCACACCCACCCGGCGATCCTCGACGTCGCGGTCGTGGGCGTGCCCGACCCCGAGTGGGGCGAGACCCTGCGCGCGTACGTGGTCGTCCGCGCGGGCCACGCGATCACCGCCGACGAGGTCGCCGACTACTGTCGGCGCGAGCTCGCCGACTTCAAGCGGCCGCGGCAGGTGGTGTTCCTCGACGAGCTGCCGCGCAACCCCACCGGCAAGGTGCTCAAGCGCGAGCTGCGCGATCGTCCGGCCTCGTGACCGCGCGTGACCGCGCGGCCGTTCGTCGGCGGCGCCGCCGGCCGCGTCGTTCGCGGGGAGCCGGCGTCGTGACCGCGCTGCCGTTCGTCGTCGGCACCGCCGGCCACATCGATCACGGCAAGACCGCGCTGGTGCACGCGCTGACCGGCATCGACACCGACCGGCTCGCGGTCGAGAAGGCGCGCGGCATCACCACCGAGCTCGGCTTCGCCCACCTCGACCTGCCCAGCGGCGCCCGGGTCGCGGTGGTCGACGTGCCCGGCCACGAGCGCTTCATCCGCGCGATGGTGGCCGGCGCCACCGGCCTGGATCTGGTCGTGCTGGTGATCGCCGCCGACGAGGGCGTCATGCCCCAGACCCGCGAGCACCTCGACGTGTGCCAGCTGCTGGGCGTGCGCCGCGGCCTGGTGGCGATCACCAAGCGCGATCTGGTCGACGACGACTGGCTGGCGATGCTCGACGACGAGCTGGCCGCCGCGTTCGCCGGGACCTTCCTGGCCGACGCGCCGCGGCTGCCGGTGTCGGCGCGCACGGGCGCGGGGCTGCCGGCGCTGATCGCGGCGATCGAGCACGCGCTGGCGAGCCTGCCGCCGCGGCCGACGACGGGCCTGCTGCGCGTGCCGATCGACCGGGTGTTCACGCTGCGCGGGTTCGGCACGGTCGTGACCGGCACGATCGCCAGCGGCCAGGTCGCGCTGGGCGACGAGGTCGCGGTCTACCCGCGCGGCCTCGCGACGCGCGTGCGCGGCCTGCACGTCCACGGCGTCGCGGTCGAGCGCGCGACCGCGGGCCAGCGCTGCGCGCTCAACCTCCACGGCGTCGCGACCGACGATCTGGCCCGCGGCGACGTCGTCGGGCACGTCGGCGCGCTGGCCCCGAGCCACCTGCTCGACGTGACCGTGCGCCACGTCGCGGCCGCGACCGCGCCGCTGCCGGTGCGCAGCAAGGTGCTGGTCCATCACGGCGCCGCGCAGGTGCAGGCGACGCTGGTGCTGGCCGGCGCGCCGCTGCCGCCCGGCGGCGAGGGCGTGGCGCAGCTGCGGATCGATCGCACGACGCCGCTGGTGGCGCTGCCCGGCGATCACTTCCTCGTGCGCGGCTTCACGCCGCTGGCCAACCACGGCACGACGCTGGCCGGCGGCACGATCGTGCGGGTCCACGCACCCAAGCTGCGCTCGACCGCGGCCCGGGCCGCCGAGCACGCCGCGGTGGTCGCGCGGTTCGCGGACGCCCGCGCCGCCGACCGGGTCGCGCTCGAGCTGCGCGCGCTCGCCGCCGCGGTGCCCGACCGCGCGACCCTGGGCCAGCGCCTCGGCCTGGCCGGGCCCGAGCTGGCGACCACGCTCGCCGAGCTGGTCGCGCGCGGCGACGTGCTCGGCGCCGGCGACGACCTGCTCCACGTCGAGACGGTCGCGGCGCTCGAGCGCGCGATCAGCGCGCGGCTCGCGGCCGCGCCCGACGGCGCGGTGCCGCGCGAGGAGCTGCGCCAGCGCCTGCCCGCGGCGCTGAGCGTGCGCGGCTTCGAGCTGGTGATCGCCGAGCTGGTGCGGCGCGGGGTGATCGAGGTCGACGCCGAGCTGGTCCGCCGCGCCAGCGCGCCGCGCCCGCGGCTGACGCCCGCCGACGACGCCTTGCACGCGCGCTTCCGCGGCTGGGGGCTCGAGGCGCCGCGCCCCAAGGACATCGCCGAGACGCTGCGCCAGACCGAGGCCCAGCTCAAGCCCGCGCTCGATCGCCTCGTCGGCGCGCGCCTGATCGTCAAGGTCAAGCCCGACTACTACGCCGACGCCGAGGCGATCGCGACGCTCAGGGCCCGGCTGCTCGCGTACCTCGCGGCCAACCGCGAGATCGCGCCCCAGGCGTGGAAGGAGGTGTGCGGCACCAGCCGCAAGTACTCCATCCCGCTCGCCGAGCACTTCGACGCCGAGAAGGTCACGCTGCGCATCGGCGATCTGCGCCGGAAGCGCTGAGCCGCGGCTCGGAAGGCGCGCGGCCCTTGGCTCGTACCAAGCCGCGGCGCACAACCGGCGATCTGCGCCGGAGGCGCCAAGCCGCGGGAAGCCGCGCGGCCCTTGGCTCGTACCAAGCCGCGGCGCACAACCGGCGATCTGCGCCGGAGGCGCCAAGCCGCGGCTCGGAAGGCGCGCGGCCCCTGGCGCGTACCAAGCACCGGCGCGCAACCGGCGATCTGCGCCGGAGCGCGAACCTTCGGCTCGTGCGTTACTGTTCCGACATGACCCGCGCACCGTCGCTCGCCGTCGCGGCCGCACTCATCGCCGCCACCACCACCGCCGCGTGCAAGTCCAAGGCGACGTCGCCGCCGCCGCCGCCGACCGGCGGTGACGCCGGCACCGCGCTCGCCCTCGGTCCGGACGCCGACCTGCCCGAGCTCGCCGTCCCCGACGAGGACGCGCTGCGCGCTGGCAAGCGCACCGGCCTCGGCGCCCCTGATGAGCTGCCCGAGGTCGCGACCGAGGACTTCGTGGCCGCGCTCATCGACGGGCGCCAGCCGTGGCGCCGCGTCGTCGACACCGGCGCTGGCGTGGTCGAGCTGCGTACGCTCGACGGCGACAGCAAGGCCGTCGCCGCGACGATGGGGCGTCGGTGCGGCGCCGAGCTGACGACCGCCCTCGACCGCCTGACCAAGGCCGCCACCTCTGCGCTCGGCGACGCCGCGCTCGGCTACCACCTCGCCTGCGACAACAGCGGCCTCACCACCACCGACGGCGTCCCTGTCGCGACGTGCTCGATCGACGCCGACGCCGACGGCGCCTTCGCCTTCGACCTGCTGTTCGCCCCCGATCCCACCCTCGGCCTCCGGCTCATCGGCATCACGCTCCTCGACGCCACGCCCCCCGCCATCGACATCGCCGACGCCTTCGACGTCGAACTCGGCCGCCCGACCCGCTGCTAGGGGACAGGCTCCTGGGTCTCAACTCATTAGAATTGATGGTCTATTTTGACCTACCGCGGCCGAAAAGGGGACAGGATCTACCCCCTTAAGTCGCTGTGATCGCTAGCGTTTTTGGGCTACCGCGTTGAGCCTGATTCGGAATACCGCCTCGGTCGCTTGGAGATTGCCCCGCCAAGAAGGGACAGGCTCTACCCCTTCAAGCCACTGTGATCGCTAGCGTTTTCGGGGCCACCGCGTTGAGCGTGATTCGGAATGCCGCCTCGGTCGCTCCGAGACTGCCCACCGGTCGCTCCGCCCGATCCCATGCTCAAGCCACCAGAATTGATGACGAATCCAGGATCTGAGCCCGGTTCGGAGAAATCTGACGCGGTAGCGCAGAATTCCCTAACGATCACAGGCACCTGGGACCCAGGAGCCTGTCCCCAAGATCGCCGAAATTGAAGGGAGCCTGTCCCCAAGATCGCCCTGCCCGATGCCATGCTCAAGCCACCAGAATTGATGACGAATCCAGGATCTGAGCCCGGTTCGGAGAAATCTGACGCGGTAGCGCAGAATTCCCTAACGATCACAGGCACCTGGGACCCAGGAGCCTGTCCCCAAGATCAGAAGTAGTAGCCGGCGGTGATGCCGAAGAACGGGAGCGTGCGGAGGCCGCCCTCGACGTTGATGAAGATCTCTTCGGTGGGGCGGATCTGGACGCCGACGATGGCGTTGACGACCAGCATCACGGGCGGCAGATCGTAGGGTGCCTTGATGTTGGTCGCGGTGGGGCTCTCGGCGCAGTTGTCGGGGTTGGTGTCGACGCACCGGTAGTCGGTGCGCAGCACGTCGCCGGTCAGCACGCCGATGCCGGCGCCGCCGCCGTAGCGCACCGACAGCTGCGGGATGATCTCGGTGTGATAGAGGAACGACAGCTCGGCGGTCACCCAGCCGAAGTTGTCGAACTGGACGTAGTCGACCTCGTCCATCGGGATCGAGTCGCCGTTCTCCATCCAGATGCCGGTGTCGACGGTGATCTTCTCGTACTCGAGGCCGAGCTGGACCTCGAACTGGCCGCGGCGCCGCGACACCTCGAGCCCGAAGCCGACGTCCGACGAGCCGCCCGGCGCGCGCTGGACGAAGATCTCGAGCAGGCCCTTGGGGATGCGGACGTTCCGCAGGCGGAAGCCGACGCCGATGTTGGTCTTCTCGGCGAGCGGCGTCGCCGTCGTCGCCGTCGTCGGCGATCCGCCGTCATCGTCATCGAGCGCCGCCTGGGCGTGCGCGGCGACGACGCCGGTGCAGAGCGCCAGCGTCGCCGCGGCGGCGGTCACGAAACGTCGGGCTAGATGAACTCGCATGGTGTCCTCCGGCAAGCGCTGGCATTATATAGGTGTCGTGAGCGCCCGCGGTGGCGCCGCCCACCAAACATGGCTCCTGCCCCCACCTTTCGCCGTCCGCCTGCGGGTCCGCCTTGGTGGATCGGGTGGGTCGTCATGTGCGTGGTGGCGTCGCTGGGCTGCGGCGGGGGCGGCGCGGCCGTGGGCGAGAGCTGTGCGACGGTAGCCGATTGCCAGGAACGTCTACAGTGCCTTGATCACATCTGTCGCCCAAGCTGCCTCGCCAACATCGATTGCGGCGACGGGCGCGTCTGCGAGGATCGCGCATGCCGCCTCGTCGAGAGTGAGATCGGCGCCTACTGCGCCAGCGAGGCCGCCTGCGGGCCGGCCCAGACCTGCCGCCTGCCGGTCGACGCCTTCGTCGCCAACGGCGGCACCTGCCAGCCCGAGCCGACCTCGGGCGCGATCATCGGCGAGCGCTGCGTGGCCGACGACGACTGTCGGATCGGCACCTGCGCCCTCGGGCGGTGCACCGAGCTGTGCATCGACGACAACCAGTGCCTGCGCGGGTTCCTGTGCACCGGCATCCCGCGCGTGTCGGCCGACGCCAGCACGTTCCGCGGCAGCTACCTCGGGTGCCTGCCCAGCGGGGCCACCCTCACCTTCGACGTGCCGCTCAAGCCGCTGGCGACCCAGTCGATCGTCATCCCGATCGTCCGCACCGCGACGTCGATGGTGGTCGTCGCCGAGGCCGCGCTGCCGACCGACCGGATCGGCGTCACCAAGGTCATCGATCCCGACAACGCGCTGGTCTTCACCAGCCCGACCACCGAGGAGCAGTACTTCGCCGCCGCGCTGCGCCACAAGCCGCTGCCCGGCGTCGCGGTCCTGCAGATCCCATCGACGACCGCGGTCCCGCTCCAGGCGGGCGTCTACACCATCGACGTGACCAGCTCGGCCGACGTCGGGCCGGTCTCGCTCGACGGTCGCCGGGTCCGGATCGTCGAGAAGCTCGGCCGCGGAGCCACCCTCGACCTGCACTTCCACTTCGCGGATCTGACCGATCACCCGTGCCTGAGCGCCGAGCAAGTGCTCGACGCCGACCACGCGCCGACCGATCCCGACTTCCAGAACGTCTACCTCGCCCAGCTGCGCGAGATCTTCGCCCCCGCCAACATCACGATCGGCGCGATCACCTACGAGCCGACCAACGCCCCGATCGAGCTGGCCGGGCTGGTCGAGCGCCGCGCCGGCGAGCTGTTCGCGACGTCCTCGTACCCCACCGGCGTCTCGGTGTTCTTCGTCCGCACCCTGTCGCCGGCCGGGCTCGAGGCCACCGTCGGCGGCACGCCGGGCGCGCCGCTGCCCGCGACCCGGGCGTCGGGGATCGCGGTCGCCGCGACGGCGCTGTGCAACAACCCCGACTGGGAGCACCTCGCGCGGATCACCGCCCACGCGCTCGCGCGCCACATGGGCCTGTACCGCAACCGCGAGCCCGAGCCCGAGGGCGCCGTCGATCCGCTGGTCGACAGCCCGACCTCCGACGAGAACCTGATGTACTGGGGCGAGGACGGCGGCACCGTGCTGTCGCTCGAGCAGCGCGAGATCCTCCGCCGGAGCCCGGTGCTGCGATGAGCCGCCACCTCGCCCTGGCGGCGCTGGCGCTGCTGGTCACCGCGCCGGCCGCGCGCAGCAACGTGCTGGCGCGGACCCGCGTCGAGCAGATGCTCTCGGGCTTCGACTACCTGCCGAGCCGCGCCACGCTCGACACCGCGCTCGGCGGCGACCTCACCGGCCTGGTCTTGCTGGCCACGAGCCAGACCAACCCCGACGTGTCGCCGGGCATGCGGGTCCGGGCCTACCGCGCGCTCGGGCAGTTCGACTCCGACCTCGCGCGCGCGGCGCTGGCCAACGCCATCGTCGCCTACCGCGACTCCGACGACCCGATGGCGCGCATGTACCTGCTCGCGGCCGTCGAGGGCCTCGGCGACAACGGCGGCGCCGCCGAGGTCGAGGTCCTGGCCAGCGCGCTGGGCAACGAGCTGCTCGACGTCCGCGCCGCCGCGGCCCTGGCCCTGGCCGAGACCAGCTCGGCCGCCGCGTGCCAGTACCTCCGCGGCCAGAACACCCACGAGACCAACGCCCAGGTCAAGGCGGCGCTCCAGACCGCGCTCGGGCTCATCGACCCCCTCTGCATCACCGGTGGCCCGTAAGGGCCTGGGAATGGTCAAGTCGATCGTGCTCGCGGCCGATGCAACCCCGCTGGCGGCGTTGCCGGCTCCGGTCCTCAGGTTACGTCCGACGAGGACGCGCCCTTCCGGTCCTCGCCGGCGCCTTGCCATCGGGGCGCCTCGACCACGATCATCGACCACCTTGACCATTCCCAGGCCGTAACTAGCCGTTGCCCCGGCCGATGGGCACCCGTAGAATACGGGTGAGGCCAGGTGCGCACGTCGCACTCGACCCTGCATGTCGGCATCGCGCGAACCCCCGTCTCGCACTCCGTCGTCCATCGGCGCACGGTCGCGATCCGGCCCGGACCCGACCGAGTCGCTGGCGCCGCCGCCCGACGAAGACGGCTGGGACGCGCCGTCGGAGCTGCCGATCGGCACCCGCGACGAGCGCGCGCGCTCGGTCAACACCCGCATCGACAGCCCGTCGGCGAAGGTGCGCACGCCGGCCACGCGCCCGCCGCCGGTGCCGCGCGCGGGCGATCGCAGCGACGAGCGCGTCGGCCAGGTGCTGGGCGCCTACCGACTGCTCGAGCTGATCGGCAAGGGCGGCATGGGCTTCGTCTACCGCGCCGAGCACGTCCGGCTCGGCCGCGAGGTCGCGCTCAAGCTCCTGCGCACCGACTACGCCAAGCGCCGCGACGCCGTGAGCCGGTTTTTCCAGGAGGCGCGCACGGTCAACCGCGTCCGCCACCGCAACATCGTCGACGTCACCGACTTCATCGAGCTCGAGGACGGCACGACCTTCATCATCATGGAGCTGCTGCGCGGCAAGAGCCTCGGCGGGTGGTCGCGCGGCGGGTTCGAGCTGCCCCGGGCGCTGGCCGCGCTGATCCAGATCTGCGACGGGCTGTCGGCCGCGCACGCGGTCGGCGTGATCCACCGCGACCTCAAGCCCGACAACATCGTGCTGGTGCCGACGCCCGACGGCGCCGAGCTGGTGAAGCTGCTCGACTTCGGCGTCGCCAAGCTGCTCAACCGCGACGATGAGGACGTCGGCCTCGAGACCGCGGCCGGCTCGGTGATCGGCACGCCCGCGTACATGTCGCCCGAGCAGGCCGGCGGCCTCGCCGTCGACCACCGCGCCGACATCTACTCGCTCGGCGCGATCATGTACGAGCTGTTCTGCGGGCAGCCGCTGTTCCGCGGCCGCTCGTTCGGCGAGTACGTGCGCAAGCACCTCAACGAGCAGCCGGTGCCGCCGCGCGACACCCCGGGCGGCGCCACGCTCGATCCGCGGCTCGAGGGCGTGCTGCTGCGGTGCCTCGCGAAGGATCCCGAGGCCCGCTACGCCAGCGCCGAGGCCCTGCGCGACGACCTCTTGCACCTGCTCGCGGCGATCGAGACCCGGCCGCACGAGCTGGTCGGGCTCGGCGACAGCGGCATGCGCTCGGGCCTGCGGTCGACCGGCGAGAGCACGCGCACGCCGCCGCCGGGCGTCACCTACCCGACCATGATGGCGCCGGGCTCGGGCGTGGTCGACCGCGCGACCCCGTACCCGGGCCACGGCTCGTGGGTCGCGCCGCCGCGTCGGTCGAAGTGGCTGTGGGCCGCGGCGGCCGCCGCGGTGGTCGGCGTCGCCGTCGCCGGCGGCCTGGTCGCGGCGTCACGCTCGAGCGATCCCACGACCCCCGCGGCGGCGCCGCCGAGCCCGGTGGCCTCGACGCCGGCGGTCACGCCGATGACCGCCGGGCCGGGCCCCGCGCCGAGGGTGCGCGTCAAGGTCGTGGCGCCGGCCGGCGCCCGGGTCGAGGCGCTCGGCGCGGCCGTGTCGCTGTGCTCGACGCCGTGCCTGCTCGAGATCGATCCCGCCGACGGCGGCTCGACGACGCGCCGCGACTTCGTCGTGCGCAAGGACGGCTTCACCGACGCGCCGTTCTCGGTCGACCTCGGCCACCCGGCGCCGACGGTCGAGGTCGCGCTCAACGCCGCGGTCCTCGCCGAGGACATCGAGCTGCTGCCCTCGCCTACGCCCACGCCCACGAGCGGCCGCCGCGACCGCGACCGGCGCGACCCGGTGGTGAAGGCGCCGCCGCCGCCCGATCCGGTCGTGATCAAGCCCGAGCCCGTCGTCGAGCGGCCCGGCGCCGGCTCGGGCACCGGCAAGAAGCCCCGCGACACCAAGGTCGATCCCACGGTCACCATCGACCCGTTCGCGGGTGGGTGATGCGGGGCCGCGCGCTCGTCCTGGGCCTGATCGCGCTCGTGGCGCTGGTCGCCGGACCAGGCCGCGCCCGCGCCGAGGACGAGGCCACGCGCTCGGCCAAGAAGCACTACGCCAAGGGCGACAAGCTGTTCGCGCTCGGCAAGTTCGACCAGGCGCTGGTCGAGTTCGAGGCCGCGTACGAGGCCAAGCCGCTGCCGAAGCTGCTGTTCAACATCGGCCAGGCCCACCGCAACCTCGACCACTACGACCAGGCCATCTTCTCGTTCCGCAAGTACCTGCGCGAGGTGCCCGACGCCGACAACCGCGAGGCCGTCGAGAAGCTGATCGACGACCTCGAGGCCAAGCAGGCCGACGCCGAGACCCGCGAGCGCGAGCGGCAGGCGGTGCTCGACCGTGAGCGCGAGCGCGAGCTGGCCCGGCAGCGGGCCGAGCACCCGCCCGACAAACCGATCTACACTCGCTGGTGGTTCTGGGGCGGCATCGCCGCCGTCGCCGGCGCCTCCGCCGGCGGCTACTTCCTCCTGCGGGACGACGGCGTCCCGTCGACCGATCTCGGCAACGTCGTGTTCGACTAGCTGGCCTCGTCTATCGTGTCCCTCGCACGCTCGCTCCTGCGCTCCTCGTCGGGCCCGACCGCGGTCGTGGCCGCCGCGCTCCTGTGCGCGTGCGGCGGGGACGAGCAGATCGTGGTCGTGCACCTGCAGGCGCGCCCGGCGGTCACCGGCGTCACCCAGCTCTCGGTCGTGCTCGCCAACGCCAGCTCGACCCAGACCGAGAGCTTCGCGGTGTCGGGCCGCTCGTTCCCGCTGTCGTTCAGCGTCCAGACCCCGGGGCGCACCGGCGACCTGACGATCGACGTGGTCGCCGAGGACGGCGCCGGCCTGGCCCGCGGCGTCGGCGGGGCGGTCATCCCGATCGGCGACGCCCGCGTCGACGCCGACGTCATGCTCGAGGCCAACGACTTCGTCGTCAACACGACCTACGTCGGCAGCCAGGACCTGGCGTTCCGGATCGACGGCGGCGGCCGCCAGCTCAGCGTCGCGCCCGACGGCGTGTTCACGATCGGCTGGTCGGACACCTGCCAGATCGTCGGACGCTGCGACGTCTTCGGGCGGCGGTTCGCGCCGACCGGCGTGCCGGTCGACTCGGTGATCGCCGCCGGCGACGGCCAGTTCAACATCAACCAGACCGACGGCGAGACCGGCTACGAGCCGTCGCTCGCGAGCGACCGCACCGGCAACACGGTCGCGGCGTGGACCACCTTCGGCGAGCTGTACGCGGTCGTGCTCAGCGCCGACGGCGATCACGTCACCGGCACCGAGACCGCGATCACCACGATGACCTCGCCCGGCACCCCGGCGGTCGCGGCGCTCCCCGACGGCCGGTTCGTGGTGGCGTGGACCGACGACGGGATGACCGCGGGCCAGACCGTGGTCAAGGCCCGCGTCCTGGGCGCCAACGGGCTGCCCGTGAACAACCCGGTCACCAACACCACCGACGCGTTCGTCGTGTCGACGACGATCCGGACCACCGACGAGACCCCGGCGGTGGTCGCGCTCGGCACCGGCTCGGCGCTGGCGTTCGCGTGGCGCGACGGCGCCAGCCTCCGCGGGCGCTTCTACGGCGTCGGCGGCACGCCGACCGGCGGCACCGATCTGCTCCTGGCGATGCACACCGGCGACGTCGTCAACGCGCCGCAGCTCGCGACCCTGGCCGGCGACGCGGTGCTGCTGTACCGCCACGCGACCGCCAGCAGCAGCCAGCTGATCCTGCGCCGCTACACCGCCGCCGGGGCCGGGGTCGGGACGCCGGTGATCGTCACCGACGACGTCGAGACCGGGCCGCCGGCGCTGGCGATCGCAGGCGCCGACGTCGGCGTCGGCTGGTCGGCGTGCACGACCGCGTCCGACGGCGACGGCTGCGGCGTGTGGTTCCGCCACTACGACGCCAACCTGGCGCCGCTCACCGACGCGCTGCCGGTCAACACGACCACCGTCGGCGATCAGGAGGAGCCGTCGATCGGCTGGCTGCCCGATCGCTCGGTCGCGGTGACCTGGAGCGACGGCAGCGCGACCGCGCCCGACCGCGACGCCAGCGCCGTGCGCGCGCGGATCATCTACCCCGTCGCGCCGTGAGGTCCCGCGCCCGGCACCGCGGCGCGCGCGGCCGCGCCCGCCGCGCGCGCCGCGACCGGCAGCGCGGCCTCGCCTCGGGCTACGGCCGCGAGGTCTACTGGGCGCTGCGCGCGGCCGAGGCCACGCGCGCGGCCGCGCCCGCCGCGCGCGCCGCGATCCGCGCCGACAGCGACTTCCCCGCCGCGCCGATCTGGGCCCGGCTCGCGGCGCGCGCCACGCCATCCGCGCCTTGACTCCGTCGCCGGTCCGGGCCCTGATCGTCGACATGGCGGCGCGGTCACCGACGGAGCCCGAGGCGCACCCGCCGGCGAGCGACGACCTCGACGACCTCGACACCCTGGCCCAGGCGCCCGGCGCCGATCTCGACCGCCTGAGCCTGCCGACCGTCGACGCGCGCCGGCCGGTCGCGCGCAGGGCCGCGCCCCCGGCGCCCGGGGTGGTGCCCGACGTGGCGCCCGAGGCGGCGCCGCTGCCCGACGCGCCGTCGACGCCGTCGACCGCCGCGCTCCAGGACGACGTCGCGGCCGTCCTGCACGGCGAGGAGGTCGCCCGGGCCCGAGGCTGGGCCGCGATGCTGCTGGTGATGGCCGCGTCGACGCTGGCGTTCACGCCGACCTTGCCGGGCGACGTCGCCGCCAAGGCGCCGTTCGTCGCGACCGTGGCCGGGCTGTCGGCGCTGTCGCTGTGGGTGATCTATCGGTGCCGCCGCCCGCTGCGCTACACGCCGACGGTCTTCCGGGTCTACGCGTTCGCCACCGCGCTCGGGTCGATCGAGATCATCCACTTCCTGGGGCCGTTCTCGCCGACGCCGCTGGTCGTCACGCTCGGCATCAGCTTCTTCGGCCTCGGCCGCGATCGCCTGGGCGCGCTGATCGCGCCGCTGGTCGCGATCACCGGCTACCTCGCGGTCGCCGTCCTGACCTTGACCGGCGTGCTCGTCGATCACGGCGCGCTGACCGCGACCAGCGGCACCGCCGCCGGCCGCGTGATGTTCACCGCGATGGTGCCGGTCGTGCTGCTGGTCGCGCTGTGGATGGCGCGGCTGGCCCGGTCGACCCTCGAGCACGCGCTGACCCGCGCCCACGAGGCGGCGCTGCTCGCCAACCAGCGCGAGGCCCAGCTGGTCGAGGTCAAGCGCGACCTCGACCAGGTCCTCGACGGCGGCGCCGGCGCCAAGGGCCGCCTGACCGGCACCGCGGCCGGGCCCTGGGCCCTGGCCGAGATCATCGGCCGCGGCGCGATGGGCGAGGTCTACGCCGCGCGCCACCGCGACGACGCGCGCGCGGCCGCGGTCAAGGTGCTGCGCGAGCTCGGCCCCGAGGAGGCGCGCCTGCGCGAGCGGTTCGTGCGCGAGGGCGAGGTCGTCGCGACCCTGCGCTCACCCCACATCGTGCGGGTGTTCGACACCGGCGTCGTCGCCGCGATGCCGTACATCGCGATGGAGCGGCTCGACGGCGAGGACCTGGCCCGGCGCCTGCGCCGCACGCCGCGGCTCGAGCGCGCCGCGCTGATCACGCTGGCGCGCGAGGTGGCCCGCGGCCTCGACGTCGCCCACGCCGCCGGGGTCGTGCACCGCGATCTCAAGCCGCACAACCTGTACTGGTCGCGGGCGCACGGCGCCTGGAAGATCCTCGATTTCGGCGTGGCCAGCCTGGTCGGCTCGACCGGCACGCTGACCCAGGCCGCCGTGGTCGGCACGCCTGGGTACATGGCGCCCGAGCAGGCCCGCGGCCACGCCGTCGATGGCCGCGCCGACGTGTTCGCGCTCGGCGCGGTGCTGTACCGCGCGCTGACCGGCCGCCCGGCGTTCACCGGCGTCGACACGCCCCAGCTCCTGTTCGCGGTCGTGTTCCACCACCCCGAGGCGCCGTCGGCGCTGGTGCCGAGCCTGCCGCGCGCGGTCGACGCCGTGCTCGCGGTCGCGCTGGCCAAGGCCGCGACCGATCGCTTCGCCCACGCGACCGAGTTCGCCGAGGCCCTGACCGCCGCGCTCCACGGCGCGGCCCCGGCGCCGATCGCCGCGCGCGGCGCCGCGCTGATCGCCCGCCACCCCTGGGGTCGGGCCGCGTCCGAGGCGTGAGCTCCTCGGCCTCGTCGGCGCGGTGGTCGACGCCGCGCGCGCCCAGCTCCTTGGACAGGTGCGGGCGAGCGCTGCCGACCGGCCGCGGCGCGGAGGGCGCTGCGCGGCCTCGTGCTACGCGGCCTCGTCAGCGCGGTGGTCGACGCCGAGCGCGCAGCTCCTTGGACAGGTGCGAGCGACCTCGGGCCCGACGGCGTCCGAGGCCTGCGCTGCTCGGCCTCGTCGGCGCGGTGATCGATGCCGAGCGCGCGCAGCTCCTTGGACAGGTGCGAGCGACCTCGGGCCCGACGGCGTCCGAAGCCTGCGCTGCTCGGCCTCGTCGGCGCGGTGATCGATGCCGAGCGCGCGCAGCTCCTTGGACAGGTGCGAGCGACCTCGGGCCCGACGGCGTCCGATGCCTGCGCTGCTCGGCGTCGTCGGCGCGGTGGTCGATGCCGAGCGCGCGCAGCTCCTTGGACAGGTGCGAGCGACCTCGGGCCCGACGGCGTCCGATGCCTGAGCTACTCGGCGTCGTCGGCGCGGTGGTCGATGCCGAGCGCGCGCATCTTCTTGTACAGGTGCGAGCGCTCGAGCTGCAGGTCCTTGGCGGTGTTCGAGACGTGGTGCTCGTGGGCCTCGAGCGCGGCCAGGATGATCTCGCGCTCCGACGCCGCGACCAGGTCCTTGAACGGCACGCCCTTCTCGTAGCTGCCCTTGACCGCCTGCACGCTCGGCAGCGCGTCGCGGACGTCGGCCTCGGTGACGTCGTCGGGGTCGCCCGACAGGATCACCATCCGCTCGACGACGTTCTTGAGCTCGCGCACGTTGCCGGGCCAGTCGTGCTGCATCAGCAGCGTCACCGCGCCCGGCCGCATGCGCTTGACCCGGCGGTCGTCGCGGGCGCAGCACAGCTCGAGGAAGTGATCGATCAGCGCCGGCACGTCGTCCTTGCGCGCGCGCAGCGGCGGCATCTCGATCGGCACCACCGCCAGGCGGTAGTACAGGTCCTCGCGGAAGCGCCCGGCCGCGATCTCGGCCTGCAGGTCCTTGTTGGTCGCCGCGACCACGCGGACGTCGACCTTGATCGTCTCGCTGCCGCCGACGCGCTCGAGCTCGTCCTCCTGCAGCACCCGCAGCACCTTGGCCTGCGCGCTCGGGTTCATGTCGCCGATCTCGTCGAGGAACAGCGTGCCGCCGTCGGCCTGCTCGAACTTGCCGCGCCGGTCCTTGGTCGCGCCGGTGAACGCGCCCTTCTCGTGGCCGAACAGCTCGCTCTCGATCAGCTCCGACGGGATCGCCGCGCAGTTGACCTTCACGAACGGGCCCTTGGCGCGCTTCGAGCGGTCGTGGATCGCGCGGGCGACCAGCTCCTTGCCGGTGCCGTTCTCGCCGGTGATCAGCACCCGGCCCGACGACGGCGCGGTCTTGGCCAGCTTGTCGAAGATCGCGCGCATGACCGCGCTCTTGCCGATCATCGAGTGCTCGGCCGCGGCCCGGGCCTTCCAGCGCGCGTTCTCGCGGGTCAGCCGCCCGAACTCGAGCGCGTTCTGGACCGTCAGCAGGAGCTTGTCGCCCGACAGCGGCTTCTCGATGAAGTCGTGGGCGCCGAGCTTGGTGGCCGTGACCGCGGTCTCGACCGTGGCGTTGCCCGACATCATCACGACCATCACGTCGGGGTGGGCCGCCCGGATCTTCGGCAGCACGTCGAGCCCGCTCTCGCCCGGCATCATCACGTCGAGGAGCACCAGATCGACGTCGCGCTCGCCCAGCTTGCCCAGCCCGACCGCGCCGCTGCCCGCCACCTCGACCGCGAACCCCTCGATCTCGAGCGATCGCTTGACCGTGGTCAGGATGTTGGGCTCGTCGTCGATGACCAGGATCGTGGACCGCGCCATGGCCGGGCCAGGCTAGCACCATCGCCGGACCGCCTCCGGATGATCGCGATAGATTTGACTCGGCGCGTCCACGCCCGTAGCTTCCACCCATGCGCCTCGTCGGTGGAGCTCGGTTTACGTTGGCCGTCCTGGCCGTGTCGTTCCTGATCGTCGCTGGCGTCGCCGCGTGCGGCAAGAAGAAGCCCAAGAACCCGACGTGCGACAGCACCGAGGACTGCAAGAACGGCCTGGTGTGCGTCAACAAGCAGTGCGTCGCCTGCGCGGTCGACGACGACTGCGGCGACGGCCAGCGCTGCGACTCGGGCGCGTGCGTCGCCAAGCCCGAGTGCGCCAAGGACACCGACTGCCCCGACGGCAAGGTGTGCCAGGCCGGCACCTGCCGCGCCTGCGCCAAGGACAACGAGTGCGGCCCCGGCGGCAAGTGCATGGCGGGCGCGTGCCAGCGGCCGACCGCGTGCACGACCGACGAGCAGTGCGCCGACGACGAGGACTGCGTCGACGGCTACTGTCAGAAGCCCTGGCTGGGCGGCGGCGGCGACAACGCCTGCACCCTGGCCACCATCTACTTCGGCTACGACGACTCGTCGATCGCCCCGAGCGAGCGCGACCGGCTCGACGCCAACAGCGCGTGCATGAACAAGAGCGCCGCGCGCGCCGTCTACGTGATGGGCCACACCGACGGCTCGGGCACCGACGAGTACAACATCGCCCTGTCCGAGCGCCGGGCCCAGACCGTCGCCGACTACCTGGCGCGCCTGGGCGTCGATCCCGCCAAGATGCAGGTGGTGCCCAAGGGCGAGACCGAGCCCACCGGCCAAGGCGAGGACAAGGATCGCCGCGTCGAGTTCCAGTGGCGCTGACGCCGAGGAGGAGGTTCCCGATCATGAAGTCCATCTCGATCGCCGCCGTGCTGGCCGCCACCCTCGGCGCCTCCGGCTGCTTCTGGGTCACGACCAAGAGCGAGGGCGCGTCGCTGCGCACCGACGTCAAGGACCTCGACGTCCGCCTGACCACCAAGGAGGGCGAGATCGACACCCAGGTCGGCGAGCTCCAGAAGGTGCTCGACGAGGCCACCAAGGTGCTCAAGCGCAACAGCGCCGATCTCGGCGCCGACGTCGACGCGCTGCGCAACGACATCCGCGTGTCGACCGGCCTGGTCTCCGCCGCGAAGAACATGATGGATGACCTCGCGGCCCAGGTGGAGCGCTACAAGACCTCCAACGACGAGCGCCTCGGCGTGCTCGAGGCTCGGCTCGCCGCGCTCGAGGGCGGCCGCGGTGGCGCCGTCGTCGCGGGCGGCACCACCACCGCGGTCGCCGGCATGAACCCCGACGACCTGTGGACCCAGGGCACCGAGGCGTTCAAGGCCAGCAAGTGGGACGACGCCCGCGACGCTTACAAGAAGCTGGCCGTCGGCTTCCCCAGCCACGCCCGCGCCGACGACGCTCAGTACTTCCGCGGCGAGTCGTACTTCCAGCAGCAGGACTGGGACTCGGCCATCCGGGAGTTCCAGAAGGTCTACGACAAGTTCGCCACCAGCGACCTCGCCGACGACGCGCTGTTCCGGGCCGCCGAGGCCGCCACCAAGTTGAAGAACTGCTCCGAGGCGCGCGCGTACCTGTCGCTGATGAAGCAGAAGTACGCGTCGTCGAGCCTGCTCAAGAAGGCCGCCACGATGGACAAGGACCTCAAGGCCTCGGCCAAGACCAAGTCCAAGTGCACGTCGTGACGGCGCGGCGGTAGATCGACCCGGCGAGCCTGCTCGAGGAGGCCGCCGCGACTCCGGCGATCGCGACCGCCCGCGCGGACAGATCGACGCGGCCCGCGCCCCCGGCGGCCGCCCGCGCGGATAGATCGACGTGGGGCGCGATGCGTCGCTAGCACCATGCAGCTCCGCTCGCTCCTGGCCGTGGCCTGCCTCGGGCTCGCCGTCGCCGCCGCGCCGCGCCCCGCGGCCGCCTGCTCCAAGCGCCACGAGTCGATCTTCGAGCTGTTCGACGGCGCCGTCGACGTCGCGGTCGTGAAGGTCGGGGCCGTGCCGGGTCGGCGCTACGCCGGGCGCGTGGCGCTGCGGGTCAAGCAGGGCCTCAAGGGCGCGCGCCGCGGCACCATCACCGCACGCGAGACCAACTCCTCGTGCTCGACCGGGTTCCGCAGCGGCCGCACCGCGCTGGTGTTCATCGCCAAGGATCGCTGGCCGGCTGGCTCGTTCGAGGGCTACATCGAGAAGCCGAGCCCGGCGCTGGTGGCCACCCTGACCGCCTGGGCCCAGCCCCAGAGCGACGTCGATCGGGCCGGCCTGCTGGTGGCCGCGATCGCCAGCCCCGAGCGCGCGCTCCGGCGCGACGCCGCCTGGCACCTGGTCAATCACCCCGAGCTGATCGCCGCGCTCACCGCCGATCAGACCGCGGCGCTGGTGGCCGCACGCGGCACCGACGGCACCGGGCGGATGGTCGCGATGATCCTGGCGCGCCAGCACGGCCAGGCCTGGCGCGACCTCGTCGCCGCCGGCGGCCTGCCGCCGCGGACGCCGGCGCTGACCGTGCTCGCGGCCCAGGACTTCGAGCGGGTCACCGACGTCGGCGTGCTCGCCGACGTGATCGCGCGGACCCCGGGCGAACGGGCGCCCGAGCGCATCGCCGCGCTCGAGCGCTGCGAGCGCGTCCACGGCGCGCAGCTCGAGGCGTTCACCAGCTACAGCGGCGGCCACGCCGAGCCCTGGTGGCTCAAGCTGGCCGAGGCGTGCCGCACCGGCGCGCCCGTGGCCTGGTGAGCGCGGCCGCGACCCGGTGAGCCCAGACGCCGAACGGTCAGCCCGCGACCCGGTGAGCCCAGACGCCGAACGGTCAGCCCGCGACCCGGTGAGCCCAGACGCCGAACGGTCAGCCCGCGACCCGGTGAGCCCAGACGCCGAACGGTCAGCCCGCGACCCGGTGAGCCCAGACGCCGAACGGTCAGCCCGCGACCCGGTGAGCGCGGCGACCTGGTGAGCGCGGCCGCCGAACGGTGAGCCCGCGAACTGGCCGCCGAACGATGCTCCCGCGACCTGGTGAGCGCGGCCGAACGCGGCCTTCGAGCTCAGCCCGCGATCACTTCACGCCGAACTTCTGCAGCTTCTCGAGCGCGTCCTTCTTCTTCGGGTAGTCGCCGCCGACCTTCGAGTGACAGCTCGCGCAGGTGATGCTGGAGTCCTTCTTCTTCCAGTTCTTCATCTCCTTCTTCATCACGTCCTTCGCCGCCTTCTGGCCGCCGGCCTTGCAGGCGTCCTCGAGGAACTTGGTCTCGAACTTCTTGGTCTTGCACGGCGCCGCAGCGTCGGCCGTGCTGGCGCCGGTGACGGCGACGATCGAGAGCGTGGCGACGATGGTGGCGGTGAGAGCGGCGAGCGCGAGCTTGACCATTGGAGATACCTCTGCGGAGTGAGACGGGGGCCCAGGTGCAAAATTCAAGGCCCGCGAGCGGAGTACCGTAGCACGGCGACCGTGAATTCCCGGGTCATTCCAGGGGCGTGCGCCATCGCACGGCGAGCGCTTGGGCGGCGGCCGCGCGATCCGGGGCACCGTTGACCGCGGCGATCGCGCAGGCCGCGGCGGCCCCAGCGGCGTGCAGGGCCGGGCCGGCGTCGGGTGTCACCCCACCGATGGCCACCACCGGCACCCGGCCGGCGCGGGCGCAGGCGGCGGCCAGGCCGTCGACCCCGACCACCGGATCGGGGTTGGCCTTCGTCGAGGTCGCGAACACCGGCCCGAACCCGAGGTAGTCGGCGCCACCCGCGACCGCGAGGCCGACCTGATCGAGATCGTGGGTCGAGATGCCGATCAGCAGGTGATCGCGCGCCGCGCCGAGCGCGCGCACCGCCGCGGCCAGCGGCAGATCGTCCTGGCCCAGGTGCACGCCGTCGGCGCCGACCGCGAGCGCGACGTCGAGGCGATCGTTGACGATCAACAGCGCGCCGGCCGCGGTCGTCACCCGCCGCGCCATCGTCGCCGCCGCCACCAGCGCGCGGGTCGACGCGCCCTTGAGCCGCACCTGCAGCACCGACGCGGCGCACCCGTGCGGATCGACCAGCGCGGTCGCGAGCGCGTGATCGTCGACGTCGAGGATCGCGTAGAACCCGCGGATGGCCGCCGCGCGCTGGGCCCGGGGACCCGGCGGTGGAGCGGCGAGGACGTCGTGGCCGGCGTGGTCGCTCATCGTCGCGGGATGGTAGCGCTAGTGCGCGCCAGTGCGCGCCGCGGTGAGCGTCAGCGGCGGTCGGCGCGCCGCCGGGTCACCAGCGCCGCGAACGCCAGGCCGGCCAGCACCAGCACGCCGGGCGCGCCGCCGCCGGTCGAGCAGCCGCCCGACTCGTCGCCGGGCGCGTCGCAGGTCAGCGAGCACGCGCCCCAGGTGCCCGCAGCGCAGGTCTGCATCCCCGTGTCGCAGCACACGCGCACCAGGCCGTCGTCGCTGGCGCCGTCGCAGTCGCGATCGATCCCGTCGCAGTCCTCGATCGCGCCGGGGTGGGTCGCCGGGTCGTTGTCGTCGCAGTCCTGGCTTGGGCCGACCCCGTCGCCGTCGACGTCGACGCTCGGCTGCGCGACCACGGTCACCTCGACCCAGACGATCTCGCCGAAGCCGGCGCCGTCGTGGGTCATGCGCCAGCGCGAGCGCTGCAGGCCCGCGCCGGTCGCGGTCAGGGTCGCGGTCAGGTCGACCTCGGCGCCGGGCGCCGCCGCCGCCGGGATCGCGGTCGCGTCGAGGGCCGGACCGTCGAGGTGCACGAGCGCGTAGCCGGCGCCCCAGGTCGAGGTGCCGGTGTTGCGCAGCCGCCAGGTCTTGATGAACGGCACGCCCGCGACCACCTCGGTGCCGTCGGGGACGGTCACGTCGGCGACGAAGGCCGCGTCGTCGGTGAGCGTCGAGCCGCTGGCGCAGGTCGCGGTCGGCGCGCCGCCGTTCTGGTTGGTCCAGGCGCTGACCGCGACGCTGCACGCGCCCGCGTACGGGTCCTCGGCCTGGCCCGAGTAGTACGAGCCGGTCTCGCTGACGCCGATCCGGGTCTCGAAGTGCAGGTGCGGCCCGCTCGAGTTGCCGGACGTGCCCGAGCGGCCGAGCGGCCCCGCGCACGCGATCGTCGCGCCCAGCGCCGGGATGCCGGTGCCCGCGGTCATGTG
The DNA here is from genome assembly GCA_016717005.1 of Myxococcales bacterium. NCBI lineage: Bacteria > Pseudomonadati > Myxococcota > Myxococcia > Myxococcales > Myxococcales bacterium. The sequence continues at coordinate 1,108,008 of JADJUF010000037.1, read as the reverse complement.
GCCGTAGATCGTCTCCTCGCCGGCGCCGTGGAACAGCGCGACCATGTTGCCGAAGCCGCCGCCGTCGGTCGAGCCGATGAAGCCGTCGCCGAAGCCGTCGGTGCGCTGCTTGACCCAGCCGTCGGCGGCCGCGACCACGGCGGTGTTGCGGCCGACGCCGATGTCGGTGCCGCGGTGGCCGCTGTACGTGTTGTTGCCGCACTGGTAGTCGGTCAGGTTGCCGTGATCGAGGTGGGCGTTGACCCCGGCCGGCACCGTCGGCCAGCGGTACGGCCCGGCCGCGGCGGTGGCCGTGGTCGCGAGCACGGCGACGATCGCCACGCGCGCCACGCGGGTCAGGCGGGTCATACGCGTCACGCACGGCTCAGCCGTCACGCGCGCCATGCGCGCCACGCCCGCCACGCCGGTCGCGCCCGTCATGCGCGCCACGCCCGTCACGCCCGCCACGCCGGTCACGGCGTCACCTCCAGCGCCGCGATCACCTCGGTCGCGGTCAGCGTCCGGACCGCGCCGTCGACGATCACCTCGACGCCGCCCGCGGTCGCGCGCGGCCGCCGCCCCGGCCCCAGATCGATCGCCGCGCCCAGCTCGAGATCGAGCGCCCACAGCCGCGCGACGCCGCCGTAGGTCGCGGTGAAGATCGCGCGGCGCCCGTCGAGCCACGCCAGCTCGCGGCCCGGCACCGGCACGAACCCGGCGTCGACGGTGCGGTGCCCGACGTTGGTGAGCTGCCGCGGCGGCTGCCCCGGCGTCGCGAGGTAGAGCGCCGCGAGCCCGGTGCGCGCCGACACGTACAGCACCTGCTCGCCGCCCGGCACCGGGAACGGCGACGACGCCAGCGGATCGTCGGTGACCAGCCAGCGGGCGCCACGATCCAGATCGAGCGCGACCAGCGTGCCCGGCGCAGCGCCCGGGCCGCCGCCGGGCACGTACTGCGTGAACGCCAGCACCCGGCGATCGCTGGCCACCCGCGGGTCGCGCACATCGCGCGCGATCACCTGCTCGCCGTCGTCCGAGCGCACCCGCAGCTCGCCCGCGCTCGTCAGCAGCACCAGCCGCCGGGCGTCGAGGCGCAGCGCCGCCAGCAGATCGGTGCGGCCGAGCGGCGCGCGCGCGCCGTCGGGCGCGATCACCACCGCGTCGCAGCGCGGGGCCGCCGCGTCGGTGCCGACGTCCACCGGCTCGCAGCGCAGCGCGACATCATCGGCCACCGCCGCGATGGTCGGGTCGGCGGCCAGCGCCGCCCAGGTCGACGCGCTGACGATCGCGCGCGCGCCGCCGCTGGCGCGATCGGCAGGATCGGTGGTCGGCGGGGTCGCGCACGCGACCAGGCCCGCGACCAGGGCCATCGAGATCCCTCGGGACATCCCGCGACTGTACGCGTGTCACCGACGGCTGTCCGGACCTCCCCGCAGCGCGCCCGGCGGCTGGTGAACCGCCACCGCCCGACCGACGCAACGCCACGGATCTCCGCGGTCCGGCCACTGGCACGGGCCTCGCAATGTCACCGGGCGTGTCCCACCTCGCCCGCATCCTCCTCGTCGCCGCACTCCTCGCGCCGTCCCTGGCCCGCGCCGACGAGGCCCTGACGCCGTCGACCCCCGCCGCGGCCGACGTCACCATCGCCGCGACCGCCGGGCTCTCGGCCGACGCCTTTGTCGCGGCCACGGTCGGCCTCGAGGTCGGCCGCCGCATCGACGGCGACTGGTGGGGCCACGGGGCGCTGCGGCTGGGCGCCGGCGGTGACGCCGAAGGCAGCGGTGACCATCTCGAGGTCCGCGCCGGCGTCGATCGCGTGCGGTGCGCGCGCGACCGCGTCGTGTGCGGCGTCGTCGGCCTCGATCTCGGCTACGTGACCAGCTCGTGGGAGGGCGACGACCGCATGACCGAGTCGCACAGCGGCCCGCTGGTGGCGCCGCGGGTCGGCGTCGAGTTCGGCGGCGCGCACCTCCGGGCCCGGTTCATGGCCGAGGCCCGCGGCTACTACCACAGCGCGTCGACCCCGTCGGGCGACACCACGCGCTTCGAGCCGGGCGTGGGCTTCGGCGCCTCGCTGGGGTACCAGCTGTGACCGCCGCGCGACCCGGTCTGCTCCTGCTGCTCGCCACTTGCGCCGCGCCGACCGGCCCGCCGACGGATCTGACGACGACGCCCGCGTCGCTGTACCTGATGGTCGGCCCAGGGCTGACCACCGATCACGCCGCACCGTTCGTGGGGTTCGCGATCGACGGCGGCGTCCACGTCGCCGGCAGCTGGTGGGGCCACGCCGCGGCCCGGTTCGGCTCGCTGTCCGTATCCGACGACCTCGGGCACGTCGAGTTCCGTGCCGGGACCCAGGCGCGGAGCTGCTCGCCCAGCGGCGGGCGGTGCGCGACCGCCGGCATCGATCTGGGGTTCCAGCAGACCACGGTCAAGGACGTCACCTACTCCGATGCGCTGCTGGTCCCGCACTTCGCCGGCGACGTCGGCGACGAGCACCTGCGCCTGCGCGTCCAGGTCGAGCTCCGCGGCTTCACCGGCACCCGGACCGATGCCCAGGGCGACCGCGCCACGCAGGGCATCGGGGTGGGCTTCGGCGCCGCCCTCGGCTACCAGTGGTGATCGCCGGCCGCGCGGATCCCTGACAGGCCGCTGTCAGGTTCGGCGCTAGACTGCGCCCGTGCCCGCTCCGTCGCCTGGTCATCGTCCGTTCGTCCTGCGCGCGCCGTACCAGCCGGCCGGCGATCAGCCCAAGGCCATCGTCGATCTGGTGGCCGGGCTCGAGCGCGGCGACGAGGGCCCAGGTGCTGCTCGGCATCACCGGCTCGGGCAAGACCTTCACGATGGCCAACGTCATCGCCGCCACCCAGCGGCCGACGCTGATCATGGTCCACAACAAGATCCTGGCGGCGCAGCTGTACGGCGAGCTCAAGGAGCTGTTCCCCGACAACGCCGTCCACTACTTCGTCAGCTACTACGACTACTACCAGCCCGAGGCCTACGTCCCGACCACCGACACGTTCATCGAGAAGGACTCGATCGTCAACGAGGAGATCGACCGGATGCGCCACGCGGCCACGTTCGCGCTCCTGTCGCGGCGCGACGTGATCATCGTCGCCTCGGTGTCGTGCATCTACGGCATCGGCGCGCGCGAGTCGTACGCGGCGATGACGCTCGAGCTGACCGTCGGCGGCTCGACCCCGCGCGACGTGCTGCTGCGGCGGCTGGTCGAGCTGCAGTACGACCGCAACGACCTCGACTTCCACCGCGGCACGTTCCGCGTGCGCGGCGACGTGCTCGAGATCTTCCCCGCGTACGAGGCCGACACCGCGATCCGGGTCGAGCTGTGGGGCGACGAGATCGAGGCCATCCACGAGATCGACGCGCTGCGCAGCGTGTCGCGCCAGAAGATCGACACGGTCACGATCTTCCCGGCCTCGCACTACGCGACCCCGGCCGACCAGCTCAAGCGCGCGATCGGCGACATCCGGGTCGAGCTGCGCGGCCGGCTCGAGGAGCTCCAGGCCGAGGGCAAGCTGCTCGAGCGCCAGCGGCTCGAGCAGCGCTGCATGTACGACCTCGAGGCGCTCGAGCAGATGGGCTTCTGCTCGGGCATCGAGAACTACTCGCGCCACCTGGCCGGGCGCGCCGCCGGCGAGCCGCCGACGACGCTGATCGACTACTTCCCCGACGACTTCCTGGTGTTCGTCGACGAGTCCCACCAGAGCATCCCCCAGATCGGCGGCATGTACGCCGGCGATCGCGCGCGCAAGGAGACGCTGGTCAACTTCGGCTTCCGGCTGCCCAGCGCGCTCGACAACCGACCGCTGCGCTTCGACGAGTGGCGCGGCCGGGTCAAGCAGGCGATCTACACCTCGGCCACGCCCGCCGACTGGGAGCTGGCCCAGGCCCAGGGCGTCGTCATCGAGCAGATCATCCGGCCCACCGGCCTGATCGATCCCGAGATCGAGCTGCGCCCGGTCGGCCACCAGGTCGACCACCTGCTCGGCGAGATCCGCGAGCGGGCCAAGGCCGGCGAGCGGGTGCTGGTCACGACCTTGACCAAGCGCATGGCCGAGGACCTGACCGAGTACTACGCCGAGGTCGGCGTGCGCGTGCGGTACCTGCACTCCGACATCGACACGCTCGAGCGCATCCAGATCATCCGCGACCTGCGCCGCGGCGAGTTCGACGTGCTGGTCGGCATCAACCTCCTGCGCGAGGGCCTCGACATCCCCGAGGTGTCGCTGGTCGCGATCCTCGACGCCGACAAGGAGGGCTTCCTGCGCTCGACCCGGTCGCTGATCCAGACCATCGGCCGCGCCGCCCGCAACGTCCGCGGCAAGGTGATCCTCTACGCCGACAAGCGCACCGACTCGATCGAGCACGCGGTCAGCGAGACCGCCCGCCGCCGCGCGCTGCAGCTGGCCCACAACGCCAAGCACGGCATCACGCCGCGCACGACCACGCGCTCGATCCTCGACGTGACCCCCGCCGACCCCATGCCCAAGCGCGGCAAGAGCGCCAAGGCCATGGCCAGCGCCGTTGGCGTCGCCGGGTTGCCGAAGATCGACGACCTCGGCTCGCTGCGCACCGCGATCGACAAGCTGCGCGGCGCGATGAAGTCCGCCGCCGACGATCTCGACTTCGAGCTGGCCGCCGCCCTGCGCGATCAGGCCCGCGAGCTCGAGCGCATGGAGCTGCAGATGCGGTAGCGCGCGGTCGACGGACTCGACCTCGCGCGCCGCGGCCCGCGCGATCGGCCGGCGCGCTCGAGCGTATGGAGCTACAGATGCGGTAGCGCGCGGTCGTCGTGGGCGCCGATGTCGCACACCGCGACGACATCGGCGCGATCTATCTCCGCGAGATCCTGTCCGCGTCGTTCGCCGCGCTGGCACGCGCGCGCGATCGGCGCCGCGACATCGCGTGCGCGCATTCGCCGCGCCGGCACGCGCGGTCGCGGCGTGATACATCTGATGGCGATGGCGGACGCCGATCCACGGATCGGTAGTGTGCTCGAGGGCCGCTACCGGATCATCGAGCGGATCGCACGCGGTGGGATGGGCGTGGTCTACCGGGCCGAGCGGATCCCGGTCGGCCGACCGGTGGCGGTGAAGTTCCTGCACGCGATGTTCGCGGACGATCCCGACTCCCGGGCGCGCTTCGAGCGCGAGACCCGGGCGCTGGCGCGGCTCGCCCACTCGCACTGCGTCTCGATCATCGACTTCGGCGTGGCCGGCAGCCCGTACCTGGTCATGGAGCACGTCGCCGGCGTGACGCTGCGCGATCTGCTCGACGAGGGCGCGCTGCCGCTCGAGGAGGCGCTGACGCTGGGCCGCCAGCTGCTGGCCGGCCTGGCCCACGCGCACGCCCAGGGCATCGTCCACCGCGACGTCAAGCCAGCCAACATCATGGTCACCGACGAGATCGGCACCGGCCGCCACGTCCGCATCCTCGACTTCGGCCTCGCCCGGCTACGCGACACCACGTCGAGCCAGCTGACCCAGGCCCAGATCGCCGTCGGCACGCCCAGCTACATGGCGCCCGAGCAGACCCTCGGCGGCGCGATCGACGCGCGCACCGACGTCTACGCCGCCGGCGTGGTGCTGTTCGAGATGCTGACCGGCGAGCGCCCCTTCTCCGCCGACGACACCGCCACGCTGCTCGAGCTGCACCGCTCGGCGCCCGCGCCGCGCCTCGCGACCGTCGATCCGATCACCGCGTGGCCGCCCGGCCTCGACCTGGCCCTCGCCCGCGCCCTCGCCAAGGCGCCCGGCGATCGCTGGCCCTCCGCCGTCGAGTTCGCCGACGCGCTCGACGTCATCGCCCGCGGCGTCCGCGCCTCCACCGCGCCGCCGCCCGGCCTCGATCCCGCCGCCCGTCGCCCGCGCCGCACCCGCACCGCCCTCCTCGCCCTCGCCCTCGCCGGCGGCGCCGCCGCCTTCGCTGTGGTCGAGCTCCGCCCGCGGTCACACCCAAGCGCCGCGCCCGCCACCACCGCGACCATCGCAACGCGGGCAGGCAGCGCCGCTGATCCCCAGCCATCGGGCTCGCCGCCGCGCCCGGCTCCGCGGCCACCGATCTGACCGCGCCGCCGCTCGCCGACGCCCAGGCGTTCGCGCCCGACGACCTCGACGCCGACGATGAGCTCGCCGCCGTGGACATCGCGGTCACCGACGCCGACGGTGGCGCCGCCCCGACCGCGATCAGCGCCGACCTGACCGGCGACGCTGGCGCGCTCGCCGCTGGGGCCCCCGGCGGTCCCGTCGGCGAGGCCGCGCTTCCCGCTGGCCCGCCGGCGCCCGCGGCCGAGGTGGCGCTCGACCTCGACGACATCGAGCTGACCACCAACGCGCCCGTGCCGTCCGCCGACCCCGAGTCCGAGCCCGCCCAGACCCAGGACGACGACGACCCCACCGACGAGCCCGTCGACGCCGGCGTCGCGCCCAGCGCCGCTCCGCCCGCCGCCCAGGTGACCCCCGCGCGCACCGTCAAGGAAGCCCTCGCCCAGATCAAGCTCGGCCAGCGCGACGCCGCCCTCACCGGCTTGCGCGCGCTCTGGAAGCAGAACCCCAAGAGCGCCACCATCCCGTATCTACTTGGAAATCTGTACCACGACCGCCGCTGGTGGACCGTCTCGATGGAGCACTACCAGGCCGCCATCAAGCGCGACCGCTCCTACCGCAGCAACGCCACCCTCAACCGCAACGTCATCGACGCCCTCACCAGCCCCAAGACCCGCGGCAAGGCCTCCTGGTTCCTCCGCACCATCATCGGCGCCCCCGCCCGCCGCTACCTCAAGCCCGCCGCCCGCAGCCACAAGAGCGCCTCGGTCCGGCGGGCGGCGGCGTACTTGCTCAAGAAGATCTGACCCGGCTGTCGGCGGCGATGACCGACGGCTGACGCCGCTGACACCGCCCGGCGCACGCGATGGCGCACACGTTGGAATCGTTTTCTATCAGCATCGCGATCCACAAGGTCTTGCACGGCGACAGGCCGCTGCTCCGCGCCGAGGTCAGCAAGATCGCGGATAACGCTGGATTTAGCGGCGGCGGCGGAGGTCAACGCATCAAGCTTTGCCGCCGTCGGTTTCGACGATCCGCCGCTACTGTCTCACTCGCGAACGCTCGCGCACCGTCGCGGCCACCCGCTGTGCTACCGCGTGGCACACCGTCCGCCGACGCGCTGGCCGACCTGGTCGTCGCCCTGGTGGCGCGGACCATCGAGGCAACGGCGCGAGCGCGCCGTGGAGCGACCCGTCCGGCTCGCGCCTGGCTTTGCTGAGCACGCGGCCCGATCCGTCGTTGGCAAGATGACCGCGAGGGCGGCCGGAGATCAAGACGAGCAAGCGGCGTGCGAAGGATCTCCGGCCCGCCGGGCTCGGCCGCGTCGCACGATTTCTGGCTGAACGATCTCCCAAGGCCGTCCGCGTCCGCGTCGACATCAGCCCCGGGCGATCGGCACCCGCGGACGGAGGCGTTGGGAGATCTCGCCTGGGGGAGCTCTTCCTGGTGTGCCGTTGGTGGGCTCGCTAGGGTGGAGCCATCCTCCCTCCTCCATCCCCACAAAAGGCCCATCCCCGTGCACACGACCATCGACGTGACGATGCACCGCGCTGGTCTCGGCGTTAGCCCGACCGCCGAGGTGCCGCTGATCCTGCGGCGACTCTCGCAGGCGCCGGATCCGCTCACTGCCGAGGTCCGGCTCCTGTACACCGATGTCACGATCGCGAGCACGGCATGCAACATCGCGGTCGACCTGGACGCCGACCAGGTGGAAACGCTCCTGCGCGCCAAGGCAAGCGAGCTCGTCATCGAGCCGTGGCGTGCCGCCGATCACGCCCTGGACGTTCGCTCCTCGATGTGGCGGTGCCAGGTTCGTCGTGGCCGCAACGCGCTGTCCCTCCGCGTCGACACCGCGCGGGACCTCTGCGAGCGCGGGGCGGGGTGGGGCGGTCTGAATCACCGTGGCTGCGCGCGGCGCTGCTGGTGTAGCCGGTGTAGCCAGGTCCCGGACGCGCGCGGTCGGCGAGGCGCGCGAAAGCCGCCGACGCGCACAGTCGTCATGCACCGACGGTGTGCCTGGCAGCGAACGAAACTGGTCTGTCGGCGTGGATCAAGCCCATCTCGCGGTACGATGACGCGACGTGGGAGATCGTGACGCCCTTCGCGGCGGCAACACGTACGAGGATCATGTGGTTGCGTACCGCGCGGCGCGCATGCTCGCGGACGCACTTGCGGGGGTGGATGGAGTTTGCGAGCTTCGGCGCGAAGACAAGCGGTTTCCGGGCTTCGACGACGTCTCGGAGACCTCGCATCGAGGCGGTAGACCGTGGATCCAGTCCTGGCAGATCAAGAGCGGCGCACTGGATGCGAAGCAGCTCACCGCCTGCCTCAGGCAGGCGTCGACGGCTGCCTGCGATGAACCGACGCTTGGCTTCGGCGAATGGTTTGAGGTTGATGGTCACAATCTCCGTCGCTTCGGCGCGTTGTGCCGAAGAACCCGTGCAGGCATCGTCGACACGGAACAGCTCTGGTCGACTTCATCAAGACTGGATCGAGCCTGGCTTGACTGGGTCGCGACCGAGCTCGCCATGCCTCGCGTTGAAGTCGTTGCGTTGCTCGGCAGGCTCTCCGTCGAGCGCTTGGGCAACCTCGACGAGGTTGACGATCTCGCTCGCGATTCTCTCGCGCGCCAGTTGCCACAGACGGACGTTGTGAACGTCCACAACGCGCTCATCGACGTCGTTGCCCGCCTGCGGAAGCAGGACGTCGTGACGCCAGACGGGCTTGCTCGCCTGCTGGAGAGTCGCTGTTCGTCGTTTGCGCCACTTGGTGGTGACGGCGGAGTGCGAGCGAAGTACCTATCGAGCGTTGCGCGCCGATGGAGAGCGCATCAGCCACTCGATTCGTTAGACGGCGCCGGCACATGGACGTCGAGCGTGCGGTCAGCGAGCGTGTTCGTCCCTGCCCATGTGATCGACGAGGCGCGTCGCCGCTTGGCTCGACCTGAGAAGAACGACGGCGGACGGGCTCCTGACGGCAGCGATGGCGACCTGGAGATCGAGGCGGTTCTCTCAAGACTCTCGCGGGAGCGCTGTGTCGCTCTCGTGGGGGACGTCGGAACGGGCAAGTCGACACTGCTCGCATGGTGCGCTCATCATCTCGGTGAAAGGGCCGTGCGTGACGTTGCCGCGCCGATGCCGTTGCTCGTCCACGCTAGGGAGCTGCGGCGGTACGGTTGGCCTGAGGTTGTCTCTTCCGGAACCCCAAGCTTGCGTCTCTCTGACTATTCTGCATCGTGGGTTCTGCTCGTGGACGGGGTCGACGAGGTCGGTTCGTCGGTGTGGCAACAACTCGACATCATTCGCGGCGACGAGCTTCGCTTGGCACCCGGACGTCGCGGTGCACGTCTTGCGGGATTGTTGCGGCAACAAGGCCATCGACGCTTCCCGGTGGTGCAGATGGTTTTGCAACACTGCAGCTATCGCCGTGGACGGCAACCGACGTCCGCCGGTACCTGGCGTCGTGGCGAGACATGGGCGAGGAGTATCGAGCCGCTGTGACACGCGTGCTGGAGAGCCTCGGTTCCGAAGATCATGACCTGCTCCGCGTTCCCCTCACTGCAACGGCCGCGCTCCTGATCGCGCTGAATCGACAAGTGGTACCTCGTCACCGCGCGGCTCTCTTTGCGCAGACGGTGCATCTGATGTTCGACGCGTGGCGCGCGCGGCGAGGAGCGCCACGCGTCTCGTTTGATTCGGTGCGCCCGATGCTCTGCGAGCTCGCGCGCGAAGCGCTCTTGGGTCCGATCTCACTGCAGCGTTTTGAGCGCGCCTGCATGGCAAACGGCATTGAGGTAGCCGACACCATCCACGACGAAGTCGAGCGGCATCTTGGCGTGCTCGTGCGCGAGGGCGACACAGTTTCCTTTGCGCTTCGGTCTGTCGCAGAGTCTCTCTACGCACACGAACTACGAGGGAAGTCGTCCGAGGTCGTGCTCGCGGCCGCTCGTGAGCATGCCGGCATGGAGCCGGTCCGGCACGCGATTGGTCTCGATGCGGCCGAAGGAGCCGTGCAGCTGGCGAACGAAAGAATCGCTAGTCTTCTGCGGCGTGCCGAAGAGGCAACCGTCAACACGTCAACGCTTCGTCAAGTGGTGACAGCTGTCCGTTCGGCGGCGGACATTGAGCAGGCACAGTCGAATGCCTTGAACTCGTCTACAGTCGACGCTGTTGTGGGGGCTGTCGCCGACGGGCTGTTAGATGAGACGTCAGTGTGGGTTGGCGACCTGATGATCGAACCAGCTCGTCGAATAGCGCGAGCTGGCGGAGCCGCATGGACCGGTCTTCGAGACGCGCTACGCCCCACGTTCGAACTCCCCGCGGATCCCGTGCACTGGTTCATCGAACGAGAGCTGAGTCTTGGCGACGTTGTGCAGACTCTGTGGCACCGCGACGCTTCCGTGCGCGCAGCGGCGATCGATGCAATGGCTCGACACTCCGCGGAAGAAGATGTCCGCGAGTTGTTAGCAGTGATGATCGGTGATGATGGCCACGACCACTTCGGTGCCCCGCCGGCAGTTTGTGCGGGCCTGGCGCTCCGCAGCCTGCCGCGCGGACCGGAGGCTGAACCCACTCTCAAAAGACTGGCCTCGATTGCACGGATGACGGGGCAACTGATGCCGGGCGCCGCAGCGTTGGCACTTCATCCAGGTGAGTGTGATGCGCGCGTACTTGTGAAGGCGCTGAAGTGGCTCTCGGACGCGTACAAGCCAGGGCCGGAAGTCGTCGAAGAGATCGCGAGCACCGACGAAGGTCGCGATGCGCTGGCTGCGGACTGGCCAGATTGGCGTGCGCACGTAGGTGATAGCAGGCAACATGGTCGTTATCAGCCGCTGGCGCCTGATGCGATCCGGCCTCCAAGCGGCGAGGTGCGTACGCGCGTGGTTCGCGCCATTGGCCCGAAGTTGCCCGAAATGCCGCCAGAGGAACTCGGCCGCTTCACTTCAAGAGTACGCGCTGCTTATGTCGCCGAGCTTGTTAGTGCGGGCAGGATCGATAAGCTCCTGACCGTCAATCTCGGCGATGCGGTCTTGGGCACTTGGGGCGAATTCGGGGAACTCGTCGCCGAATCTGAAGTGCTCGCTACGCACTTGCTGAACGCATGGGAGACCTGGGATCGTCGACGGCCGTTTCCCGGAGCCGCACTCGAGCGGCTGATAGGCCGCGGATCGGACGCCGCCGCCGCCGTCTACGCCAGTGGCTACCGATGTCGCTCTATGCGACTGGTATGAAGGTGTCATCCCCAGTCCACGCGGCGCTTCAGCACGAGACGGTGCGCCCCGTGGCCATCGAGATCGCGAACAACGCTGTTCAGTGGTGCGTGGAACCCGACGCGGACGGGATGCGCCTTTTCGCCCCGTCTGGTGGAACTGTCGTCTCGCTCCTTCGCGGCGCATTCCGCGAGTCAGAGGAGTTGGTGCGCTTGGCATGGCGTCTACTTCACGCAGACGAGCGTAGCGGCCTGCGAGGTCTCCTGGTCGGGGTTGATGACGTGGTGTTGTCTGACGACCGTGTTGATGAGTTGGTGTCCATCTTCGAAAGGCGACTCGGAGAAGCAGTCGATGAAACGGGCCACGTCCTCCGGGACCAGTATTTCGATATCGAGCAAGACTTGGGATGGGTCGATAGGCGCGAGCTCGCGCCCCGCCTCGACGGCGCATTGCAACGGCTGTCGAACGTCGACAGCGTCCTCGGCTGGCACGCAATCGCTGTCCGTTGGAAAGCGCTAACGACCATCGAGCGCGAGACCGCGTCGAAGCGGATCGCCCGGGCCTCGATTCACGAAATCGCCGAAACGCTCCTCTTTAGGTACCTAGCGCGCTTGGTCGCCGTTGCGCCGGATGTGTGGTGCGCGTCGTTGCAAGATGCACTCAACCGCGGTGCTCGTCTGGAAGCCAGCGTGGCCGCCGAGGTGTTCGCGTTGTTGCCGCGGTTGCAGCAGCGTGCCGTGGCAGACCAGCTCGCGACGTCCGATCTTGCGCAACTCGAACTACCGTGGCACCGGCGCGGTGGCGGCCGATTGGATTGCGCCCGGCCTGCCGACATTGTTCGAAGGACGCTGTATGAGTTGGGTCTCTGATCTGAGGCTGCGACAGGATCGGAGCCCAGACTCCCGTTTTCGACGGTCTGCTAGTATCGTCTCCCGCAGCAGAAACGAAAGCGCTCACCGCTGCCACAGGGACATGGGCCATATGCAGCCGGCACGGCGCCAAGTCGCTGAACAATGCGCTGCACTCGTCTCTTCGCATGGTGAGCGCGCTGGCGATCCAGCGTCGGTCCCGCGCGCTTGCATCGTCGAGCGTACCCCATAGCGCCCGGAGTCGGCGCCGCGCGCACCGAAAGGCCCGCAGGCGTAGGCGCCAAGTAGGAGAATCGCAAACTGTTCGCGAACCTCAACGCCCGCGCATCGACGCCCACTAATGCAGAGGCCTTTCCGACAAACTGATCTGCCATGGAGGCATCTTCGTTCCACGAAGGTGCGTAGCACTCCCAAAACCAATCCCGAAATCCTTGCGCCTCGGGAGAGGCGACTAGCGCCATGCAGGCATCGATACCCAACGCCTCAATAGTGCTCGCGATGTCTGGTAACTCGTTCGCGTACATTGCGGCCTCGAGGCCGCCCACAGCATCAAACGACCGCAAGAAGGTCGAACGTTGCATCTTCATCGTGGCAATTCCCGAAATCTCCTCTCGTGCTCTACAACGTCGAGCGAATAGTGATACGCAGCGGTCGAGATCCAGGTTCCAGATGGAGCAGCCGGTTCACCAGTTCTCGATCCCACACCGCAAACGCTGTGTCGCCACCAAGGCCGAGCGATTTTCTAATGCTTTTCGTCGAGAGATCCGCTACAACGTCTTCAATGGTTCGGGTCGACACATTTTCTGGAACCAATTCCACAGCTCGAGCAAGCACCCTTGCCAGTCCGGTGATTCGCAGGCTCTTCTCAATCGAGCCACACCAACGCTTCACGGCTTCCCCCCCACTGAGAACGGAGTGTGAGGCCTGTCCGAGTTTACCACGGACTCCGTTCTCGCTCTCTGTGACCCCCACTTCCGCGACAGGGTACATTAAGCGCAACCTGCGGCGCTCGATCAATGCTGCAACATGCGTCAGTCCGAGCGCCGATACCAAATCAGCGGCAAACTGCATCGGGAGCCAGACCTCTTCGTACAATAGCAGCGCCGACACAAACTTGTGAATTCCCCTATCGATCGGGTCTATGTCGGCGAACTCCCATCCGGTCCCGAGATGAAGCGCGCCAGGACCTCCGTCTGTAGCGCTTTCCTTGAACTGTACCGTCATAGGACCGGAAAGCCTTGTGGCCATCAAGGAAGACAACAACACTCGACGTCTATGGCGATGAAATTGCAGCCTTCCTCCGAGCGCGTCCAGTTCATCGCCCATCATTCTTGCAAGTTCCTCGAGTCCCACAACCGTCCCAAACTGATGCGCGGGTCGAAATGAACAGGAGACGGTGTCTTGACTAGTCCAGTCAGCTGAACGCACGTCGACTTCTGTGCGTAGTTCGCGGGCAGTACGGACTCGGAGGCTGTTCGACGGTTTGGACCAAAGGACCACGAGCATCGGCGTTGCGGTCGGGTCGGTCCAAAGCGCGAGATGACGCGTATCAATGTCGACGGCGGTCGGAGCGCTAGTGAACGCGCCACTTGTGCTCTTCGCTTGGAGCAGGAACGTTTGCGGAGAAATTCGTCTTTCGACTCCTACGAGCGTCACTATTTGCACCTGCGCATCTCGCCCGAAGTCGTCTCCCTCCGTGGCCCTCGAACATCACCAGCCGCATGAAGACCCACATCCCGACCGTCGCCCCAGCCATCGCCAGGATGATCCCGATGACCCGCGACGATGGCACCGGCCCGCCGGAGCGTACGACCACCGCGTCGATCGCCGCCGCGACGCGTACCAGCAGCGCCGCCAGCAAGCCGAGCGGCCCGGTGAGCGTCAGGGTCATGGCCAGCGCCGCCGCGACGACGAGCCACGCCAGACCGCGCCAGACCCGTGCGCGCAGCGCGTGGCCGGCGCCCGGGACGACCAGCGACAGCGCCGCCACCGCGAGCTTCATCTCCCCAGTGATTCCAGACGCTCCGCCTTGTTGCCCCACCGCGGCATGATAGCTCGCTCCCGTGCCAGGCGGCCCGCGCGCGGCCCCCAAGCGATCAGGCGGCCATCGCGCGGCCCCATCGCGCTGGTCGCATCGTCGCGCCAACGCGCTCGCCTACGGCTGGGCCTCGCAGCGTGCCTCGACCAGCGCGTCGACCGGCGCCGGTCCCGCCCAGTCGACGGTGAGCCGCCAGGCGTTGGGGACGTCGCCGCACGCGGCCGGATCGGACACGATCCGCCAGCACACCTCGGGAACGCCGACGCACTCGGGCAGCACGACCGGATCGGTGCGCACGCCGCCGACCATCGTGTAGTGCGTGACCTCGCAGCGCACCTGCACGCCCGGCTGGTCAGGGCGTTGGTCGAGCAGGGGCTGATGGATGCACGGGTCGCCCTGCGCGCGCCGCACCTGCTCGGCGGTCGCCGCCAGCGCGGCGTCGTACGAGCCGTCGCAGATCGACGAGCGCGAGGTGTGACCCAAGACGCTGTCGAGGAACGTCGCGAGGCGAAACCCGGGATACGCCGACCCATGAGCGCCCTGGCACGATGGCACCACCGCCGGGCGCGTCGGATCGTCCGGGTCTGCCGCGACCACCGCGGTGCGCTGCGCGTCGACGGCGCCGATGATCCCACCAACCACCAGGTCGCTCGCGTTGGGCTTGAGCGTGCGCAGGAAGTCGACGTAGCGCGTCGCCGACTGGACGTACGGCGAGCCGGCCCGGGGCACGCAGCCGGTCCGCGTCCCGAACATCCGCGGGTTCGGATCGTTGTCGCACCGCACGCCGAACTCGAAGCAACGGAACGACGTGCGCGGGCCCAGCGGCGACGCGATCGTCCCGTTGGGATCGCCGAACAGCTGACTGTCGGTCGCCGAGCAATCGTCCTCGTCGCCGACGAGCACCACCGCCAGCATCGCGTCGGCGCGCAGGAACCCCGGGTTCTTGCCCGGCTGCAACGCCTGGAACATCGCCTCGAGCGGCTGCTCGAAGCCGCACCCCGTCGTGCCGAGCTGGACCATGCACCCGAGCACCGGCGCGAGCTCGCCTGTGAAGTTGCGCTGGCGCCCACCGCCCGCGTCACGGAGGTCGGCCAGGAACGGCGCGGTCAGCCCCGGGCATCCGTTGAGCTGCAGGTAGCCGTTGTCGCCTAGCGGCCTGCTCGCCGTGCTGCACCCGCCGATGTTCACGCCACCGCTGCCCATGTTGGTCGAGACCACGCCGACGTGCAGGTTGGGGAGCCCGCCCGGCAGCGTCGACAGCCGCTGGACCATCGCGGGGATCGCGGCGGCCACCGCCGCCTGCGCCGCGGCCATCGTGCCGGAGTTGTCGACGACGAACAGCAGATCGAGGTCCGGGTTGGCGGCCTCGTTGATCGTCGCGATCGCCTCCGGCGCTGCGTCCGGGGCCGCATCGGCGGCATCGTCGACGCCGGTCGCGGCGTCGATCGGACCACTTCCGGCATCGCCGCAGGCCGCCGCGGCCAGCGCGAACGCCGTGACGACTCGAAACACATGATTGATATTGGTCACTTGAACTCCTCCAACGACCGGCGCAGAGCGCGCCGCTCTTCGGACGACGCCCCTCCAGACAGATCTTCCCCTGATTGTGGTTGGAGGACGTGATCTGGCAGCGGACCTCGAGGACGGCATCGGCCGGTGCGGCGCTGGCGCGGCCGTCTCGAGTTCAACCCGCCTACGGCCGCACCTCGCAGCGGGCCTCGACCTCGCTGTCGGCGGCCGGCGGGGTCGCCTACGGCCGCACCTCGCAGCGGGCCTCGACCACGCTGTCGGCGGCCGGCGGCGTCTCGCGGTCGATCGTGAGCGCCTGGTTGTCGGGCGCGCGCGGGCACGCGGCGGCCTCGAGCCGCCAGCACGGCTGCGGGCCGCCGACGACGCAGCTCGGGATCACGACCGGGTTCGAGCGCACGCCGTCGGTCACGGTGTACTCGGTGACCTCGCACCGCGGCTGTAGCCCGGCCGCCGCGGGGTCGGTATCGACGAGGGTGGCGTCGATGCACGGGCTCCCGTGGGCGCGCAGGAGCTGCTCGCCGATCACCGCCATCGCGTCGCCCAGGGGGTCGTCGCAGACCGTCGTGATCGCGGAGCGATCGGGGAACGCCTCGAAGAACGACCGCAGGCGGAAGGCCGGGAGGGCGTTCCCGGACGACGACGAGCACGACTCCAGGAGTGCTGGGCGGGTCGCGTCGTCGGGGTCCGGGCCGACGACCGCGGTCCGCTGAGCGTCCGAGCTGCCGATGATCCCGCCGACGACCACGTCGCGCGGGTTGGTCTTGAGGCCGCGCAGGAACTCGACGTAGGACGTCACGGCCTCGACGTGCGGCGAGTCGACCCGGGGCACACAGCCAGTGCGGCTCCCGAACGCCCGCGGCGTCGGATCGTCGTCGCACTGCACGCCGAACTCGAAGCACCGGAACGACGTGCGCGGCCCCAGCGGCGACGTGACCGTCCCGTTGGGATCGCCGAACAGCCCGCCGCCGGGCAGCGCCGAGCAGTCGTCCTCGTCCGAGAGGATGACCACGCCCAGGAGCGCGTTCGGCCGCAGGAAGCCCGGGTTCTTGCCCGGCGACAGCGCGCGCTTCATCGACTCGAGCGGCTGCTCGAAGCCGCAGCCGGTGGTGCCGAGGCGGGCCAGGCAGCCGAACTGGCATTCAGGTCACCGGAGTAGTTGCGCGCGCGCGTGCCGTCGGGGTTCTTGAGGTCCTCGAGGTACGGCGCGGTCAGCCCGGCGCAGCCGTTGGTCTGAAGGTTGCCGTCGTCGCCCTCGGGCCGCGATGCCGAGCTACAGCCGCCGATGTTGACGCCGCCGGTCCCCACGTTGGTCGACACCACGCCCAGGTGCAGGTTGGCCAGCCCGCCGGTCAGGGTGTAGAGCACGTTGGTCATGGCCTGGAAGTTCGCCGCCAGGCCGATCTGCTCCTCGATCATCGACCCCGAGTTGTCGACCACGAACAGCAGGTCGAGGTCGCGATTGACCACGGCCGGGATCGTGGCGACCGTGCTCAAGCCGTCCCCTGCATCGGTCGAACCATCACCGCCGCTACCGCCACATGCTGCCATCACCAGTGCCAGCAATGCCCCTTGGATGATCTTCATACGCCCGTCCCTCCTTGCGGATGATGGTACCACCGATTTACCGGTTCCTGGCAAGACCCGCGCGAAGGCCTCGACTCACTGTCGCCGACCGCGCTCGATCGCGGTTCCGGTCCCGCCTACGGCCGCACCTCGCAGCGGGCCTCGACCTCGCTGTCGGCGGCCGCGGGGGTCGCGCGATCGATCGCGAGCGCCTGGTTGGCGACCGCGCGCGGGCACGTCGCGGCGTCGGCCTCGAGCCGCCAGCACGGCTGCGGGCCGCCGCTGACGCAGCTCGGGATCACGACCGGGTTCGAGCGCACGCCGCTGGTCACGGTGTACTCGGTGACCTCGCACCGCGGCTGCAACCCGGCCGACGCGGGGTCGGTGTCGACCAGGTCGGCGTCGATACACCGGCTGCCATGAGCGCGCAGGAGCTGCTCACCGATCACCGTCATCGCGTCGAACAGGTTGTCGTTGCAGATCGTGTTGAGCGCGACGCGCTCGGGGAACCCCTCGAAGAACGACCGCAAGCGGAAGGCCGGGTACGCGGTCCCGGACGCCGACTGGCACGACGGCAGGAGCGCCGGGCGGGTCGCGTCGCCGACGTCAGCGCCGACGACCGCGGTCCGCTGCTCGTCGGTGCTACCGACGATGCCTCCGACGACCACGTCGCGCGGGTCGGCCTTGAGGCCGCGCAGGAAGGCGATGTAGGGCGCCACGGCCTCGACGTGTGGCGAGCCAGTCCGCGGCACGCAGCCGGTGCGGGTCCCGAACATCCGGGGAGCGGGGTCGTCGTCGCACTGCACGCCGAACTCGAAGCACCGGAACGACGTGAGCGGGCCCAGCGGCGACGTGATCGTCCCGTTCGGATCGCCGAACAGCCCGCCGCCCGGCAGCGCCGAGCAGTCGTCCTCGTCGGAGATGATGATCACGCCCAGGAGCGCGTTCGGCCGCAGGAACCCGGGGTTCTTGCCCGGCGACAGCGCCCGCCGCATCGACTCGAGCGGCTGCTCGAAGCCGCAGCCGGCGGTGCCCAGCTGCGCCATGCAGCTGAACTGCGAGCTCAGGTCGCCCGTGTAGTTGCGCGCGCGCGTGCCGTCGGGGTTCGCGAGGTCCTCGAGGTACGGCGCGGTCAGCCCGGCGCAGCCGTTGGTCAAGAGGTCACCGTCGTCGCCCGCGGGTTGCGCTGGCGTGCTGCAGCCGCCGATGTTGACGCCGCCGGACCCGACGTTGGTCGACACCACGCCCAGGTGCAGGTTGGCCAGCCCGCCGGTCACGGTATTGAGCACGTTGACCAGGCCCGGAAAGTTCGCGGCCAGGGACGCCTGCTCCTCGAGCATCGACCCCGAGTTGTCGACCACGAACAGCAGGTCGAGATCGCGCTTGACCGTCGCCGGCAGCGTGGTGACGGTGCTGAGGCCATCACCGGCGTCGATGGCCGCGTCGATGGCGGCGTCTTGGCCGGCGTCGATCGGCTGGTTCGGCGGGTCATCGCCGCAGGCGGCGAGCCCGACGAGCGCGAGCGCCGCGGCCCAGGTCACGTTTCGGATGGTGCGATCGGTCTGCATGGTGACGAGCCCTCCTGACGCGCTCGAGCAGCAAGCGACGTGCCGGCCGCGAGCTCGGGGGCGCAGGCTCGTGAGTGGGGGCCTGCGCCGGTTCCGTCACGCGATCGACCGACGGCTGACATGCGCCGTCGACGTTCCACCTGTCGACCGCGCGAGACGTGACACCGCGCTGCTCGATGACGCGTCGTCGAGGCCCGGCCGAGACCACCCCACCCACCCGGGGTGAGATCGCGCGCGCCGCGCTCCCGCCGACCCGCCGCCGTGGTACGTCTCGCCCATGGCCCGCGTCGTCGACTGGTACTTTCACCGCAACGGTTGAACGAGCTGCAAGCGATCGCAAGAGTTTCTTGCGACAGGCGGCATCGAGGTGCGCGAGCTGGTCCGCGCCGACAAGCACCCCATGGCGGCGCCGGCCGCGCTGGCGCTGGTGCGCACCGCCCGCCGGCTGATCGTCGCCAAGGGCAAGCAGACGATCACGGTCGACCTGGCGAGCAAGCCGACCGACGACGCCCTGCGCGCGCTGGTCATCGGGCCCAGCGGCAACCTGCGCGCGCCGGCCATCCGGGTCGGCGACACGCTGGTGGTCGGCTTCACGCCGGCCGGGCTCGACGACGCGCTCGGCGGCTGACCGACCTCGCCGGCTGACAGACCTCGCCGGCTGACCGACCTCGCCGGCTGACCGACCTCGCCGGCTGACCGACCTCGCCGGCTGACAGACCTCGCCGGCTGACCGGCGTCGCGCGGCACAGGGGACATCACAGGGGACCGACGGCTCCGCGCCGCGGACCGTCGGCCTGGCCGACGCACGTCGACGACGAGGTGTGGATCGATCCGGCGGCGCGCGCCGCTCACTCGTCGCGGTGATGATCCTCGAGCCCGCGGAGCCGCGCGATCAGCTCGTCGTCGTGGGACCGATCGCGGACCACCGTTCCGCGCCGGGCCGCTTCCCACGGCGGGGTCTCGACCGGCGCGGCGCTGGCGACCTCCTGGCAGTGGAAGATCGCGCGCACCCGGGTCACCTGGGCCTCGCTGAGGCTGCCGACGCGCTCCCGGACCGCGGCGATGAAGGCGGCGACGTCGGTGCGGAGCTCAGGCCGTTCCTCGAGAACGCGCTTGGTCGCGGGGTACTCGGGGTACATCTGGTTCAGGTTGCGGGTCATCGGCGCGACGTGCTCGGCGTGCCCCTGGGCCCGGCACGGGTCCATGATGAACTGCTGGCCGAGGTCATCGTAGGTCCGGTCGCCGGCGTCGGCGTGCGGCAGCAGATCGAGCCAGATCCGCGCGTAGACCTCATCGCGCTCGACGCCGCCGCGGATCGCGTGGCCGCCGGCGGCGCCCAGCGGCCCCGTCAGCGCGCCGCCGGTCAACTCGGGATGCTGGCGTCCCAGCTCGGCGATGCCGATCCCACCGAGGGCCCGGCCGAACGACGGATCGGCGGTGGTGCCGGCCTGGGTGACGACGCCGATGTCGTGCTCGTAGCTGCCGCGCATCCACTCCGGGAAGCTGGAGGCGTGCTGGGCCAGGACCGGAAACGTGGTGTGCGCGGTGTAGGGATCGATCCCCGGGCCGCCGTGCAAGGTGACGTCGCCAGCGACGAAGTCCTCGCCGGCGTCATCGACGATGCAGCCGTCGACCCGGTGGTGCATCGCGGTCGGTCGCTCGTCGGGCGGCAACGCGCGCAGCCGCTCGACGACCTCGCGCGGGATGCCCGGCGACTGGAAGGTGACCACCCGGACCAGGACGTCGGGGTAGAAGCACGCCGCGATCTGCGCCAGCGCGCCGCCGAGGCTGTGGCCCGTGGCGCACGCGCCGTGGCGCCCGCCGAGCCGGCGGACCGCGGACTCGATCACGGCCTGGTTCATCGTGAACTGACCCATGCCGATGCCGACGTGGTTCGTGTCCTCGGCCAGGTCTTGCCCGGTGGCGGTGCCGCGGAACGCGATGATCGGCGTGACCGTGGCGTCGGCGCGGGCCGGCAAGATCCAGAACTGCAGGCCGGCCTGCCCGCTGAAGAACTCGAGCCGATCGGTGTCGAACCCCAGGTCGTGGAGCCCCGTGCGATCGAGGGCGTCGACCTCGGCGTGCCGCGGCGCGGTCCAGCGCTCCCCCGCGGCGCGAGCCTCGCCGGCGCCGTCGCGGTGGCGCTCGGCCGTCGGCGTCGACACCGGCAGGTCGCCGTCGAGGTACGCGATCCGGTGCGCGATCTGCTCCATGCTCAGATCGCTGACGACGTGCGCGCGCGCCGCGGTGCGGTCCTCGGCGGTGAGCTCGCGCTGCACCGCAGGCCCGCCGCCCGCGCCGCGGTGCGCCATGGGATCGAGCAGCGCCTGGGCCGACTCGCCGCGCACCACCAGGTCGGCGACCGCGTCGGCGTGCTGCTCGTAGACATCGCCGACCCGGCCGACGCCGCCGTCGAGCCGGACCCCGCCCCGCTGCTGCACCACGTGCGCCGCCTCGTGCGCCGCCTGGCGCAGATCGGGAGCCGCGGCGAACGCCACGTCATCGCCCGTGGCGAAGGCGCGGGCGCCGATGGCCGCCGCGGCCTCGGCCGCCGCACCGCCGACGTGCGCACGCACGCCGCCCACGTCGTGGTGACCGAAGCTGGCCTGGATCGCGCCCAGGTGCGGCAGCTGGCCGCCGGCGCCGGCGACCCCGCGCGCCGCGGCCTGGTGCACGCCGAACGGATCGTCGAAGCCACCGTCGGCCTGGACCGCCGCGGGCGCAGGCGCGGGCGTGGATGCGGATGCCGCCTGGCGGTGCTTCGAGGCCGGCAGCCGCGAGGTCAGCGTGGTCTTGCCGGGCGCGATCCGGGCGGGTGGCCGGTCCGGCGCGCCCTCATCCGAGCCGTCGCTCAACCACCCGAATGCTCGACCCATGCTCGCTCGACGTGTCCGCGGCCCGATCTTCCGGCGATGGTGCCAGGATCTGCCAACTGGCCGCGATCACTAGCACACCGCGGGGATCTCGGGTCCTGCCCGGGGGCCGGCGAGTCAGGCCGTCATGGCGTGCAGGCCGATCCGGTTGCCGTCGAGGTCGTCGACGACGGCGATGAAGCCGTTCTCGCCGATGGCCATGTGCGGCACCGCCACCTTGGCGCCCGCGGCGGTGGCCCGGGCCAGGGTCGCCGCCACGCCGTCCTTGCAGTCGAGGTAGATGATCGTGCCGGCGGCGCCGGGCGTGAGGTGCGGGGCGCTGGCGACGATCGCGCCCGACACCGCGTGGCCGCCCTCGGGGCACTGGGTCGGGAACACGGCGTGGGGCATGCCCCCGAACACCTCGCGCTTGAGCGCGAGCCCGAGCGTGCGCTCGTAGAACGCGACGGCGCGGTCCATGTCGCGGGTCGGGATCTCGAACCAGTTGATGGCGTTGAACGGCTTGGCTTCGGTCTTGGTGGTGTTCGACATGGCTTGCGTTTACCGCGGCCGTTTGACAGCCTTCTGTCAGGTTTCAGATGAACCGCAAGACCCGCCTGTTCGCCCTGGCCGAGGCCCTGCGCGCCCGCCGCACCGGCGTCACCGCGGAGCAGCTGGCCGATCGGTTCGGCGTGACGGTCCGGACGATCTACCGCGACCTCGCGACCTTGCAGGACGCCGGGCTGCCGCTGCGGGCCGACCGCGGGCGCGGCGGCGGCTACGCGCTCGACAAGAGCTACCAGCTGCCGCCGATCAACCTGAGCGCGCGCGAGGCGGCGCTGCTGGTCGCGCTCGGGCGCATGGCCAGCGCCCAGCGGCTGCTGCCGTTCACCGAGCACCTCGAGGCCGCGCTCGACAAGATCCGCGGCGCGCTGTCGACCTCGGCCCAGCGCGAGCTCTTGACCGTGCTCGATCGGCTGCAGTTCGTCGGGGTGCCGGCGCTGCCGGTCGCGCCCGAGGTCCGGCGGGCGATCGAGACCGCGTGGATCGAGGATCGGGCGCTGCGCATCGAGTACCCCAAGAACCCGTACACGATCGTCCCGCGGCTGGTGCGCATCCGCAACCTGGTGTTCGACCGCGCGCTGACCTTGCTCAACTGCGTCGACCTCGAGCTGGGCGAGGATCGGCAGTTCCGCCTCGACCGGATCGTCAGCGCGACCCCGCTGGCGCCGGGTGCGCTACCGTCCGCGTGACGTGACGTACCAACCGGATCTCGCCGCCTACTTCGCCCGCCTCGACTACCGCGGCCCGCGCGCGCTCACCGTCGACACGCTGCACGCGCTCAGCCGCGCGCACGTCTCGACGATCCCGTTCGAGAACCTCGACGTGCTGCTCGGCGCCGGCGTCGATCTCGATCCGGCCGCGGTCGAGGCCAAGCTGATCGGCGCCGGCCGCGGCGGCTACTGCTTCGAGCAGAACTCGCTGTTCCTGCGCGTGCTGCAGGCGCTGGGGTTCGCGGCCCGGCCGCTGTCGGCGCGGGTCCGGGTCGGCCGCGCCCGCGAGTACACGCCGGCGCGGACCCACGTGTTCGTGCGGGTCGACCTGCCCGACGGGCCGTGGCTGTGCGACGTCGGCGTCGGCGCGTGGTCGCTGACGTCGGCGATCCGGCTAGCGCTCGACGACGAGCAGGCCACGCCGCACGAGCCCCGCCGGCTGATCGCCGACGGCGCGTGGGACGGCCTGGTCCGCCGCGGCCCCGACGCGCGGCTGTTCCACCAGGTGCGGCTCGGCGACGCCTGGACCGACGTGTGCGAGTTCACGCTCGAGGAGATGCCCGAGATCGATCGGATCGTCGGCAACTGGTACACGAGCGCGCACCCGCAGTCGCACTTCAAGGATCGACTGATCGTCGCGCGCGCGACGCCGACCGGGCGGCTGACGCTGGTCGATCGCACGCTGACCCGCCGCGCCCACGACGGCAAGAGCGTGGTCGAGACGATCGCGACCGCCGACGAGCTGCTGGCGGCGCTGGCCCGGGAGTTCGGCCTGACGTTCCCGGCCGGGACCCGGTTCCGGACCCCGGGCCTGGCCGAGCTGGCGTAGCCCGGCGACGACGACGCCGATCGTCAGCGCGCGCGCGTGTCCCAGCTCGATCGTGGCCTCAGGGCCTCAGGGCGCGGCCGAAGCGCGGGGACCGCGCCCAGCGCCGCGCCGGCGGTGGCGCGCACGAACGTGCCCCCGCTGACGCCGCCACGGCCTCCGGGCCCGGGGTTACGGCGCCAGCCAGCGCACGTAGGTCGTGGTCGAGCGGACCGCGCCCAGCACCGCGCCGTCGGTGGCGCGCACGAGCGTGACCTCGCCGACGCCGCCCTGGCCTCCGGGCTCGGCCTCAGGGCGCCAGCCAGCGCACGTAGGTCGTGGTCGAGCGGACCGCGCCCCGCACCGCGCCGTCGGTCGCGCGCACGAACGTGACCTCGCCGACGCCGCCGCGCGTGCGCAGCACCGCGAGCGCCGCGCCGTCGGGGCTCCACGCCGCCGCGGAGTCGGCCGCGCCGTCGGGGGTGATCGTGCGGACCGCGCGGGTCGCGACCGTGCCGATCACGACGGTGGCGCGGCCGGCGGCGGTGCGCACGAACGCCAGCTGGGTACCGTCGGGCGACCACCGCGGCGCGTCCTCGCTGGCGTCGGTGCCGGGCTCGCTCGACAGGCGCCGGGGATCGCCGCCGGCCGCGGGGATCGTGTAGACCCGCGCGGCGCCGTCGCGATCCGACAGGAACGCCAGGCGCGCGCCGTCGGGCGCCCAGGTCGGGCTCCAGTCGTCGCCGCTGGCCGACGTGAGGCGCCGCGCGGGGCCCCCGGCCAGCGGCTGCACGTACAGCTCGGCGTTGCCGTCGCGCGACGACGCGAACGCGACCTGCGCGCCGTCGGGCGCCAGCGCCGGCTCGAAGTTGCCGGCCGCGTCGTCGGTCAGGCGCCGGACCACGCCGCGCGGGCCCACCGCGTACAGGTCGCGGTAGCTGGCGTGGTTGCTCTCGATCACGACCACGTCGGGGCCCACCGTCGGGTTGCGGATCATCTGCGCGGTCGGGCCCAGGCGCGCGACCGCGACGCCGCGCACGACCGCGAGCTGCTCGACGTGATCGGCCTCGGTGTCGCCGACGGTCGCGATGCACAAGAGCCCGCCGTCGAGGCGCTGGCCGGTCGGGAACAGGTGCGCGGCGCCACCGCCGAGCACGATCCACGCGCCGGTGGCCGGATCGAGCTGCAGCGGCCGCTGCCAGCCGTCGCGATCCTCGCCGACCACGACCAGGCCGCGGACGAACCCGAGGTCGAGCGCGGCGCGCGCGTCGACCGTCGGCGCCATCGCTGCGTCGCGCACCGCCGCCGGCGCGGCCGTCGGCTTGGGTCGATCGCGACACGCGAGGGTCGCCACCACCGCGAGGCCTGCGAGCGCGCGACCGCCGTGCATGCCGACGGCGTACCACGACTCGCCGACCGCGTTGCACCGGCCCGGCGGGCAGTGTTACAGCGAGGCGTGTACCCGACGCCGCGCGACGCCGCCTCCGTGATCTTGCTGCGCCCGTCGGCGGCCAGCTTCGAGGTGTTCCTGCTGCGGCGCCGCAAGAACGCGACGTTCATGGGCGGCGCGTTCGTGTTCCCGGGCGGCGCGGCCGACGCCGACGACGGCGGCGACCTGCGGGTCACGGCCGCGCGCGAGCTGTTCGAGGAGGCCGGCGTGCTGCTCGCGACCACCGCGGTCGCCGCCGACGTGGTCGCCGCGCTGCGCACCCGGCTCCTGGCCGGCGCGCCGCTGGCCGCGCTCCTGGCCGACGCCGGGCTCGCGCTCGCGCCCGAGCGCATGACCTACTACGCCCACTGGATCACCCCGTCGGCCGAGCCGCGGCGGTTCTCCGCCCGCTTCTACGTCGCGGTCCTGCCCGAGGGCCAGGCGCCCAGCTTCGACAGCCAGGAGACCGTCGACGAGGCCTGGGTCACGCCGGCCGCGGCCCTCGCGCGCGCCCAGGAGCTGGCGCTGCCGCCGCCGCAGGTGCGCATCCTGGCCGACCTCGGCGCCGCCGCCACCGTCGACGACGCCCTCGCGCTGACCCGCGCCGCCGGCGCGCACCCGCACCCGATCATGCCGCGCATGGCCCCGATCGCCGGCGCCGGGTTCGCGCTGCTCCTGCCGTGGGACCCGGACTACCTGACCACCGGCACCGGTGACAGCGCGCCGATCCCGGGCGACCATCCGCTCGCGGTCGGCCCCAGCCGCTTCGTGCTCGAGGACCGCACGTGGAAGAACATCGCCGCGCCCAGCTCGACGACCGCGGCCTGACCGGCCGGCCGGTCATCCTCCAGGATCGCACGTGGAACAACTTCGCCGCGCCCAGCTCGACGACCGCGGCCTGATCGGCCGGCGGTCACTCCCCTCCAGGATCGCACGTGGAACAACTTCGCCGCGCCCAGCTCGACGACCGCGGCCTGACCGGTCGGCCAGTCATCCTCCAGGATCGCACGTGGAACAACTTCGCCGCGCCCTGCTCGACGACCGCGGCCTGATCGATCGGGGCCGCTTCCCACTCGAGGATCGCACGTGGAACAACTTCGCCGCTCCCAGCTCGACGACCGCGGCCTGATCGTCGGCGGCGCCGCGCTGCCGTGGTGGGGCGCGACCGTCCACTACTGGCGCACGCCGCGGGCGGCGTGGCCGCGCGCGCTGGCGGCGCTGCGCGGGCTCGGGTTGACGCTGGTCGAGGTGCCGGTGCCCTGGGCGGTGCACGAGCGCGCCGACCGCAGCTTCGACTTCACTGGCGACCGAGATCTCGCGGCGTTCATCGACGCGGCCGGCGCCGCCGACCTGGCGGTCGTGCTGCAGCTCGGCCCGCTGGCGGTGCTGACCGAGACCCACGCGGCGCTGCCCGATCGGGTCGTCCGCGACGAGGCCCTGTGGGCCCGCGGCGCCCACGGCGGGCCGGCCTGGCTGCCGCTGGTGCCGCGCGCGTTCCCGCTGCCGTCGCTGGCGTCGACGGCGTTCGACGACGAGCTGGCCCGGTTCCACCGCGCCGTGGCCGAGGTCGTGACCGCGCGGCGCGCGCCCGACGGCCCGGTGGTGGCGCTCGCGCTCGACGCCGGCCTGGCGCGGCGGGTCCGCGGCGGCGCCTACGACGTCGACTATCACCCCGACGCGCTCACCGCCTGGCGCGCCCACCGCGACGTCGAGCCGCCGCGGCGGTGGCACGCCGACGACGCGGCCACCTGCGCCGCGTGGGTGCGCTGGAACGACGGCGCCGCCGCCCGAGCGATCGCGCGCTGGTCGGCGACCCTCGACGACGCCGGGCTCGACGGCCTGGCCCGGGTCGGCGGCGCCGCGCCCGGCGATCCGCGCGACGACGACGACCCGCTGCCGTGGCCGCGCGTGGTCGATCTGGCCAGCGGGACCACGCCCGCGGTCGCGCTCGCCGCGCGCGTGCAAGCGTCGGCGGCGCCGCACCTGGTGCGGCTGCCGGCCGGGCACTCGCCGCTGTTCGCGCCCACCACCGTCGACGACCGCGCGGCGCTGGCGCTGGCGGCGCTGGCGGCCGGCGCCCGCGGGGCCACCTGGACGATGGGCGTCGCGTGCGATCGCTGGATCGGCGGCCTGGTCACCACCGACGGCGCGGTCACCGCCGAGGGCCGGCGGGTCGGCGGGCTGCTCGCCGCGCTCGCGCGCACCGATCTGACCGGGCTGCGGCGCGGCCTCGACGTCGCGCTGGTGCTGCCGCGCGCCGACGCGCGGTTCGCGCGGGCCTCGGCGCTGCTCGATCCGGTCCCGCCCGCGGCGCTCGAGCTGCTGGCGCTGGGCCCGGCCGGCGCCGCCGAGCTGGCCGCCGACGCCGACGCCGCCCCGGCCCGCCGCTGGGCCGACGCGCTGGTGGCGGCGCTGGGGCTGGCGCAGGTCGCGTTCGCCGTGGTCGACGAGCGCGCCGATCTGGCCGCGATCCCCGCGCGGGCGTTCGTGACCCCGACCCTGCGGCGGATCGATCGCGGGCTGTGGCGCCAGCTCCAGCGGGTCGCGGCCGAGCGGCGCGTGGTCGTGCTCGGCCCGACGCCGCCGACGCTGGACGAGCTCGGCGAGCCGCTCGGCGACGACGCGGCGCTGCCGCGCCGGGCCGGCCTGGTGCGGGCAGGCTCACTCGACGATCTCGCCGGGCTCGCCGAGGATCTGGCGGCGCTGGCGCCGCGCGACGAGTGGATCGCGACCCGCCCGGCCGGCGTCACCACCGCGACCTTCGCCACCCACGACGGCCGCGTGCGCGCGCTGTTCGTGTGCAGCCGCGGCCCGCGCGCGGTGCGGGCGGTGATCGCGGTGCCACCCGACGCCCAGCTCGCCGACGCGCTCACCAGCGCCGCGCTCGACGTCCACCGCGGCGCGGTCACCGTCGAGGTGCCCGCGCACGGCACCCGCTGGCTCAGCGTCAGCTAGCCGGTCAGCGCGCCGATCGCGGCACCGTCACCGTCGAGGTGCCCGCCCACGGCACCTGCTGGCTCAGCGTCAGCGAGCGCGCGCCACGGCACCCGCTGGCTCAACATCAGCGCGCTGGCGCCACGGCACCCGCTGGCTCAACGTCAGCGCGCTGGCGCCACCCGGGTCGCGCCGCGGCGTCAGCGCGCCGCTGGCTTGACCGGCAGCTTGCACGCGTGGCCCATCACCACCGGCCCGTCGACGGTGCCGGTCGCGGTCGGCGCCCAGCCGGCCGCGACCCGCGCGTCCAGCAGCTCGTCAGCGCTCGGGCGGTGGTCCCACACGGAGACCGCGTCGACGCGGCCCAGTCACGTGCAGTCGAGCACGAGCGCCGGGCCGCCATCACCGTCGCCGTCGGACGCGAACACCACGTCGTGGGTGAACTCGTCCTGCACGACCACGTCGACGACCGACCACGGCGGCGCCAGCCGCAGGCCCACGACGATCGCGTCGGCGAGGGTCGGGCACGCGCGCACCCCGGCCAGCGCCGCGGCGGTGTCGATCGTCACGACGGCCGCCGATCAGAAGAAGTAATAGTGGACGCCGGCCGAGCCCACCGGTTGCGCGGTGACCGCCACGCCCTCGGCGTCGGCCAGGCCCAGGGTCAGGCCGCCGGTGAAGCTGAGCGCCACGTTCGACGCCACGAAGGCCCGGATCTGCAGTCCCGGCTCCAGGAACATGACCGTGGCGTTGTTGTCGACGCCCGGCGTCTGGTCACCGAAGAACCCGAGCCCGACGCTGCCACCGACGCCAAAGTCGGCCATCGCCGACGAGTGCACGTGGTAGTAGAAGCGCGCGCCGATCGCGACGTTGGTGTCGTCCTCGCCGCCCGCGTCGGAGAAACCGAGGAAGCCCCCGACGTGGAACTCGCCCATGTCGTAGTTGGCCGAGAGGCCGCCGAGGTTGCCGTTGATCTGCGCCTCACCGCCCACGCCGATCGAGCCCTTGGAGCCGCCGGCCGAGGCCGCACCCACCCCGAGGACGAGGACCGCGAGACCCGAAGCCACTGCGAGTTTGTTCGTCATGCGCGCAGCGTGGCGCGGGTCGGTCCGACTTTCAAGTAATCGGCCGACCGGTTAGCCTGCGCGCATGCTCGCGCGTACCCTGGCGCTCACCGACGTCGATCCGCGCCACTGGCGCGCCTGGATCGATCTGCTGGTGCCGCCGCCGCTGCGCGATCGACCGCGCTACGCGCTGGCCGTGCTCGACGGCGATCGGGTCGTGCGGCTGGTCGTCGCCGGCGCCGACGCCACCGGCACCGCCGATCCCGCCGCGCTGACCATGCCGCCCACCGCCGCCAACCTGCGCGCCGCCGCGCGCGCGCTCGGGGTCGGGGCCGTCGTCGCGCTCGACGTCGCGGTCGTGCGCGAGCTGGCGGCCGAGGTCGAGCGGACGCTGACCGTCGACGACGATCTGGCCGCCGCCGGGCTGGCGGTGCTGCGCGCGCTCAAGCACCGCAGCGGCAAGGGCGTCTGGACCGAGCCGCCGCTGCTCGATCTGCTGCCGGCGCCGCAGTACGAGCCGCTGCAGCGCACGTTCGATCTGCTGATCCCCGACGACAGCGCGCTGGCCGCCTACGTCATCGCCGACGATCGCCGGGCGGTGCTGGCGTCGGTCATCGCGGTCAAGCGCAAGGGCGACATCGCGCTGGTCACGACCCACGCCGCGATCGCCGACCTCGTGCCCGAGGCCGCGCTCGCCCGCGACTGGGCCGGCGCCCACAAGCGCGTGACCCGCGCGATCGGCGAGCGCCTGGCGCGGCCGGCGCTGGCGGTGTTCCTCGAGCGCGCCACGATCGACAAGCTGATCGTCGGCCCGCCCGACACCCTCGGGCGCGAGGTCAACGCCAAGCGCATCATCCTCGACCCGGCGCCGGCCTGGCTGCTCGGCCTGCTCGGCAGCGCCACCGTCGCGGCCATGGCCCAGCGCGGCGCCAGCGCCCTCGCCGCGCTCTTGCCCCAGGCCACCCGCGACCGCGCCAGCGAGCTGGCCGGGCGCGCGCGCACCGCGATGCGCGAGTCCGGCGCGCACCCGTTCGCGCTGCTCGGCTTCGATCCGATCGCGCTCCTGCTCGCGGTGCGCGAGTACTACCGCCCGCGCGCGTAGCCCGCGCTACGCCGCCAGCTCGGCGCCCGCGCCCTCGCTGCGGTGGCGATCGCCGCAGCGGCCGCAGGTCGACACGCCGCCACCGTCGATGTCCTCGGCGAGCACCCATCACAGCGCAGGTCCTCGTCCCAGCGCGCGGCCGAGCCCGCGCCGCAGCGCTTCGCGCGAGCACGCGCGACCAGGGGCCGGCCTGCGCGGCGAGGCGACGCGAGCCGTGGGCTACGCCGCCCGCTCGCGTAGCCCGCGCTACGCCGCCAGCTCGACGCCCGCGCCCTTGCTGCGGTAGCGATCGCCGCAGCGGCCGCAGGTCGAGACGCCGCCGCCGTCGAAGCCGGGCAGACGCTCGCCGCAGCGGCAGGCCCAGCCGATCCAGCGCGCCGGCACGCCGACCACCAGCGCGTGCGGCGCCACGTCGGCCGCCACCGCCGCGCCGGCGCCGATGAACGCGTAGGCGCCGATCGTCACGCCGCACACGACCGTCGCGTTGGCGCCGACCGTCGCGCCGCGCCCGACCAGGGTCGGCGCGAACTCTTCCTTGCGCGAGACGTGCGCGCGCGGGTGCTTGACGTTGGTGAACACGCACGACGGGCCCAGCAGGACCTCGTCCTCCAGCGTGACCCCGTCGAACACCGACACGTGGTTCTGGATGCGGCAGCGATCGCCGATCGTCACGTTGCCGACGTAGCAGGCGTGCCCGACGACGCAGTCGGCGCCGATCCGCGCGCCCGGCATGACGTGGGCGAAGTGCCAGATCCTGGTGCCGGGGCCGACCTCGGCGCCGCGCTCGACCACGGCGGTCGGATGGATCAGCGGCGCCTCGGTGATGACGACCTCGTCGGACATGCGCGCCAGCTTGCCCCGAGGCCGGCGCAGCCGTCCACCCACGAGCGGCGGTTCCATGATCGGTCCGACCGTGTATGCTCTCCGCATGCGTCTCGTCGGCCTCTGGTGTGTGCTCCTGCTCGCGATGGTCGCCTCGGCGGCCGCCGGGCCGCTCGACAAGCCCGCGTTCACGGCGACGGCCGCGGAGCTCCTGGCCGAGGCCAAGGGCGCCACCGCCGGTGATCACGACGCCATCGTCTTGCGCGAAGACAGCACGCTGACCTTCGACGCGCGCGGCCGCGTCGAGGCGCGGCATCGCCTCGTCTTCGCGATCCTCGCGCCGAGCGCCATCGACAACTGGGGCACCCTGGGCCTCGACTGGAGCCCGTTCTACCAGGACCGGCCGCAGGTGCGCGGCCGCGTGGTGTCGCCCGACGGCAGCGTCGCCGAGTTCGATCAGTCGCTGATCCACGACGCGCCGACGGTCAGCGAGTCGCCGACGGTGTTCTCCGACCGCCGCGACCTGAGCGCGCCGCTGCCGCGGCTGGTGGTCGGGGCCGTGGTCGAGGAGGAGTTCGTGTTCACCGACCGCGAGCCGCTCCTGGCCGCGGGCACGCTCCACTGGCTGCCGGTGCGGCGGGGGGTCCCGATCCGCCGCAAGGTGCTGACGGTGTCGGCG
The DNA here is from genome assembly GCA_016717005.1 of Myxococcales bacterium. Taxonomy (NCBI): domain Bacteria; kingdom Pseudomonadati; phylum Myxococcota; class Myxococcia; order Myxococcales; species Myxococcales bacterium. Next base: position 1,076,226 of record JADJUF010000037.1, on the reverse strand, counting down.
CCGACCGCGCTCAAGGCGCGGGTCGCGACCCGCGGCCCGGCGCTGGCCGTCAAGCCGCGCACCCGCGTCGCCGGCGATCGCACGATCGTGACCTACGACCTGGCCAACCTGGCGACCTCGGTCGACAGCGCACCCGGGGTGCCATCGAACTATCTGGCCAACCCGTTCGCGGTCGTCGCGACCGGCGCGAGCTGGGCGGCGATCGCCGCCGACTACCGGGCGCAGGTCGAGCAGCGCCTGGCCGCGGGCGTGCCGCTGCCGGCCGACCTCAAGGCCGCGACCCCGCGCGCCACCGTCGACCGGATCGTGGCCTGGGTGCACGCGCAGGTCCGCTACACCGGCATCGAGCTGTCGGACTCCGCGATCATCCCCGTCACGCCGGCCGAGACGCTGGCGCGCGGGTTCGGCGACTGCAAGGACAAGGCGACGCTGCTCGTCGCGCTCTTGCGCGCGGCCGGCGTCACCGCCGACGTCGCGCTCTTGTCGACCGGCCCCGGCTGGGACATCGACCCGGCGCTGCCGGGCATGGGCGGCTTCGACCACGCGATCGTGCGCGCGGTCGTCGACGGCAAGGACCTGTGGATCGACGCCACCGAAGATCTGCTGCCCGCCGGCCAGCTGCCGGTGCGCGACCAGGGCCGCCGCGCGTTGATCATCGCCAAGGCGACGCGCGCGCTGACGCTCACGCCGGTCGCCGCGCCGGCCGACAACCTGATCCGCGAGGTGCGGACGTTCCACCTCGCCGAGCAGCGGTCGGGCACCGTCACCGAGCTGTCGGAGCAGCGCGGCATCTGGAGCGACGACCTGCGGGCCTGGATCCGCAACTCGGCGAAGGGCGACGTCCACGACAGCCTCGCCCACTACGTCGAGAAGGAGTACCGGGCCAAGCTCGTCACCTACGTGCACAGCGACCCCCACGACCTGGCCACGCCGTTCACGCTCACGCTCGATGCCGACCAGGTCGGCCGCGTCGCGGACAACTCCGACGGCCTGACCGCGTGGCTGTTCCCGACCGACACCCTCGAGCGCCTGCCGCCGGAGATCGTCGACGCCGACGACGCGCCCGCGCGCGCGGCCAAGGACCGCACGGTCGACTACGTCTGGGCGCGCCCGCACGTCTACGAGATCGTCAACCGGATCGAGCTGCCGCCCGGCTACTCGGCGCCCGACCTGCCGGCGCACGAGGCGCGCGCGCTCGGCGCGATGACGCTGACGATCAGGCGCGCGCGCGACGCCGGCGCGATGACCATCACCTATCGGCTCGACTCCGGGCCGCGCCGGATCACCGCCGCACAGCTGCGTGCGACCCGCGCGGCGGTCGCCCAGCTCGAAGGCGAGGGCAGCCACAAGGTGGTGATCGCGCTCGACGCCGCGACGCTCGCGAGCCAGGGCAAGGTGGCCGAGGCCGTCGCCGAGCACCGACGGCTGATCGCGCTGCACCCGAAGGAGGGGCTGCACCACGCGCAGCTGGCGTTCACGCTGGTCACCACCGGGATGGGCGACGCGGCCCGACGCGAGGCGCGCCTGGCCACGACCATCGACCCGACCGACGCGCGCGGGTGGGTCGCGCTCGGATTCGCGCTGCAGTGCGATCGGCTCGGGCGCGTGGACCGGCCCGGCAACGATCGCGCCGGGGCGATCGCGGCGTACCGCAAGGCGCTGGCGCTGGAACCGACTCACGTCGGCGCCAAGCGCACCCTCGCCAAGGTCCTGGCGTCGGACGCCGGGGGCCACATCAGCACCGACGTCGCCGACCTGCGCGCCGCGGCCGGGCTTCGGCTCGAGCTGCGCGCCGCCGACGTCGACGTCGACGTCGACGACCTGATCGCGACGCTGGCGCAGGCCGGCGACCTCGCGCGGCTCGACGAGCTGGCCCGGTCGCTGCCGAGCTCGGACCAGCGCCGCGGCGCCGAGATCCTCCTCGCCACGCTGCGCCAGGGCGTCGCCGCCGGCGTCCGGATCGCGGATGGCGCCGCCGCCGGGCGCGATCGCGCCGAGCTCCTCCGCCGCGCCAGCTCCCGCCTGGTCTTGCTGCGCCGCTACGCTGACGGGCGCGCGCTGCGCGAGGCCGCGAACGGCGCCCTGCCGGCGGCCGAGCGCGCCTACTTCGATCGCCTGCGCGCGGTCGATCTCGATCGCCTGCCGCCGGGCGACCCGACCACGCCGGTCAAGCTGGCGATCGAGCGGATGGTCGCGGGACCGCGGCCCCGGCCCCCCTGGAGCCCCGAGGTCGATGACGAGCTGGCCAGCGGCGCGGCCGGGGTAGGCAGCGTGATCTCCAGTGCGGTGACCGGCACGACCCGCGCCGTGTTGATCGACGTGACCCTGGCCGCGGGCGAGTTCACCACCGACGGCAGCGACCGCCTGGGCTGGCGGGTCCGCATCGACATGGCCGGCCAGCCGCTGACCTTCTACGTCGCCCGCGACCGCCACCGCGCGATCTTGATCGGCGGAGAGACCCTGCCGCGCAGCACGGGCCGCGCGCTGATCGACGCGGTCAAGCGCAAGGACCTCAGCGGGGCGCGGCGCTGGGCCGTGCGGATGGCCGATGATCTCGTGCCCACCAGCGCGCGGGGCGCACCGCTCGGCGAGTTCTTGCGACGTCACAAGACCGGGTTCGGCGACGCACCAGCGCCGGTGCTGGAGCTGCTGGGTGCGCTGGCGCTGGGCGACCGGGCGCCGGCCAGCACCGCGGCGGTGGTGCGGACCTGCGCCGGCCTGACCGGGGACGACGATCTCGACGCCTGCCGGCTGCTGACGATCTCGATGGCCGCGCGCGCCGGCGACCTGCCGACCGCGATCGCGGCGCAGCGCGCGCGCGTCGACGCCAAGCCGACCGACGCCGCACTGGTCGCGCAGCTCGTCGAGCTGCTGGCCGACGCGCGGCGCGGCGCGGCCGCGGTGGCGGCGGTGGCGCCGCTGCTCGCGGTCAAACCAGACGATCCGAACTTGCTGGCCGCGCGCGCGTACGCGGGCCTCGCGGTCAACTGGGGCGACGCGCGGCCCTGGTTCGAGCGCTTGACCGCGCCCGTCGACGCCGGTGGTAGTGACCTCAACAACGCGGCGTGGGTGCACACGTTCTTCGATCCGACGCCGCAGGCCGCGCGCGCGCTGATGGAGCGCCTGTTCGCGCGCGGCGGTGACAAGCCGCGGCACTGGGTCAACACCTACGCCGTCGTGCTCGCCGACGCGGGCGAGCCATCCGCCGCCTGGCGCCAGCTCGACGGGGTGCTCGACGATGACATCACCCCGTCGGACTGGTACGTCGTCGGTCGGATCGCCGAGGCTTACGGGCTCCGGGATGACGCCATCGGCGTGTACCGCAGCATCGCCCGGCCGACCCAGCGCTCGGCGTTTCCGTCGGCCTGGGACTTCGCGCAGAAGCGCCTCAAGGCGCTGGGCGTGACGACGGCCACCCCGTGACCACCGAGCCGCTGGCGCCGCTGCGGATCGTCACCTCGGTGCTGATGATCGCCGCTGGCATGTTCGCCGCGCTGATCGCCCACGCGACCTACGGCCGCGGCGACGGGCTCACCGCGACCAGGTGGATCGCCCTGGTCGTCTACGCCGCCGCCGCGCTCGGGCTGCTGGGGACGGCGGTGCCGGTGGCCGGCGGCCGCGCCTGGGCGACGCGGGTCGGCGCCGCGGCCGCGACCGCGCCGGTCGTGGTCTGGGGCTACCTGGTCGTGACCTCGACCTCGGCGCCCGCCGGCGTGATCGTGCTGATGGCCGGCTACCTCGGCGTCGCCGGCCTGGCGCTCGCCTGCCGCGGCCGCTGAACCCCGGCGCCGGCGTGGCACCGCGCCCGCTGCTCGGGTAGCGTGCCCCCGTGCCCAAGCGTCCGCCGCGCGTGACCGCCGAGCTGCCGGTGCCCGCCGACCTGCGCGGCAAGCGACCGACGCGGGCGCTGGCCCACGCCGCCGGCGAGCTGTGGCGCGCCGACGCGCTCGAGCTCCTGGCGCGGATCCCCGACGGCACCGCCGATCTGGTCGTGACCGATCCGCCCTACGCGATCGGCAAGGCCGCGTGGGACGTGTTCCCGTCGGAGGCCGCGTACGTCGACTGGTGCGACGTGTGGCTGGCCGAGGTCCGGCGCGCGCTGTCGCCCCGGGGCTCGGCCTACGTCTGCGGCTTCTCCGAGATCCTGGCCGAGGTCAAGGCGCGCTCGGCCCGACGCTTCGCCGACTGCCGCTGGCTGGTCTGGAGCTACCGCAACAAGGCCAACCTCGGCCGCGACTGGGGCCGCTCGCACGAGTCGATCTTGCACCTGCGCTGCAGCCGCGGCGGCGGCATCGACGTCGACGCGGTGCGCATCCCGTACAACGCGCACACGACCAAGTACCCCGAGCGGATCCAGGCGGTGTCGTCGCAGTACGGCCGCGGCGTGCGCCGCGACAAGTGGGAGCCCAACCCGCTCGGCGCCAAGCCCCGCGACGTGTTCGATCTGCCCGTGCTGTGCAACGGCATGGGCGAGAAGACCGCGCACGCCACCCAGAAGCCCGAGGCGCTGATCGAGAAGTTCATCCTCGCGTCGTCGGCGCCCGGCGACCTCGTCGTCGATCCCTTCGTCGGCAGCGGCACCACCGCCGTCGTCGCCGCGCGCCTCGGCCGCCGCTTCCTGTGCGGCGACGCCGACCCCGGCTACGTCGGCCTCGCCCGCCGGCGCCTCGGCGAGCCCACGCCGCCACCCGCCGCCAAGGCCACGCCGCGCAAGCCCCGCAAGCCGCCCGCCACCGCCGCGCCCGTCGCGCCCGTCGCGCCCGTCCCGCACGTCTCACCCGTCCCGCACGCCGCACCCGCCGCACCCGCCGCCTCGCCGCGCACGCCGCGCGCGCCCCGTACACCGCGCGCGGCGGGGACACCGGCCTCGTCGCAGATCGACCTGCCGCTCCAATCGCGCAAGCGTTAGCGCGCTGGCGCTCACTGACACGCCGGGACCCGCCGGCGGAACGAGCCCCGACACTCGCCGCGGGTCCACCACGCGTTGCCAGAGTGCGCGATGTAGCGACAGTCGCGGCGGCCGTTGTCGCCGCCCTGCTCCCAGAACATCTGGCACGCGTCACGGATCGTCGAGTTGCCCGCGGTCGCGTCGGGGTTCGCGCGGCACGCGTCGTTGGCCCAGCCCACCACCCAGCAGTCGCCGTCGCCGCTGACCCGCGCGAACCCGGCCTCGAGCCGGTCGCCGTTGCAGTTGGCCGGCCCCAGGATGCGGTTGATGCTGGTGCCGACCGCGCCGCCCTCGACGGTGACGGTGATGTCGGTGACGGTCTCGTCGCGCGTGGTGTTGACGTCGACCCGCCCGTCGCAGTCGTTGTCGCGGCCGTCGCCGCACACCTCGTTCGCGGGCAGCGCTGGTACGCAGGCGCGGACCGAGCCGTTGCACACGACGTGGCCCGCGGCGCAGTCGCCCCGGGCCGGCGCCGCGCACGACTCGGCCGGGATGTCATCGGCGATGCCGTTGCAGTCGTCGTCGCGGCCATTGCACACCTCGGCCGATGGCACGCACGGCACTGGACAGCCGAGGTCCTCACACGCCGACCAGCCCGATGCGCGGCTGTACGTCCGGATCCCGCCGGTGCAGCGAGGATCGCGCGGCGTGCACTTCTCGGCCTGGCCCTCGGCGGGACAGCTGCTGGTCGGCGTACAGGCCGCCCCGGGCGTCGGGATCCACTGCGCCTTCGACACGTCGAAGATGGTCGCCACCGAGCCCTGACTGCAGACGGGGTTGGTCGGATACGCGGTCGTGCATGGCGCCTGGCTCGGGCCACACTCGGCTTGCCAGCCGGTCTGGCCGGCCACGATCTCGGCGCAGAACTGCACCTTGGAGGTGCCGCTGCCGCACCAGCGGATGTCGCCCTCGTAGCACGGGCAGGTCGGGCCCGCCGCGACCGCGAACTTGCACTCGCCGCTGACGCACCCCTGCGAGACCGTGCACGCCGACTGGCCGGCGATCGTGTCGCACGCCAGGTCATCCGTGCACGTGGTCGCGACCGCCATCGGCGCGGGTCCGGACGCCGGCATCAGGACGAACCGGCCGGACTCTGGCGGCGGCCGCTTGGGGCACGATGCGGCGACGGTCAGCCACAGCAGCACGGCGATCGGGATGGTTCGCTTCATGGTCATCTCAGGGCATCGGGTTACGGGCGCAGCGAAAGCCGACCACCGACCGCGGCGTCGCGGGCACGGCCGACGAGCGGTACGAGGTGATCACCTGCGTGGTGTTGCTCGAGTAGCCGCCGCCGCGGATCACGCGATTCGCGGCGGCGCTCTGGTTGGCGCAGTCGGTGCACTGCGTGGACGGGTACGGGCTGGCGTGGAAGTCGATGACCCACTCCCAGACGTTGCCAGCCAGATCGCGCTGGCCCCACCGCGCCAGATCGAGGGTGTGCAGGCCCGGCCGGGTCGGCGCGGCGACCTGGTAGGTCGCGTGGCCGCTGGTGATGGTGGTCGATGACGCCGGGACCGACCACGGGTACACGCGCTGCTGGTTGCCGCCGGCGGCGGCGTAGTTCCACTCGGCCTCGCTCGGCAGCCGGCCGCCGTCCCAGATACAGAACGCCTGCGCCACGTACCAGGACACGCACCGCACCGGATCGGTCACGGGCTGCGTGGTCAGGCCGTCGCAGGTCAGCTCGGCGATCAGCGCGGCCTGGGTCGCGGGCAGGCTGGCGGACCACGCCGGCGCCCAGCCGACGTCGCTCGGGTTGTGGGGGTTGCGGCCGCTGCCGTCGGCCGGGCGCGCCGCCGGGTACGCGTCGACGAACTTCTGGAAGCGCGCCATCGTCACCTCGAACACATCGAGGTGGTGATCGCTGACGGACGCCGCGTAGCTGGGATCGGTGAACCCCGGCGTCACCCCGTCGTAGCTGCGCGCGTAGGCGCCGCCCGGGACCGGCGGCGAGGCGCAGCAGGTCTCGTTGCCGCCGGGACCGCAGGTGGCGACGCCGCCGCTGCAGCTCGGCGGCGTCGCGCACGCGCCCAGGTCACACACGTTGGGGCACGACGACGTCATCGCCCACGCGCCGCCCTGGCAGGTCTCGACGTCGTTGCCAGCGCACCGCGTCGCCCCGGCCGTGCACAGCGGCGCGTCGACCGGCACGTCGGGCGGCATGCTGTCCGGGGGGCGCGGCGCGTCGACCTCGCGCGCGTCCGGATCGCCCGCGTCGACCTCGGCCGCGTCGACCTCGCGCGCATCGACCACCGCCGCGTCGTCGAGCGGCGGCAGCGCGTCGAAGCAGGCCGCGAGCAGCGCCGCGCTGACGACCGCCGCGCCCAGCCGCGCCCACCGCCCGCCGCGCGACCGCGCGACCAGCGCCCGCGCGCGCGTCACGGCGCACCGCCGATCGCCAGCCCGACGTAGCCGCGCGTCACAGCGCACCGCCGATCGCCAGCCCGACGTAGCCGCGCGTCACAGCGCACCGCCGATCGCCAGCCCGACGTAGCCGCGCGTCACCACCGCCGCCACCGCCGCCACCGCCGGCCGCGCGCGCGCCGCCCGCGCCACCACAGCCATCCCGCGGCGCCCGCGGTCGCGATCGCCGCCACCCCGGCGCCGACCGCCAGGCGCCGCCGCACCACCGCGCTGTCGTACAGCTCATCACGCGCGCGCGCGTCGGTCGACGCGCGCGCGTCGTCGTAGCGGCCGCGCGCCGACAGCTCGAGCCCCAGGCCGACCCCGCCCAGCGCCACCGCCGTCGCCGCGAGCACGCCCGGCACCACCACCGACCGCTCGCGCGCCGGCGATGGCGCTCCCTCGACGCCGGTCGACGCCCCCTCCCCGTTCGCCCCCGCCGCCCCGCCCATCACCTCGAACCGGGGCACGTCGACCGCGCGCTGCTCGCTCTCGTCCTCGATGACCACCGTCGTCGACCACGCCCGGTGGCCCGGCGCGCGCGCGACCACCGTGTGCGTCCCGCGATCGACCGGCACCGCCCGGTTCCACACGCCCGGATCGACCGCCGCGCCGTTGCGCACGATCTCGAGCCCCTCGACCCGGCTCGCCTCCGGCACGCTGATCGTCAGGTACGGCAGCCGCGGCTCGAGCGCCAGCGCCCGCGCCGTCGCGACCTGGTGCTCCGGCTGCCGCTTGAGATCGTCCCGGGTCAGCGCCGCCACCTGCAGGAACCCGCCCCACGCCGACGCCAGGCGCCCGCGCTGTTCCTCGCAGTCCGCCAGCTTCATCTTCGCCGCGATCGACGGCTCGATCCGATCGCTGGCCGCGAACGCCGCGCACGCCTGCGCATACCTCCGCGCGGTCATCAGCCGCTTGCCATCGCGGAACGCCGTCTCGGCCTCGACGCTCACCTGCGCCACCGCCGCGGCGGTCAGGGCCGCGAGCACCGCGAGCACCCGCAGCGCGCGGGCCACGCCACGTGCGCCGCGCGCGCGATCGATCGATGCGTGACTCGGGTCCTCCATTGCCATCCTCATCTCGGCGCACTGCACGCTCCGTACCCATCGCGATCACCCGACCGGCGTGACGTCACCCCCGCCGCCGTCCAGTCGCGCCGACGACCGCGCCGACGGTGTCCACTGGAGTGGACGTTCGCGGATCGAGCCAGCCACCCCGCCGTCGAGCTCGTGCGCCACGCCATCGACGCGGGCGCCGCCATCATGTTCAACCGGGATGCGCCGTCAGCGCGGATGAGCGGGAGCTCAGCCCCGCCGAGGTGGATCGATCGACGGCGCGGACGGGAACATGAACGCCCCGACCAGCGGGATCAGCACGACGGCGACCGCGGGCAACCAGCGCGCGACCGGCGCGGCTGGCGTCAGCGGGTTCGACAGCACGAACGCCCACGCCACGAACACCAGGACCCGGACGAGGTGCTGCGTCGCCCGGGCCGTGCGCCGGGTCTGCCGCCCATAGGTCGTCAGCACCACGACGGTGGCGATCGCGCCGGCGGCGACGGCCAGCCCGAGGTAGCGCCAGCTCCCGGCGAGCGCGGCCAGCACCGCGTACGCGCTGATCACCTCGATCGGCACCAGCCCGACGACACGATCGAGCAGCGTCTGGCTGCGCCGCTGTCGATCCTGCGCCTCCGAGGTGAGGATCAACGACATGGAGCTCGCCGCTGCAGCTGCGGTGCCAGCGGCCGAGCCTTGTCGCCGCCGCGTGCCCGCGCCGCCCGTGTCAACTCGAGTGGACGACCACCCGCGCACGTCCCCCGCGCTGGACGGCCTCACGCCGGCGCGACGCTTGCAGTGCTCGTGTATGCTCCGATGCGGACGATGAGCTCGAACGGGGGGACGCTGGTCGATGTGCTCGCCGAGCGCGACTTCTATCGTCGGTTGCTCGAGCTGAGCGGCCAGGAGGCGCTCGAGCCGCTGCTCGCCAGCGCGCTGGCGCTGATCGTCGAGGTCACGGGCGCGAGCGTGGCGTACCTCGAGCTGTCGGACGACGACGCCGGCGAGCCGCGCTACTGGACGGGCCACCGCGTCAGCGCCGACGACCTCTCCACGATCCGCGCGTCGATCTCGCGGGGCATCGTCGCGCGCACGCTGGCCGAGGGCCGCACCGTCACCACCGACTCGGCGCTCGACGACGAGCGGTTCGCGGATCAAGGCAGCGTGCGTCAACACGCGATCCAGGCCGTGCTGTGCGCGCCGATCGGCGCGCCGCCGGTCGGCGTCGTGTACCTGCAAGGCCGCGCGACGCCGGGGGGCTTCGACGCCGCGGATCGCGAGCGCGCCGAGCTGTTCGCCCGCCACCTCGCGCCGCTGACCGACCGGTTGCGCACGCGCGACCGCACGAGCGCCAGCGCCGATCACACGCGCGAGGTCCGCGCGCGCTTCCGCTGCCCACAGCTCGTCGGTACCTCCCAGGCCCTGGCGCGGGTGCTGCAACAGGCCGCGCTGGTGGCGCCGCTCGACATCGACGTGTTGATCACCGGGCCCTCGGGCACCGGCAAGACCGCGCTGGCGCGCGCGCTGCACGACAACAGCCGCCGGGCCGGCGGCCCGTTCGTGGCGGTCAACTGCGCGGCGATCCCCGACACGCTGCTCGAGAGCGAGCTGTTCGGCGCCGAGCGGGGCGCCCACTCGACCGCCACCCGCAAGGTCGCGGGCAAGGTCGCCGCGGCCGAGGGCGGGACGCTGTTCCTCGACGAGATCGGCGACCTGTCGCCGAGCGCGCAGGCCAAGCTCCTCCACCTATTGCAGGCCCGCGAGTACCACGCGCTCGGGGCCACCGAGGTCTCGCGCGCCGACATCCGGGTGATCGCCGCGACCAACGCCGACCTCAAGGAGCGCGTCGCGGCCAAGCAGTTCCGCGATGACCTCTACTTCCGGCTCCACGTCCTGCCGCTCGTGATGCCGGGCCTCGCCGACCGCCGCGACGACATCCCCGCCCTGGTCGAGCACGTGTGCGCCGAGACCACGCGCCGCCACGGCCTGCCGACCATCGCCGTGTCACAGCGCGCCGTCGTCGCGTGCCGCGAGGCGCCCTGGCCCGGCCACGTGCGCGAGCTGGCGCACGCGGTCGAGGCCGCCGTCATCCGCGCCCACGGCGACGCCGCGCCCGTCGTCCACATCCACCACCTGTTCCCGGCCGCCGCCGTCGACACCACCGCCGGCCCCGCGACCTGGCAGGAGGCGACGCGCGCGTTCCAGCGCCGCTACCTGCTCGAGATCCTCGAGGCCAACGACTGGAACATCACCGCCACCGCGCGCGCGCTCGATCTGGCGCGCGCGCACATCTACAACCTGATCGCGTCGCTGGGGCTGCGCTCAACCGGCCGCTAGCAGAACGGGGCATGCCGTGTTGGACTACAAGACGTTTCGTGGGATCGGGGCCGCCATTTCGCAAGTAATCAAGGACCCTGCGAGCGGCGAGCTGGTCGCGCAGACAGTGCTGTTCGTCAGCCACAAAAATCTCGTCCTGACATCGGCCAAAGCGATCACGTACAAGGAGTCCGACCGCATCGACATGGCGCCCTGGGCGACAGGCCTGTACGATGCGCGCGGAATCGACAAAACCGGAACGTCCTTTCCGGGGGTTCTGAGCCCCAAGGATGTGACGGACGTAGGCCTCACGACGCTCGGTCCGCTCGGTGAACTTCCTTACGGGCAGTACGTCGGGGCCATCTACCTGCTCGATTCGCACTTCGATACGCTGAGCGACGCGGGCTATTTCGATGGCAAGGAGTGGGACACGAAGTACGCGCCGCGATCTTACCAGTGGCGCAGCCTCGTGTACTCGCCCGACGTCAACCAGAACGGCGGCTACGCCGGACGTCGCTACATCGGCTTTCACGCGATTGTCGCTGAGCAGAATCCACAGTCGCTGGTCGTGACAATCAGGGACAACCCCCAGGCGGGGCTCGTTCAGTTCCGGATAGATGAGCCGTCGCACTGCTCACCGGACGGCCCGCTGGGCAACGGTGAGGCGCGACTGACTCAGGCCAGCACGAAGAATGACGAGGGCGCACTCTACATCGAACAGCATCGTGCGGCCGACCTCTCTCCGCGGGCCGAAGCTCCCGACGGGCATGGCAGGCTAGTCGGTGGCGGTATCACTCAATTTCTCTTGGCCGCCGGTCGACGGTTGGCACCGGGCTGTTCTCGACAAGATCGCGGACCGTAGAGAGACGCTCTTGGCTGCGGTGAGTGGGTCGACCGCCGACACCTTCGAGGGTGTGGTAGCGGCCAAGGCCTCAGCCACCAGATCGGTCCACTTCGACATCATCGGCCATTCGAAGGATGGAGTTCAGGCGTTGTGCGACTGGTTGGCGCAGGACGATATCATCGCACGGGACATCACAACCAGATGGGCGCAGGCTTTCCCGATACCACAACTCGGGAACGTTCGATTCCTCGGCTGTAATACAGCAGTTACCGACGCTGGCATCGCGGCGCTCTCCGCGCTCAGCATACGGTGGGGTGTCTCAATTGTTGGCACGACAACTCCTATCGATGACGGGGACTTTTCTGATGATGGGTTCGCCCCCCTTCATGCAAAGACGAAGACCGTCTCCGCCACGGACCGAGCGGAAGTTGACGACGATCAACGACGAATGAGCTGGTTTCGCAGCAGGAAACGCGCGCGCCCGATGTCGGCGGATGCGCTTTCCAGTCTGCGCACCGAGGCGCTAGTCGACGTCGCCCACGGCGTGCAGCGATATCATCCGACGCTGCGGTGGAAGATTGGATCCGTACGCGTCAAGCAGATCCAGCGAGTCCTCTCGGCCTCAGTGGATGTGCGCCGCGTGTCGCCCGGCTTGCTCGCGTTACCGGATCATGAGTTCGTATGGCCAGCTCCAACGTCGTTGGGGTTGCTGCGCTTCCATCGCATGACCGTCTTACTCGGCGGCGCCTACGTGCGCCTCTATCCAAAGGGCCAACCGGCCGGCGTGCTTGTTTGCCTCTCAACACGTGGCGATGCGTACCTCGCCGAGCTCGCAGCGGCGGCCCCGAGCCCGTTTCTATAGCGCGTCGGCCGCGCAGCGCGTCCCGAGAAAATACGTCACAAGGTGACGAGGCCGGGCGTTCTCGATAGCATTGAACTCGTGTGCCAGTGACACTGACGTCTCATACCAGTTTCCGCCGCGCGTGATGGCGAGTCCGCGCTCGTCGAAGCTGGCCGTCCATTCTGAGACGTTTCCGGTGAGGTCGCGAACGCCTAGCGGACTGACGTCCGATGGGGACGAAAGGACGGGACTCGGGCCTTGGGTCGTTCCGAAGTCGGTGCGGACCGTGGATGTCGCGCCGCCTGGGAGATTCCGTACCGGCTCCAGATTCGGGGTCCCATCCAGAAGCGTAAGGCCTCCCCTCAGCGCCTTCTCCCATTCCGCGCTTGTCGCGAGGCGCTTTCCAAAGAAGCGACAGAAGGCTTCCGCGGTGTCTCGGCTGACCCCGACTACTGGATGGCCACCTGCATCGGCATCCGCGAGTTCGTTCGTGTCGGGGTAGATTGTCTGGCCGATGGCTGTAAGGGGCGCCATTCGTGCAAATGTCTCGAACGCGGCGTTGGTGACCTCTGTTCGGTCGATCAGGAACCGGGGCAGGTTCATCGTGCGCGCGAATATCTCGCCGTAACTCAGCTTGGCCCAAGAGATCGGTTGGCCGAGGCCCCCCTTCCGGAAATCGCCGCGTGGGACGGGGACCATGCCGGCGAAGGAGGCTCGGCATGTTGGTACCCACACGACGAACCTCGGTGGTACGTGGGTTCGCGATGCATAGCCTGGAAGCGTGCGGACCGGGATCGTAGATGGTCCACACGCGCCGCCACCTGCGTGATTGCGTCCTGCGACAACAACGAAGGCAGAACCGCCGGACGCTTCGACAACGTAGCGAGCCGGCGCTCCTGAGATGCGCGAGATGAGTGCACGTTCGCGCGTTCGCGCCATTCCTGGGGCGACAGAGTCGACCGGATCCGGATCCCGCAGCTCCCAGCGCAGGTCCGGCAGCGCGCTCGCCGGCACGTCGACGGCGGCGCCGCCGGGCAGCCAGGGGTTCACGCCCGGCGGGATCCAGTCGAACGGCCGCAGCTCGAGGGTGAAGCGGCCCAGATCGCGATCGCGGATCGAGCGCTCGCGCGCGGCGGCGGCGCTGGCGCGGTAGCGGTCGCAGCCGGCGTAGCCGACGATGCCGACGACGGTGACCGCCAGCGCGAGGGTGGCCGCGGTGGTGCGGCGGAGGATCGCGCGCGACTGCGCGACCAGCGCGACGGGGCCCACGCCGACGCTGTCGCGGCGCCGGTGCTCGGCCTCGAGCTCGGCCAGCGCGTCGGCGTGGGTGTCGAGCTCGCGCAGCTCCGCGCGCGTCAGCAAGCTCACCGCGCCGCCGCGCGCGCGCCGCAGGTGATAGCGGACCTGCTCCATGGCCCGCCGGCGGGCCAGGTCGTGGCGGTCGATCCACGCCAGCACGCGCGGCACCAGGCTGTCGTGCATCAGCTCCCACACCGGCTCACCGACCGCGCGCTGGGTGCGCACCACCAGGCCCTGGCGGCGCAGGATCTCGAGCACCGCGCCGACGACCGCGCCGGCGGCGCTCGCGATCGACAGGAGCTCGGGCTCGGGCCGCATCGCCCGCGCGTGGGTCGAGGTCACCAGCGCCAGGAACAGCTCGCGCGCGATCGCCGCGCCGGCGCGGTCGAGCTCGTTGTCGAGCACCCGCTCGAGGTGCTCGCCGACGATCGCCTCGAAGCCGCCCAGGCGGCGGTAGTGGTCGAGCGTCACCACCGATTCATCGGCGCCCAGCGCCTGGTACAGCACCGCGCCGACCAGCTGCAGGTGCGGTGGGTACACCGCCGCGCCGATCCCCCAGCCCAGCTCGGGCGCCAGCGCCGCGCCGGCGCCCGCCAGGTCGTCGAGGACGGCCGCCAGTAGATCGGGCGCGATGGTCACGCGGCGCTCAGCCAGCGGCTCGACGATCGCGGCACGCGCGCCATCCAGATCCAGCGGGCCGATGCGCACCGTCGCGACCGCGGCCCGCGCCAGCTCGGGCCGCGTCAACACCCGCGCCAGGAAGTCTTCACGCACGGACAGCACCAGCGCCACGTCGGTGCGGCCGCGCCGCGCCTCCGCCATCAGCTCGGCCAGCGCGCGCGCGTGATCGGGATGATCATCCAGGAGCGCCTCGAGCTGATCGACGATGAGCACGACCCGCGCGCCGGTGCGCTCGGCGCACGCGGCGATCGCGGACGACAGCTCATCCGCCCCGGACGCCAGCGACGCGATGGCGTCCGCGACCGGGGTCTCGCGGCCTGAGACGTACGCGACCGTGGCGCCGTACCGCGCCAGGGCCGGCACCAGGCCCGCGCGCAGCAGCGAGGTCTTGCCGGTGCCGGATGGCGCGGTCACCACCACCACGCTGCGGAACAACGCGTGATCCAGCAGCGTCGCCAGCTCGCGGTCGCGCCCGCGCAGGCGCTCGGCGTCGCGCTCGGTGAACGACGCGAGCCCGTGGAAGGGCGGCGGCGGCGGCGGCGGCTCGACGGCGACCACGGCTCCGGACAGGGCCGCGGCGAACTCCGCCGCGGACGTGAACCGCGCGCCGGGCTCGATCGCCAGCGCGCGGGCCAGCGCGGCGCGCACGCGCGCGTCGCCGATGGCGTCGAGCGGCGGCACCAGCTCGCTGGCCTTGCGCCGCCGCCAGCCGGTCAGCAGGGACACCAGCACCAGCGCGGTCGCGAACAGATCGGAGCGCGCGTCGACGCGCCCGTCCCGGAGCTGCTCCGGCGCCATGAACGCGGGCGTGCCGCCCGCCGACGCCGCGGGCTCGGTCGCGCGCAGCCGCGCCAGGCCGAAGTCGACCAGCACCGCGCGCTCGCCGGCGCGCGCCGCGACGACGATGACGTTGGCCGGCTTCACGTCGGCGTGGATCAGGCCGGCGTCGTGGGCCGCGCCCAGCCCCGCCAGCACCTGGGTCACCAGGGCCACCGCGCGCCGTGGCTCCAGCGGGGCCGGCGCCGCCAGCTCGGCCAGCGTTTGCCCGTCGAGCAGCTCCATCGCGTAGAACAGGCGCCCGTCGTGCGCGACGTCGGCCTGGTGGATGCGCACGACGTTGGGGTGATCGAGGCGGCCGACCGCGCGGATCTCCTGCAGGAACAGGTGCCCGTCGGGCGACGTCGGATCGATGTCGCCGTGCAGCAGCTTGATCGCCACGTCGCGCTCGACCGCGAGCTGCCGCGCGCGGTAGACGGTGCCGAAGGTGCCACGGGCCAGCTCGACGTCGAGCCGGAACCGCCCCGGCAAGACGGTGCCCACCGTCGCGGGCGCGCCGGCGACCGCGGGCGCTGCGTCGCGCCGCCGCGAGCGCAGCAGATCGAGCGCGCCCGGGGTGATGAACGGCTCACGATCGTCGGTCGCGCGCACGACCGCCGCCGGCAGGCGCGCGGTCACGAACCGGCCGAGGCTGGCGAGCGTGACGGTGCCGGTCGTGGGATCGCTGGCGAGCCCGCCGAGCCCCGCCCCGACGATCGCCACCGTCGACGGACCACCACCGGCGATGAGCAGCGCGCGGGGCGCCGCCGCGGCGAGCGCCGCCACCGCGCGGGGAGGATCGAGCGCCTGGCACAGCGCGACGACCGCGGGGCCGCGCAGGGTCGCCACGCGCGCCGCGACCCAGTCGAGCCCGAGCGTCGCGTCGTCGGGATAGCGCTCGCGGTCGTCGCCGACCACCAGGACCTGGCCGCCCTCGCTGGCCACGACCGGCGCGTGCAGGATCACCACCGCTGCGCGCAGCGAGGGTGTCAGCGCGTCGAGCGCGCGCTTGACCGCGAGCCGGGTCAGCGGCGGCTCGACGCGGCGCACGGTCCAGCGTTCGTGCGCGGCCAGGAGCGTCGTCGCCAGCGCCGTGACGTCGGGATCGCCGGCGCCGCCGATGACGATCGCCCGGCGCTCGGCCGCGGCCCCCGCGGGGTCGGCGGCCTCACCCGCGGCTGACTCGGCGTCCATCCCGCGCGCAGTATCCTACGAGCCACAGGCGCCGTCACCCATCGCACCGCGGGCGGCAGCGCGCTGCGGTCGGGCGGCATCACCCCGCAGGGGTGGGTAGCCGCCGGCGGTCACGGCCGCCCCGCGGCCAGCAGCGCGCCGAGCTCCGGCGCGTCCTTGGCGAGCTCGACCAGATCGTCGTCGGGGCCGCCGGCGCCGCTGGCGATGCGCGCGAGGAACGCGCCCCACGATGCGTCGAGCTCGAGGGCCTGCCGCGCCGCCGCCAGGGCGGACGCGCGGTGGACGGCCATCGCGCCGGTGTCGCCGCGCGCCTTGGCGTCGGCGTAGGCCTGCCCGTCGGCGCAGGCGCGGTAGGCGTACAGGTTGGCCTCGGCGCGGGTCGGCGTCGGGTGCCTGGCGAAGTACGCGGTCAGCTCGCGCTGCGCCCGCGTGAACCCCTCGGGCGGCGGCGCGTAGAGCGCGCCCAGCACCAGGCTCTCGATGGCGCCGCGGTCGCCGGGCCGCGCGATCACCGCGCGCTCGAGGGCGGCCAGGCCCCGACCGGCCGCGGGCTCGTCGCGATCGAGCGAGATGCGCGCCAGCCCCCACGCCTGCAGGTCGTCCGAGCTGGTCAGCTGCTGGTCGTCGACCTCGACGAGCGCCCGCGCCACCGACGGCGAGATCGCGTCGAGCTTGCGCTCGCCGGTGCGGGCCTGCATGAGCACCTCGTCCTTGGCGGCGGTCGGCAGCCGCGAGCCGTTCTCGACGGCGTCGAACAGCACGTTGATGATGAGGCGCGTCGACAGGTGACCGACGAAGAAGCCGAACACCCCACCGAAGACCGCCGCGGCCGTGAAGACGATCTCGCCGCGGCCGCTGCCGAGCAGCTGCGCGCTGGCCAGCTGCCCCAGGCCCTGGAGCTGGTCGCGCACCTCGCCGAGCTGCGTGACGGTGGCGCCGATGAAGATGCGGGTCAGCCACTCGGCCACCTGGACCAGCTGGTTGGCGCCCCGCGACGGGCGGGCCGCGGCCTCGACGCCGCCTGGCTCCGCGGCCTCCTTGGTCGCGGCCGTGCTGGCCTGCGCCACCGCCACCGCGTTGACCGGGACGCCGAACAAGAACCCGATGATCGCGCCGACCGCCACCGCGCCGAGGCCCAGCAGCGCGGCGCCGAGGGCCGCCTGAGCCGGGCCCGCCTTGGCGGCCCACGCGCCGTAGACGATCAGCGCCGCGAAGGCCACGAGTGACACCAGCAGCGACAGCCGCGTGACGCGCGCGAGCCCGTCGTCAGGAGAGGAGGGCGCCGTGGGCTTGGGTGAGGCCATGGCCGAGCCCATCGCAAGGGCGGGGCCACGACCGGTACCCGCGCGGACGCCGCTCCGTGCGGGTGTGCGCAGGCGATCTGTCCAGTCGAGTGGATGGTCCGGCGCGCGCGGTCCGCGCGATCAGACAGCGCGACCAGTCCGCTCGAGCCGGATATCGGACAGACGCGCGGACGGGGCGCTGTCCGGGCGATCGCGGGAGTGGCCGGGATCCGGCCGGACGTCCGGAAACCGGACAAGCGGTGGCGAGGGATGGCGCGGGGTTAGGCGCGGCACGCGGGGTGCAACTGGGGCGGGGAGGAGGAGCGGGATGACGACCTTTCATATGCGGACGGACATGCGCACAGGCGAGATGGTGTACATCGGCAAGAGCGGGCGGGAGGTGGCCGTCCGCGACCTCGACGCGCTCGATGCGCGGGTGCGGGCGGGCGACGCCGAGGCGTTGGTGGTGCGCCGCGATCTCGACCTGGGCGTCGACGAGGACGGGCGGCCGCTCGACGCGGCGGCGGTGCGGGCGCTGGCGGCCCAGCAGATCCACGACTGCCCGGAGTGTCAGGCGGCGCGCGCCCGAGGCGAGGTCGGGTTCTCGATGGGTCCCGACGAGCTGCAGGCGCTCGCCGACTCGGCGCGCCGACACGGCGACTACCCGAGCCGGGCGACCCGGCGACGCAAGATCGCCAAGGTCGCGCGGCGGCGCAAGATCGCGCGGGCCACCCGTGCGGCGAACCGGTGAGGAGGGGGCCATGCGGGACTACATCCTGGAGTGCGACGCCGTGACCGGCGCCACCTACGTCGCCGGCAAGGACGGGCGGCTCTACGCCGACGCGCAGGTCGCCGCCGCGGAAGAGGCCGCGAGCGACGAGCCCAGCGCGCTGGCGCTGCTGGCGGCGGTCGACTTCGGCCGCCACGCCGACGGGACGCCGCGGAGCGAGGACGAGAGCCGCGCGGCGATCGAGGCGTGGCGGCAGGCGTGGCTGCGCGGCGAGTTCGATCGCCTGGACACGATCGACGCGGTGAGGTGCGATCGACGCACGAGCACGGTGATCAGCCCCGGCGATCCGGAGGTCGTCGCCCAGTACGGCATCGCGTTGGACGCGCCGCCGTGCGACGTGCTGGCGGTGCTCGAGGCGGCGCTCGCGACCGGGCTCGGTGGGGTGCGGCGATGAGGCGCGTGTTCAACCTGCAGCGCGACCCCGACACCGGCGAGATGTTCGCGATCGGCAAGAGCGATCGGCCGTACTCGTTCGCCGAGGTCCAGGCAGCCGAGCAAGAGTTCGACCGCGGCGACCCGGCGACGGTCGCGGTGCTGATCGACGTCGACCTCGAGCTCGACCGGTACGGCGTGCCGCTTCCGCCGGAGCAGGTCGCGGCGGTCAAGAAACGGGCGCGGCTGGTCGGGTGGCCGGCGCAGGCGAGCGGGCTGCGGCGCAAGCACCGCTGGGAGCGTGAGCGCGCGCTGCGGCGCCCGTGGCGCAGCGTCGGCTACGGACGACACCCGGACGCCCCCGAGCCGGCGCCGACGCTTGCCGCCGTGAGCACGCGGACCACGGGTGCGGGTGCCACGGCGGCGGTTCCCGGGCCGGTTCCGACTCCGGTTCCGGTTCTGGTTCCGGCTCCGGTTCCGACTCCGGCTCCGGCTCCGGCTCCGGTTCCGGCTCCGCCTCCGGTTCCGGTTCCGACGTCGGCTCTGGCCCCCGCTCCGGCGGCCTCGTGGCTACCGACCACGGAAGCCCGCGCGGCGCCGGCCACGAGCGTCGCGATGCTGGCCGACCTCGATCGCTACGGCGCCGCGTCCGGGGGCGGATCGCTCGAGGTGTGATCGTGGACGACCTTCCAGCCGGCCGCGGTCCGTGCGAGCGCGACCGAGAACACGCCGCTGCCGCTGTTGGGCGTGTCGGTCAGGACCCAGCGGCCGAGCACGATCGCGCCGTCGGGGCCGAGCGCCTGCACGCCGAGCACCTCGAACGCCAGGGTGCCCATCGTCGACGGGTCGCTGCCGTAGCGATCGCGGTACTTGGCGTAGGTCTCGTTCCAGCCGCGGCGGACCTTGCTGCCCGAGGTGAACACCAGCGCTGGCGACCGCAGGTACCCGTCCATGTAGCCGACCAGGTCGCCGCGGTTCCACGCGGCCTGCTGGGTGGTCAGCACCGCCCGGACCGCGGCGTCATCGGCGCGCGTGAACTGCCGGCGCACGGCGCACCCGCCGCTCGCGGTCGCGAGCGCGAGCCCGAAGATCGCGACGCGCGCGCCGGCGACCGGCGACGGCAGCCGCGGCGAGTTCACGGACACGGGCCGGCGGGACCGCCGAAGTCGTACGGGAACGTGTGCGTGGTCACGACGATCTGCCGGACGGCGGCGCAGTCGCGGAGGCCGGCGAGGACGAAGTAGCCGTCAAGGAAGTCGACCAGGTCGACGCCGCCCTGACCGACCTGGCGCAGCGCCGAGGTCCGCAGGTACATCGGCTGGACGCTCTCGACCACGATGTGGTCGCCGGCCAGCTGATCGTCGTCCCCGCTGGGCGCGTCACCGATGTCCCAGAGGACCTCGGTGATGAGGTTCTCACCGACGGCCTGCCCGATCGAGCCCGCCGGCTGCGGGGCGCGGGTGACCGTGGTCTCGGCGTTGTAGCCCCAGCCGCCGCCAGAGTTCGAGTCGCCGTAGAACGGCTCGTTCTTGACCGCCATCGCCCAGTAGGTCGAGAAGCCCTCGGACCAGGCCAGGTTGGGGTTGGTCGGCGAGCCGTCGTGCCCGCCGCCCGGGCTGTCGCTGCGCCCGACCGTGTCCTCGAAGAAGTGACCGATCTCGTGGAGGATGACGGTGTCGTCGTAGCCGTCGTCGTCGCTGGCGGCGCCGAGCAGGTGGATCCGGCTGTCGCCGCTGTAGTACGTGCCGTCGTTGGAGCCCTTCTCCCAGATCGCCGTGAGCGGCGCCGGCAGGACGTCGAGGTTGGTGCGCACGGCGTCGGCCGAGCTCACCGCCATGTCGAAGACGTTGAACGCCGCGGCCGCGCCCGAGGCCTCGGTGACGACCAGATCGACGTCGATCTTGTCCTCCCACGTGAACGCGTCGCCGCCGAAGCCGTGGACCTGGCTGTTGCGGCGCACGACCTGGATCGGCCGCTCGGGCGCCATGCTCATGGCCGCCGCCAGGAGGTGCAGCGGCTCGGTCGGCTCGACCAGCGGCTCGACCCACTCGACGGTGTAGCGCCCATCGTCGTCGGTCGTGACCGTGGTGATCACCGCGCCGTCGGCCTCGTTGATCAGGCTGACCGTGACGCCGCGCGCCGGCAGCAGCTGGAGCGTGGTGTCGAGCCGGCCGCTGGCCAGCTGCGCGCGATCCTCGTACAGCACCAGGCCGGTCAGCTTGGGAGGACCGCTGTCACCGCCGCCGCACGCCGCCGCGGCGACCAGCAGCGCGCCCGCGCACAGGCGCGCGTTCACTTGCGCACCTCGGCGACGCTGACGCCGTTGATCGTGCGGACGGTGATCACCTGGGGCTTCTGCGCCGGCGCCGGCGCCCCGACGCGAACGATCAGGCTCTGGCTGCGCCCCGCGAGGCGGGCCGTGACCACGACGTCCTTGCCCGGGTTGCGGCCGAGGGCGATCGGCGCGACCAGGTGCCGCGGCGTGCGCGCGGTCGTGGCGCCGAACCGCGTGGCCCGTCCGTCGATCTCGACCACGACGTCGTCGACCGCCACGGTCGGCGCGGCGTCGACCACGACGCGCCAGCCGGTGGCGGTGCGCTCGGCGGTGGCAGTGAGGGCGACGGGCGCGGACGGCTTGCCGCGGTGCCGACGCTCGGCGGCGGCCGGCGCGGCCAGCAGCGCGAGCGCCACGGCGGCGGACACGATCGAAGTCAGGGTGCGCATGGACCCGAGACCGTAGCGCGACAGCCCGCGCGTCGTCGACGCTCCCGCGATCACAGGTGGTGCGGATCACGCGCATCGCCCTCGCGACCGGCCAGCAACGTACTGGAACCCCTGGGCTTCCACTCGGGCACCTCTCTTGATCACGGCGTTTGACCCGCCGCGTCAGAAGCGGCCTCAACACAGGACGATCGCTGGGAAATCCAATCCCGCCGCCGTCGTTGTTCGAGACGGCCGTGAGGTGGGTGCGCCTCCTCGTGACCAGGCACCGGGGGCGCCACCGCGCGGCGCCACCAGCGCATCGGCCGCGCGCCGGCCGGTGCGATCCGCGTAATGCCGACGACCCCGCGCCGTCAGCACGGATGTCCCCCAAGGAGGTGCCTCATGTTCGCTCCGCTCGCCCTACTCCGATCGCTCGGCACGCAAACGCGCCGCCGCCTCGCCGCGATGCTCACCCGCCCGCAGCCCCGTCACCGCCACCCAGCCTTGCCGTGGCCCTACACCCACGGCCGCCAGGATGACGAGCAGCGCGCGCTCGAGCTGTGGCTGTTCGATCGCGACTCGCGGGTGGAATGACCACGCGACGCCCTGCCCAGCCGCGCGCCGGCCCGCACGCGCGGTCCTCTGGCCACGGCGCGCGCCGACCGGCACGCGCGGTGCCCTGGCCGCCACGCGCCGGCCCCGGCCCGGAGCTCGGAACTTCTTCGGTCGAGCACCGCTCCACGCGCCGGGAGATTCGCGCCGTGGGGAGGGGCCCTATCGGGGCGGCCCCCGTTGGGGAGGTTCGGCGACACCCCTCTGGAACTCGCAGCCAACCGATCCCGCCGCACCCGGCGCGGCGACGGCCTCACCGCCCGCGCGCCGCCTACGCCGCCACCGCGATCACAGCGACGGGCGGACGCCCATCTCTTCGAGGACGTTGTCGGCGCCGTCGATCGCGTCCATGACCCACATCATGTAGCGGGTGTCGACGATGATCGTGCGGGTCGTCGAGTAGTCGAAGACGACGTCCGAGGCCACGCCCTCGATGTTGCCGTCGAACGCGAGCCCGACCAGCTCGCCCTTGTTGTTGAGCGCCGGCGAGCCCGAGTTGCCGCCGGTGATGTCGAGGTCGGCGATGAAGTCGATCGGCAGGTCGCCGAGCGCGGCGTCGGCGTACGGGCCGAACTTGCCGGCCTTGATGCCAGCGAGCAGCTTGGCCGGCGCGTCGAACGGCTCCTCGCCGGTGTCCTTGGCGAGGATCTCGTGGGCCTTCGTGAACGGCAGCCCACCCGCCGCGAACGGCTTGATCGTGCCGTAGGTGATGCGCAGCGTCGAGTTGGCGTCGGGCGCAACGAAGCCGCCGAGGGCCTCGACCATCGCCTTGGCGTACATCGGCGCCACGACGAGGTAGTCGCCCGCGCGCTTGTCGTCCCGATCCTCCTGGCCTTGATCAGCGGCCACACCGCGACCGCCAGCTTGACGAAGGGATCCTTCGACGCCTTCAGGCTCTTGGGCGTCGCGTTCTTGAGCAGGTCGATGCGCGTGGCCTCGTCCTCGAGCTTCGTGCCCTGGTACAGCGCGTCGAGCCGCGCCTCGATCAGCTTGTCGGTGATCTTCGCGCCCTTCTTGATGCCGAGCAGCGGGTTCAGCCACGCCCGCTCGGCCGCCGGCAGCGCCGCGGCCTTGGTCAGCACCAGCTTGAAGAACATGCGATCGAGGATCGCGTCGAACTGCCGCGTCTGCTGCTTCTGGCCGCCCTCGAGGCGCGGCATGTCGCGGTCCTGGTAGCCGGGCTTGCGGGCGGCGTCGGGCTTGCCGCGCTCCTCGGCCATGCGCACGAACAGGAGCGCGGTGCGCAGGTGGTTCGAGCCGCCCATCGTGATGCCGAAGTTGAAGTCGCCGGCCGCGGTCTTGCGATCGGCGGCCAGCATGTCCTCGAGCTTCTCGATCGCGGCCTTGTAGTCCTCGTGGCCGGTCCGGGCCGCCCACGACTTGACCTTGTCGTCGATCGCGCGCTTGCGCTCGAGGATGTCGCCCTTCTGCAGCCCCGCCAGGACGCCGGTGGTCTTCTCGAGGCCGTTCTGGATGCCCTGCTTGGCGACGCCGGCCTTGATCTTGGTCGCGGCCGGCGCGTCGCTCTTGAGCAGCTGCTCGAGCAGATCGTAGCGCTCCTGGTAGTACTGGATCGTGTTCGGGTAGCGCCAGGCGACGTCGAAGTCGACCTCGGACGCCGTGGTCACGCGCGACGTGCGGCCGGGGTAGCCGGTCACCATCACGAAGTCGTCCTCGGCCTGACCGTCCTGATCGATCTTGAGCCAGTGCTTGGGCGCAAACGGCACGTTGTCGGCGCTGTAGTCAGCGGGCTGGCCATCGGGGCCGACGTAGGCCCGGAAGAACGACCAGTCGCCGGTGTGGCGCGGCCACGCCCAGTTGTCGATCTCGCCGCCGTAGTTGCCGATCGAGCGCGCGGGCACGTACACCAGCCGCACGTCGCGGATCTCGAGGTACTCGATCAGCTGGTACTCGGCGCCGCGGAAGAAGCTCTTCACGTCGCAGCGGATGCCGGGGCGGTCCTTCTCGCACGCGGCGAGCTGGGCCTTGGTCCGGTTCTCGACCTCCTCCTTGCGCTTGACGGGATCGGCGATGCCGGCGATCGGCTTGTCCCCGCCGAGGATCGCGTCGGTCACGTCGGTGAACGCCCGCGCGACGAACACCTTCTGGGTCGGCCCGGCCGGCAGCTCCTCGGCCTTGGTCTTGGCCAGGAACCCGTCCTCGACCAGGTTGCGCTCGGGCTTGGAGTTGTACTGGAGCGCGCCCTGCACGCAGTGGTGGTTGGTCACGATCAGGCCCTGGCCCGAGACGAACGACGCGGTGCAGCCGCCGAGCGACACCACCGCGTTGAGCGGCGCCGCCAGCGGGTCCGACAGATCCTCGGCCGGGATCGTCACGCCCAGCGACCGCAGCGCCGCGGCGTGGACCGCGTGGTTCATCTGGCGCGGCATCCACATGCCGCCGGGGTTGGCGAACGCGTGGCGCGCGGCCGCGGTCGGGTCGGGCGCCGGGACCTGCACGCCACCGCCGGTGTCGCCCGGGCCGGGCGCGTTGGAGCCAGTGCCGCCGCCCGTCGTGGTCGTGGTCTTCTTGCCCCCGCCGCCGCAGGCCGCGGCGAGCAGGAGGCCACACATGATGTGGTTGCGCTTCATGCGGGCGGCATAGCAGATAAACGCCGACGAGGCGGAGATTCTCGACGCTGACAACCGCTCGCCGCGGTCCGCGCCGCCGGTGACGCGACACCTGCGACAGCTGCGGCAGGCGCGGCGCTGAGGTCACTCGTCGGCGAGGAAGCTCGCGAACAACGACTGGACCTCGGGCTGCGCCACCGCCTTCTGCGTCGGCGCCGCCAGGTCCGTCCCTCGCGCAGCCCAAGCACCTCGCGCAGCGGCGGCAGGCGTGGCGCTGAGGTCACTCGTCGGCGAGGAAGCTCGCGAACAACGACCGGACCTCGGGCTGCGGCACCGCCTCGCGCGCGAGCTCGGCCAGGTCCTTCCCCTCGCGCAGCCCAAGCACCTCGCGCAGCGGCGGCGGGCGCGGCGCTGAGGTCACTCGTCGGCGAGGAAGCTCGCGAAGAACGACCGGACCTCGGGCTGCGCCACCGCCGTCTGCGGCGGCGTCGCCAGGTCCGTCCCTCGCGCAGCCCAAGCACCTCGCGCAGCGGCGGCAGGCGTGGCGCTGAGGTCACTCGTCGGCGAGGAAGCTCGCGAAGAACGACCGGACCTCGGTCTGCGGCACCGCCTCGCGCGCCAGCTCCGCCAGGTCCTTCACCTCGAGCAGCTCGTCGGGGATCTCGAGCAGGAACCGCGACGGCGTGCGCTGCATCTCGCGCCCGCGCGAGATCCGCTGGCACGCGCGCGTCAGGTACAGCTTGCGCTGGGCCCGGGTGATGCCGACGTACGCGAGCCGGCGCTCCTCGCTGACGTCGCTGGCGTGATCGGCGTCGAGCGCGTCGGTGGCCTGCGGCGCGAGCGTGCGCGCGTGCGGCAGGAGCTCCTCCTCGAGGCCGACCAGGAACACGATCGGGAACTCGAGGCCCTTGGCGCCGTGGAGCGTCGTCATGATGACGCGGTCGCCGGTCTGCTCGGCCTCGTCGTTGGACTCGAGCGACAGCTTGCGCAGGTACTCGGCCAGGGCCTTGGGGCCCGGCGACTTGGCGGCGAACTTGCCGAGCGAGGTCAGCAGGCTCTCGACGTTGTCGATCCGGCGCTGCGCCGCCGAGCCGCTCGGCGCGGCCTCGCGCAGGTCGTGGTACAGGCCGATGTCCTCGATCAGCTGCTTGGTGGCCTCGACCGGCTGGCCGCCGGCGAGCCCCGCCGCCAGCCGATCGAGCAGCTCGATCAGCCCGGCCACCGACGCCCGCGCGCCCGGGCGCAGATCGCCGTCGCCGCGGAAGGTCGAGGCCGCCGTCGCCGGCACGGCCACCGCCGAGCGCAGCGGCTCGTCGGCGTCGTCCCCGCGCGCCTCGGCCGCCGCGCGTCGCAGCCGCGCGCGCTCGTAGGGATCGTCGTCGTCGTCGTCGTCGGGCACCGCCGGATCGAGCGACGCCTCGGCGGGGTCGCCCGGCATCGGCCGATCAGCCGCGCCGCCGATGGCGCGCAGCGCGTCGATCAAGGTCGCGTGCTGCATCCGCGCCGCCGCCAGGATGCGCTCGAGCGTGGTCGGCCCGATGCCGCGCGCGGGGTAGTTGACGATCCGGCGCAGCGACAGCTCGTCGCGCGGGTTGAGCGCGACGCGCAGGTACGCGATCACGTCCTTGACCTCCTTGCGCTCGAAGAACTCCTGGCCGCCGAACATCGCGTACGGCACCGACAGCTGGCGCAGCTCGTCCTCGAGCGGCTTGGCCTGGATGTTCGAGCGGTACAGGATCGCGATGTCCTGCCACTTGCGGCCGGCCTCCTTGAGCTTGCGGATCTCCTGCACCACCCACTTCGACTCGGTCTCGACGTCGGGCGCGACCGCGTGCGTGAGCAGCTCGCCCGGGCCGTGCTCCGACCACAGCGTCTTGCCGTGGCGATCGCTGTTGTGCCCGATCACCGCGTTGGCCGCGTCGAGGATGGTCTTGGTCGAGCGGTAGTTCTGCTCGAGCTTGATCACCGTCGCGCCCTCGAACGCGTCGGCGAAGCCGAGGATGTTGGCGGGGTCGGCGCCGCGCCAGGCGTAGATCGACTGATCGTCGTCGCCGACGACGGTCAGGTTGTGGTGGCGCGCGACCAGCTGGCGGACCAGGTTGACCTGGGCCCGGTTGGTGTCCTGGTACTCGTCGACGAGGACGAACCGGAACCGGCCCTGCCAGCGATCGCGCACGGCGGCGTCGCGCTGCATCAGCCGCACCGGCTCGACGATCAGATCGTCGAAGTCGAACGCGGCGTAGGCCCGCAGCGCCGCCTGGTAGCGCGGGTAGACCTCGGCGGTGATCGCGTCGTAGTCGTCGCCCTCGCGGACCTGGTAGGCCTCGGGCTCGATGAAGCTGTTCTTGGCCAGCGAGATCCGCGTCAGGATCGCCTTGACGTCGAACCGGCGCTCGCCGTCCCGCGAGAAGTCCTTGACCTCGCGCAGCGCGGCGCGGATGACGCCGAGCTGGTCCGACGCGTCGTAGACCGTGAACCCGCCGGGGTAGCCCAGGGCCTTGCGCTCGCTGCGCAGCACCTGCAGGCCGAGCGAGTGGAACGTGCCCATCGTCAGCTTGTTCGCCGTCTTGCGGTCGCCCAGCAGGTGCGCGATGCGCTCGCGCATCTCCTCGGCGGCCTTGTTGGTGAACGTGAGCGCCGCGATCGCGTCGGGCGGGATGCCGAGGTCGAGCAGGTGCGCGATGCGAAACGTGATCACCCGGGTCTTGCCCGAGCCGGCGCCGGCCAGCACCAGCAGCGGACCGCCGCCGTGGATCACCGCCGCGCGCTGCGGCGGGTTCAGCTTGCTGGTATCGACGGCCACCGGCTGCGACGCTACGGATCGCGCGCGCGCCGGTCAACTGCTGGCGCGCTCACTCGGTGGCGATCGCGGGATCACTCGACCTCGACCGCCGGCGCGGGGCCGCGATCCCGGCGGCGCCGCGACCTGGCCGCGCGATCACTCGACCTCGACCGCCGGCGCGGAGCCCCAGGCGCGCGCGCGCGACCTCGACCGGAGGCGTGGCGATCGGACACGTGCTCACTCGGTGTCGACCGGTGTCGCGTGGATCCGCATCCCCGCGGAGAGGTGATCGGCGCGGCCGTCGTCGCCGCCAGGCTCGTAGCACGCGAGCTGGTCGCACGCGCCGACGTCGAGGTCGACCGCGACGAGCGCCTCGACGACCACGCGGATCTCGGCGATCGAGATCGTGCCGTCGCGGTCGGTGTCCTGGCCGGTCCAGACCAGCCCGACGACGGGATCGGTCATCGCCCCGGTCGCGTACGCCGCCAGCGGCGCCAGCGCGGCGTCGCTGATCGGCCCGATCGCGAAGCCCAGGCGACCGCGCAGCCCGCCGTCGGCCTCGCGCGCAAGGTCGGTCGACAGCGCGAACCCGAGCTGCCACGCGGCGGTCGCGTCGCCGCCGCCGCCGTCGGTGAGGAAGCCCAGCGGCACCTGCGCGATCCCGTGGGCGCTGCGCACGCGGCGATCGACGTCGACGCCCGTCGCCGGCTGGCCGCGCGGGCCCAGCTCGAGCGCGCCGTTGCCGTCGACGTCGGTGGCGCGCACCAGCTCGACGGTCGCCGCGCCGTTTGTGGGGCACCGCCCGACCACCAGCGCCCAGTGCAGGCGTCCCGCCGCCAGGTGCGCGGTCATCGCCGGCCCGACGTCCCAGCTCGACGCGACCGCGACGATCGCCGCGTGCAGCAGCCCGAGCTGGTTGTCGACGCCGCCCCGGTCGTCCAGGTCGAGCGCCATCGCCTGCGCCTCCGACGGCGTGCGCGGCAGCTCGACCTGATCGATCTGGTAGACCCGCTCGACGAGGGCGCAGGGCGGGTCATCCGGCGGCGGAGCGTCATCGGAGGCATCGACACAGCCGACCGCCAGGGCCAGCAGCGACGCGATCGACCAGGGCAGCGGACACACAACAAGCGAGCGCATGATGACGCCATGCGCAAGCAATGGTCATACCACCCATCCACATCTGAAATTGCTCCCAATGTCTCTAGATCACACATGCAGGAACCGGGTTTCCTGGCAACTCGACCTGCCACGACATGCAGATCTGGCCACCCGCCTGGCTACCGGGCTCGAGCTTCCTCGACCTCGATGTGCCTGGCCACCCGAACCGCGCCGTTGGTCACCGACCTCGATGACACCCGGCCGCGGGGTCACCCTGCCGCGGCGTCGGCGGCCACGGCGCTGGCCCGAGCGCCCCGGGTGTCCCCGAGCGCCCGGGTGTCAGCCGATCGGGCCTGGCCCAAGCGGCTCGGGTGTCAGCCGCTCGGGCCTGGCCCAAGCGGCTCGGGTGTCAGCCGATCGGGCGCTGGCCCGAGCGGCCGGGTGTCAGCCGATCGGGCCTGGCCCAGGCGGCTCGGGTGTCAGCCGATCGGGCCTGGCCCAAGCGGCTCGGGTGTGGCCGATCGGGCGCTGGCCCGTGCGGCCGGGTGCAGCCGATCAGCGACAACTACCCCGCCGTCCCAACCCAAGACCGGAGCCTCGACGACAACTACCCCGACACGAACGAAGCGCGATCACTCAACCGACAGCCTGGAGGGAGATGTAGTTGTCGCTGATGGAGTTTGGTTGACGCCCCGCCCCGCCCCCCGCGGGGCCCGGGGCCCGGCGGCCCGGGGCCGGCGCCGCGCCCACGGGCGCCGGCCGAGCGCGCGGGTGTCAGCCGATCGGGCGCCGGCCGAGCGCCCGGGTGTCAGCCGATCGGGCGCTGGCCCGTGCGGCCGGGGCGCTGGCCCGGCGCCCGGGCGCTGGCGCGGGTGTCAGCCGATCGGGCGCTGGCCGAGCGCCCGGGTGTCAGCCGATCGGGCGCTGGCCCGTGCGGCCGGGGCGCTGGCCGAGCGCCCGGGTGTCAGCCGATCGGGCGCTGGCCGAGCGCCCGGGTGTCAGCCGATCGGGCGCTGGCCCGTGCGGCCGGGGCGCTGGCCGAGCGCCCGGGTGTCAGCCGATCGGGCGCTGGCCGAGCGGGTGGCCCGGCGGCTGGATTCTTGGACGAAATTTCAGCTAGTTGCGGCAGCATCAAGGCGGGCCTCGGCGATCTCCCGACACACCGATCGCCCAACGGCGGTGAGGACCGCCCAGCGCTGCTACCATGCGCCGGTGGACCCTGAGGCGCGCTACCAGGCCTACGTCGCCGAGCTCGAGCGCGACTACCGCCTGCGGATCATCAAGAAGCCCGACTCGGCCCTGCACCGCGCCATCCACAAGGCGCTGATCGTGATCACGTTCGGCCAGATGCGCGACTACCTCGACGGGTACCAGACCACGATCGGCCGCACGCTCTACGTCACCGCCGACTGGGACGCGCGCGATCCCGACGAGCGCTACTGCACGCTCCGCCACGAGGCCGTGCACCTCCGGCAGTTCCAGACCTGGACCCTGCCGGGCATGGCGTTGTTCTACCTGTTGTTGCCCTTCCCGGTCGGGCTCGCGTATTTTCGCGCACGCTTCGAGATGGCTGCCTACGCTGAGTCGATCCGCGCCGCCGCGGAGATCTACGGTCCCGACTACCCCCGTCAGGCGTGGTACCGGGCCCACGTGATCGAGCAGTTCACGGGTCCGTCGTACGGCTGGATGTGGCCGTTCCGGCGCACCGTCGAGCGCTGGTACGACGCCGCGCTCGCCACCGCGCCCGCGGGGGCAGCGTGAGCGGCGTCGATCCGGTCATCGGCATCGATCTCGGCACGACCAACTCGGTGGCCGCGCGCTGCGACGAGGCCGGCACGCCGGTGGTCCTGGCCGACGACAAGGGCGGCAAGATCCACCCCTCGGTGGTGTCGTTCCACCCCAACGGCTCGGTCGTGGTCGGCGCCGAGGCCAAGCAGCGCCGGATCATCGACCCGCGCAACACCGTCTACTCGGCCAAGCGGCTGATCGGCCGGCCGTTCCGCTCCCGCGAGATCCACGCGGCGATGCAGCGGATGTCGTACGGGATCAAGGAGGGCGCGAACCAGCAGCCGGTGATCGTCACCCGCGGCGGCGAGTTCGCGGTGCCCGAGATCTCGGCGATCGTCCTCGACCACGTCCGCAACATCGCCGCGAAGGCGCTCAAGCACGAGGTCGGGCGCGCGGTCGTGACGGTGCCGGCCAGCTTCAACGACGCCCAGCGCTCCGCCACCGCCACCGCCGGCGCGATCGCCGGCATCACCGTGGTGCGCGTGCTCAACGAGCCGACCGCGGCCGCGCTGGCGTACGGCCAGACCCGCGGGCTGTCGAAGGTGATCGCGGTCTACGACTTCGGCGGCGGCACCTTCGACGTCACGCTCCTGCGCTTGAACGATCAGGTCTACGAGGTGCTATCGACCGCGGGCGACTCGTTCCTCGGCGGCGACGACATCGACGAGCTGCTCATGGAGCACATGGCCGACGTGGCCCTGACCAAGCTCCGCGCCGACGTCCGCGCCGACGAGCTCGCGCTCATGCGCCTGCGCGCGGTCGCCGAGCAGGCCAAGATCGAGCTGTCGCGGCGGCAGCGCGCGCTGGTCAAGATCGACGAGATCGCCTACGGCCCCGGCGGCGCCCCGCTCAACCTCGAGATCGAGATCACGCGCGATCAGCTGATCAGCCAGGCCGGGCCGCTGATCGAGCGCACGTTCAAGGTGTGCGAGGAGGCGCTGACCCTCGCCGGCCTGACGCCGGCCGCGATCGAGGACGTGGTCCTGGTCGGAGGCACCACCAAGATCCCGCACGTACGCGAGCGCGTGACCCAGTTCTTCCAGCGCGCGCCGCGCGTCGACATCAACCCCGAGGAGGCGGTCGCGCAGGGCGCCGCGCTGCAGGCGATGTCCCTCGAGCGCATCCTCAACCGGCGCTCGACCGGCCGCGGGCTGACGCCGATGGGCGGCGTGCCCGCGATGCCGTCGGCGCCACCGCCGCCGCCGGCGACCGCGATCTCCCGCGACGCGACCTGGGACGAGTCCACCGGCCCCGCGCGCCGCACGACCGCGCCGCTGGGCGCACCCCGCCCGGGGACCGACACGATGCGCCCGGCGACCCGCGGCGCCCAGGTCGATCGGATCGACAACGGCACCGGCTCGCAGGCGGCGATCGGCCGCATCACCAGCCGCGGCGCCGCGCCGCCGCCGGTGCCCAAGGCGTCGGGGCCGCGCGCCAGGACCATGATCGGCGTCGCGGCCGAGCCGTTCGGCGAAGCGCCCGACACCAACGACCCGACCCGCGAGCACGGCTGGGCGCCCGAGGAGCCGACCCGGCCGCACGAGCCGATGATCGGCGCGCCGGCGCCGGCCGCCGACGTGTTCCAGCAGCCGACGCTGGTGGTCGATCGCGCCAGCGCGGCCCCGCCGGTCAGCTCGCCGACGACGCCGACCAACGCCGACGCGCGCACGCTGATCGTCCCACCGCCGGGCGGGACGCCTCGCACCACCGATCGCGGGTTCGGCACCTCGCCGCCGCCGCCGACCGCCGGCTTCGGTGCGGTCGCGCCGCCGGCCGGGTTCGGGCCCCAGGCCCCGCTGGCCGGGTTCGGGCCCCAGCCCCCGCTGGCCGGGTTCGGCCCCCAGGCGCCGACCATGATGGCGCCGCCGAGCGGCCCGGTCGTGGTCGAGGTGGTCCCACGGGGCCTCGGCATCGGCACCGTCGGCGGCTACTGCGAGGAGCTGATCCGCCGCAACTCGCAGGTGCCGGCCGAGACCAAGCGCATGTTCGCCACCTCGCGCGATCAGCAGCAGACCGTGCGCATCCGCGTGTTCCAGGGCGAGTCGCGGCGCATCGACGACAACGCCATCCTCGGCGACCTCGTCCTCGAGAACCTGCCGGCGCGCCCCCGCGGCCTGACCTCGATCGAGGTGACCTTCGCCATCGACGCCAGCGGCATCTTGCAGGTCCGCGCCCGCGACGCGCAGACCGGCCAGGAGCAGCGCGCCAACCTCGATCTCGTCGGCACGCAGTCGCCCGAAGAGGTCGCCGCCGCGCGAGATCGCTTCGTCGGCCTGCGCCGCTGAGCCGAGGCCCGCGCCGCCGACCACCGCCCGCGCACTCTCGCCTCGTCGGCCTGCGCCGCTGAGCCGAGGCCCGCGCCGCCGACCACCGCCCGCGCACTCTCGCCTCGTCGGCCTGCGCCGCTGAGCCGAGGCCCGCGCCGCCGACCACCGCCCGCGCACTCTCGCCTCGTCGGCGGGCGCCGCTGAGCAAAGGCCCGCGACGACGCCGACCGCCCGCTAGCCGCCGTGGACGCGGTTGCGGCCGGCGGCCTTGGCCGCGTACAGCGCGGCGTCGGCTCGAGCGATCATCGCCTCGCGCAGCTCGCCCGGCCGGCGCTCGGCGACGCCGATCGACACGGTCGCGCCGACCTCGCCGCCGGGCACGGCCGTGGGCGCCGCCGCCACCGCCGCGCGCACGCGCTCGGCCACCGCGGTCGCGTCCGCGAACGCCACGCCCGGCAGCACCAGCAGGAACTCCTCGCCGCCGTACCGCACCACCGCGTCGGCCGCGCGCAGGACGCCGGTCAAGGTCGCGGCGATCTGGCGCAGGACCAGATCGCCAGCGGCGTGGCCGACCGAGTCGTTGATGCGCTTGAAGTGATCGACGTCGACCATCGCGACCGACATCACCTCGGCGTCGTCGGGCGCCAGCGTCGGCACCTGCTGCTCGATGCCCCGGCGGTTGAGCGCGCCGGTGAGCGGATCGACGTGGGCCAGCCGCGCCAGGCGCGCGATCTCGACGTGGGGCGCGCACATCGCCGCGACCAGCGTGAGCAGCCGCCGGTGCGAGTCGTCGAACACCACCGCGTCGTCGACCGCGCTGATGACCCCGGTGGTCTGGGCGCCGATCCGGATCGGCACGCCCACGAACGCGCCCATGCTCGCCATGCCCGGCCGCGCCATGAACCGCGGATCGTGCTCGGGCTCGGGCAGGCACAGCGGCTCGCCGTGCTCGGCGATCCAGCCCAGCAGGCCCTCGCCCAGGCGGAACCCGACCGGCGCCTCGTGCAGCGGCTCGCCGGCGCGCGCCGACGCCAGCAGCAGCGAGCGGCTGGCGTCGAGCAGGCGCACGCTGATGCGCTTGACCTCGAGCACCTCGGCAGCGCCGTCCGCCACCAGCTGCAAGAGCTCCTCGAGCGAGTGCCGCGCCTGGATCGCCTCAGCGAGTCGCGTCAGCGCGGACAGGGAGTCCATCGCTCCAGCTTGCGCCTGAACTCGCCTCGAGGCACGTGCGCGCGGCGCTTGGTGCGGCACCCGATGGATGACCTCCACCGACATCGGCGTCACCCGTCGTGGCGCGGCCGTTGGCCCCTGGTGACCTCCGAACGCGATCATCGATGTAGCCGCCGCGCCGTCACCCGTAGTGCGCCGCACCCTCGGTCGCGTGCAGCGCGGCGTCCAGCCGCAGCCACTCGCCGACGTGCTGGCCGCGGTGGTTGCGGTAGGCGATCACCAGGCTGTCAGCGCCGACCAGCACCCGGTCGAGGTCGAACCGCAGCCCTGGCGACGCCGCCAGGCCCTGCTGCCAGTACGCGCGCAGCGCCGCCTTCCCCCGGACCGTCGGATCGCCCAGCAGCCGCGCCGCCAGCGGCGACGTGAACACGCAGTCGTCGACCCAGTGCGCGAGGATGCGCTCGAGGTCGTGGGCGTTCCACGCGGCGATCCACTCGTCGACGAACCCCGCGGCGGCCGCTTCGGTCAGCATCGCGCCAGCGTGCCGCATCCTCGCCGCGCCGGTCGACACAGGTCGCCGGCCGCGCGGCCGACACAGGCCCGCCCGCGCGCCCCATCCTCGCCGCGCCGATGGACACAGGGCGCCGGCCGCGCGGCCGACACAGCCGCCAGCGTGCCGCATCCCGCTCGCGCCGATCGACACCGGTCGCGCGGCCGCGCGGCCGACACAGGCCCAGCGCGGCCCGCGGCCGACACAGGCCCGCCCGCTTGCTACCCTGCGGCCATGCCCCGCGGCTACCGCCCCATCGTCGTCGGCCCGCACCTGCTGCGCTGGCGCTTCGAGCCCGGCGTGGACGACAGCGTCCTCACCGTCATCGGCCCGCCCGGCGCCGACAGCCGCCTCGTCGTCACGCTCCACGGCTGGCGCGACCCGTGGCACGCGATCACCGGGTTCACCGTCACCGACGATCAGCTCCAGGTCCACCACGACGCGACCAACGACCCCGCCGTCGTCGCCTCCGGCTTCGTCCGCGCCGCCATCGACCACGCCCTCGCCCTCGGCTGGGATCCCCAGGGCCGCGGCGTCACCTTCCCCCTCGACCACGTCGCCGGCGCCTTCCAGCCCGCGCCGGCGTAGCGGCCCACGTCGTCGCCTTCTCGCTCGACCACGTCGCAGGCGCCTTCCAGCCCGCGCCGGCGTAGCGGCCCACGTCGTCGCCTTCTCGCTCGACCACGTCGCAGGCGCTTCCAGCCGCGCGGTGCCGTAGCGAGCGGCGGCGCCGGTCAGTCCATCGGCGCTTGCTCGATCCCGCCAAACCCGAGCACGTTGCCGATCTGAGTCGCGAACGACGCCACGGATCCGCGCGCGATCCAGATGTTCCCCATCATGGTGTCGATCTTCGCCTGAACTGCCTGGAGTCGCTGGTTGTCGCCCGTCTGCTCGTTGAGATGGAGACGGGTCGATTGTTGGCGATTGATGAAGCCCCACTTCGGCTTGTCGTCGGTGCCACCCGCGCGTCCCTTGGTGCAAGCCCACCAGTCGATCGTGCGCACGCGCGCCCCAGGGATCGGCACGAGATCGTCCTTGCCGCCGAGGGGGTCGGGCTGGCGCGCGTATGCCTGCTCCCAGTTCGAGCCGGTGCCGGTGGTCTCATCCTTCCCGTCGACGCCCTTGTTCGTCTGCTTGGCCTCGTGCTTCAGCGCGTCCGCGATCTTCTTCTGCGCGTCCTCGCCCATGTCCTTCGCCGTGTCGGCCTGCGTCACGAACATGTTCGCGTTGGCCACGAACGCCGCCATGACCGCCATGTCCCCGCCCTTCGGGCCCTTGATCTTGTGGGCGTGCTGGTAGCGCTCGAGCTCGGCGATGGCCTTCGTCACAGCCGCACGGCGCCGGCCCGCCTCCTTCACCTGCGTCGCGAACGTCTTGGCCTTGGAGGCCATCTTCGTCTTGACGTCGTCCCACTCGTTGAAGTGGTGGATGATCCCGAGGTTGCCTTTCTTCTGCTCCAGCGCCTCGACGATGCCCTTCGCGTTCGAGACCTTGTTGCCGAGGCCGGTGATCGCGGCGGCGATGTTCTCGGCGAGCTTGTCGCCGAACACGTCGTCGAAGGCCTCGCCGCCGATCGCCGAGCCGAGCTCCTTGGCGTGGTCGACGCCCTCCATGAAGGCCTTCACCTGCGGCAGCTTGTCGAGAGCCTTGAGCCCGTCGCTGGCCTCCTTCCCGATCTGAGCGACGATCTTTGTCGCGGCAGCGAGCTCCTTGTTGGCCTTCTCGACCACCTCCCTGGCCTCGATCATGTCCTTGTCGGTCGTCGGGTCGTCCTCCCGCTTGGCCGGGCCCAGCGAGACGTTCAAGCGGCCGGTGAGCATGTCGCGATTCGCGTCGGAGAACTCGCGCGCCGCCGTCGGGAGCGACGTCTTGTGTTCATTCATCGCGTTGATCGAGTCCTTCACCGCGGTCAACCGGGTCTCGAATCCGCCTTTGACGCCCTTGCCAGGGATGCCTTCGATCGCCGCGTCCTTGTCGGCCTCGGTCGCGCCGCCAGTCACCGCGCGACCCGCGCCGTCTGAATCGATCGGAATCGAGAGCTTGCCCCGATCCGGATGAAAGGCCCCGAACTGGGCCATCATGCCCTGCAAGCGAGCGAAGTCCTTCTGCATGGTGTTGTACGCGGCCTCGAACATCTCGATGTCGACTTGCGTTGCGGCGGCGTGATGCTGGAACCGACCCAGCGCCTGGATGACGGCCTCGTTCTGCTTCGCGCAGCTCTCGTGGAACACCTTTCGGTCCGGATCGGACATGGTCGCGTGGCGGAGGTTCATCGTGTTGTCGGTGACCATCCCCAGCAACATGGTGGTGTCTGACACATCGCCGGCCACCGACAGGTCGACCCCGCCGTGCGAGTTCGCAACGGACGAGTCGCCTTGCTGGAGGATCTGCTCGGCCTCGTTGGTCTCGCGCCCCTCAACGCGCGTCGCGCCGATGCGGACGGCGTCTCGCTGGACCGTGCGGAGCGCGTGCGGAGCGACCGTCGCCACGCTCGCCGCCTCGCCCCGCACCATCGCGTCCGCCGCGCGGTCGGCCTCGTGCTCGGCGGCGTCGTGCGGCGTCGAGACCTCGAGCTTGTGCTGGCGCCGCTGGGCGCCGCCCGACTGCTGCACGGTGTGCGCGACCTCGTGCGCGAGCAGGTGCATGCCGAACGGATCCTCGGGCTGGTAGCGGCCCGCGGCGAAGTGGATGTCCTGGCCGACGGTGTAGGCCTTGGCGCCGACGGCGTGGGCGGCCTGCGCCGACGCGCCGCCGGTGTGGACCCGCACGCTCGACAGATCCGCCCCCAGCGAGCCCTCGAACTGGCGCTGGAGGCTGGCGGGCAGCGCCGACCCGCTCGACGTCGCCGCGCGCTCGACCGCGGCCTCGGCGTCGCCTGCGACCCCGTTGCCGTCGCGGTCGCCGACCGCGCCCGCCGCCTCCCGTTGGATGCGCACGCGGCCGCCGCCGCTGAGCGACTCGCCCAGCGCCCGCGCCGTCTCGGGGTCCGCGACCCGGAACACCATCTGCGGCGCCGGCGTCAACCGCGACGTCAGGCTCGACTTGCCGGGGCCGCCCTTGCTGGGCGCGATGTCCTGGTCGAGCTCTGCGGCGATGCCAAGCGTGCGGAATAGCTGCTGGTCCATGGTGGCGGCTCCCTCTTCAAGGAGCTGAGGTAGCCACCTGCCCAGATGTGACGAGAAATCGGCGGGCCCGGGCCGCGACGACGCCCACGGCACGACCGCACGAGCCACCGGCGTGCTGCCGGCGGGAACGTCTGGCGACCGCACGCACCGCACCCACCGCACGGCCGCAGACCGGTGCGGCCGAAGACCGGTGCGGCCGAAGACCCGCGCGCGTCCCGCGCCGACGTCACCACCGACGTCACGCGCCGACGTGACGTGACGTCCCCGCCGCGGCCCGCCGTCCTGCCCGCGCGGCGCCCCACCACCGCCCCCGCCCGGCCGCGCCGGCCGCGCCGGCCGCGCCGCTCGTTCAGTCCACGACGTTGAACAGGTAGTTGTTCAGGCTGGTCTCGAGCTGGGTCGCCTGACCGATGATCTTCTCGATCGACGCGACCGCCTCGTCGACGTTCTCGTTGGCTCCGCCCTCACCCCGGGCCGAGCCCCCGCCGCCCTTGTCGCGGTTGCCAGCGTAGGCGGTGAAGCCCAGCTGGTTCCACACGAGCACGTCCTTCCACGCCTTGTGGACGCCGGCCTCGATCTCGAGCGCCGACCGCGGCCGCGCCGAGTACCACGGCATCCCCTTGCCGGTGTCCTTGCTGACCAGGACGTTGGTCTTCTCCTTCACGGCCTTGGCCTGGGTCTGCTCCTGCTTGCCGATCGCCAGCGTCGCGTTGGCCTGCGACGTGAACCGCACCAGGTCGCCGGTCAGCTTGGTGATCTGCGCGTAGGCCTTGTTGCCGGTCACCATCGTCTTGTCGAGGTTCTGGCCGAGGTTCTTCATGTCGTTCTCGAGGTCGCTGCGGAGCTGCGCCACCTCGGCGGCCAGGTTGGAGTACTCCATCGCGTCGGCCTTCAGCGAGGTCGACGCCGCCGCGGCCTCCTCCTGCGCGGCCGCGACCGCGCGCAGCTCGTTGAGCTTCTCGCTGTTCGCGTTGGCGATCGACGCCGCGGCGAGGGCCTTGGCGTGCCAGGCGTCGATCAGCGCGGGCACCTGCTGCAGGGCCTTGTCGACGGCGGCGCCGGCGCCGGGCAGGACCTTGTCCGCGGCCGCGCTCGCGGGCTTGCCCACGACCTTGTTGATCGCGTCCCACGCGCCCTTCGCGTCGGAGATCTGCTTCTTCACCGCGTCGAGCGCCTTCTTCTTGTCGTCGTCGGACGTCGTGGCGGCGTGCACGCCGGCGTTCGCTTGCATCTGCTTGGCCGCGACGTTCTGCATTCCGGCGATCATCCGCGTCTGGGCGGAGGCCATGTTGCCGCTCTTGGCCTTGAGCGCGTTCTTGGTGTCGCGCGCCTTGGCCCAGACCGCGTGCAGCGGCCCGCCGTCCGCCACCTTCTCCTTCATCAGATCGCGGTCGCCACCGGTGAGCTCGAGCGACTTGGCCATGTTCGTGGCCTGGTCGCCCTTCATCGGCTTGGCACCCATGTTCGCGGCCATGAAGGTGCCGGCCGACGCCTCCAGGCGGGCGTAGTCGGTGATCACGAGCTGGTACTGGCTGCGGAAGTTGGTCACGGCCGTGTTCTGCACGTCGTTCTGCGCGACGAAGTCCTCGAGCGCGGCCTTGGCCGCGATGTTCTTGGACGACGCCCCCTGCCACTCCGAGAGCCCCGCGGACTCGCCGTCGATGACCGCGGCCTGGGTGCCGTCGATGTCCCCGATCGCCTTCTGCGCCGCGGCGCTGTCGTTGATCGTGCTCAGCTTGCCGGTCTGGACGAAGCCGCTCGACTTCGCGGCGTCCTTCTCCGCCGCGGAGGAGTTCTTCTTCATGTCGTCGTAGGTGTCGGGCAGCTCGTCGTCGGGGTCGCGGGCGAGACCTCGGCCAGGCGCGAGCGCGATCGGCGCCGGCGCGCCCCGCACCATCGCGTCCGCGGCGCGGTCGGCCTCGTGCTCCGCGGCGTCCTGCGGGGTCGAGACCTCGAGCTTGTGCTGGCGCCGCTGGGCGCCGCCCGCCTGCTGGACGGTGTGGGCGACCTCGTGCGCGAGCAGGTGCATGCCGAACGGATCCTCGGGCTGGTAGCGGCCCGCGGCGAAGTGGATGTCCTGGCCGACCGTGTAGGCCTTGGCGCCGACGGCGTGGGCGGCCTGGGCCGATTCACTGCCGGTGTGGACGCGGACGCTCGACAGGTCGGCGCCGAGCGAGCCCTCGAACTGGCGCTGGACGCTGGTCGGCAGCGGCGCGCCGTTCGATGACGACGCGCGATCGACCGCGGCCTCGGCGTCGACCGCGACCCCGTTGCCGTCGCGGCCCCCGACCGCGCCGTCGGCCTCGCGCTGGATGCGCGCGCGGGTGCCGCCGCTGAGCGACTCGCCCAGCGCGCGCGCGGTCTCGGGGTCGGCGACCCGGAACACCACCTGCGGCGCCGGCGTCAACCGGGAGGTCAGGCTCGATTTCCCGGGCCCGCCCTTGTTGGCGGTGTCCTGATCGAGGTCGTGGTCGAGGCCGTGCTGACGGTAGAGCTGCTGGTCCATGGTGGCGAGGTCCCCTTCACTTCGTGAGAGTCAGGCACCACCAGGCCGTGACCGAGAATCCGTCGGAGCGCCGCAACCCGGCGACACCACGGCGGCCTGCGGTCGGTCCTGTGCGCGGGTTCGCCGCGCCCCGCCAGGATCGCGCCCCGCGCCCCGCCGACGTCACGCCGGCGCTCCGTCCTGTGCGCGGGTTCGCCGCACCCCGCCAGGATCGGCCCGCTGGCAAACCCCGGCAGGCGCGGGCGGCTGTGCTAGAAGGGGGCCGTGGCTGCCCCGCGAACCGCCCGCGTCGAGCGCAACACCCGCGAGACCCAGATCGTCGTCGACCTCGCCCTCGATGGCGCGGGCGCTCGGACGCTCGACACGCCGGTGCCGTTTCTGACCCACATGCTCGACGCGCTGGCGCGGCACGGGCTGTTCGACCTCGCGATCAAGGCCCGCGGCGACATCGAGATCGACGCGCACCACACCGTCGAGGACATCGGGCTGGTGCTGGGCCAGGCGTTCCGCGAGGCGCTGGGCGACCGCGCCGGCATCGCTCGCTACGGCTGGGCGACCCTGCCGATGGACGAGACCCTGGTGACCGCGGCGATCGACTTCTCGGGTCGGCCGGCGTTCGTGTGGAACGTCGCCGGGCTCGACGGCAAGTGGATCGGCACGTTCGACTGCGCGCTGGCCAAGGAGTTCTGGGCCGCGTTCGCGATCAAGGCCGAGTGCAACCTGCACGTGCTCCTGCAGTACGGCGGCAACCCGCACCACGTGATCGAGTGCGTCTGGAAGGCGCTGGCCAAGGCGCTCGATCAGGCGACGCGGATCGATCCGCGCGCGGGCGGCGCGGTGCCGTCGACCAAGGGGACGCTGACCACGTGATCGCGATCGTCGACGTGTGCGGCGGCAACCTGCGCTCGGTCGCCAAGGCGCTGGCCACGGTCGGCGGCGACGTGGTCGTCACCCGCGATCCCGACGTGGTCGCGGCCGCGACCAAGGTGGTCGTGCCCGGTCAGGGCGCGTTCGCGCCGTTCATGCGCGGCCTGGTCGAGCGCGGCCTCGAGGCGCCGATCCGCACGGCGATCGATCAGGGCGTGCCGTACCTGGGCATCTGCCTGGGGCTGCAGGTGCTGTTCGACGAGAGCGAGGAGCACGGCCCGGTGCGCGGGCTGGCGCTGGTGCCGGGCAAGGTCGTGCGGTTCCGGCCGACCGACCACGCGATCAAGGTGCCGCACATGGGCTGGAACCGGATCGTCCAGCACGCGCCCGATCCGCTGCTGCGCGACCTCGACGCCCAGACCCACTACTACTTCGTGCACTCGTTCTACGCGGTGCCCGACGACCCCGCGCTGGTCGTCTTGTCGAGCGATCACGGCGCGCCGTTCTGCGCGGCGATCCGCGCCGGCAACGTGTTCGCGTGCCAGTTCCACCCCGAGAAGAGCCAGCGCGCCGGGCTCGACCTGCTCGCGGCGTTCGTGGCGTCATGAAGATCATCCCCGCGATCGATGCCAGCGCCGTGTTCGCGCGCCAGGTCCACCCCGAGCAGAGCCAGCGCGCCGGGCTCGACCTGCGCGCGGCGTTCGTGGCGTCATGAAGATCATCCCCGCGATCGATGCCAGCGCCGTGTTCGCGCGCCAGGTCCACCCCGAGCAGAGCCAGCGCGCCGGGCTCGACCTGCGCGCGGCGTTCGTGGCGTCATGAAGATCATCCCCGCGTTCGATGCCGGCAACGTGTGCGCGTGCCAGGTCCACCCCGAGCAGAGCCAGCGCGCCGGGCTCGACCTGCGCGCGGCGTTCGTGGCGTCATGAGGATCATCCCCGCGTTCGATGCCGGCAACGTGTTCGCGTGCCGGGTCCACCCCGAGCGGAGCCAGCGCGCCGGGCTCGACCTGCGCGCGGCGTTCGTGGCGTCATGAGGATCATCCCCGCGTTCGATGCCGGCAACGTGTTCGCGTGCCAGGTCCACCCCGAGAAGAGCCAGCGCGCCGGGCTCGACCTGCGCGCGGCGTTCGGGGCGTCATGAAGATCATCCCCGCGATCGACCTCCTCGGCGGCAAGGCCGTGCGCCTGCGCGAGGGCCGGCGCGACGACGTCACCGTCTACCGCGAGCACCCCGAGGAGCTGGTCGGCGAGCTGGTCGCCGGCGGCGCCGAGCGCATCCACGTGGTCGACCTCGACGGCGCCTTCGACGGCGCCCGCCGCCACGCCGACGTGATCGCGCGGGTGTGCGCGGCCAGCCCGGTGCCGGTGCAGGTCGGCGGCGGCATCCGCGACGCCGCGACCGCGCGCGCGGTGCTCGACGCCGGCGCCGCGGCCGTGGTGCTGGGGACCGCGGCGGTCAAGGCCCCGGCGATGGTGCGCGCGCTGTGCGAGGCGCTGCCAGGCCGGGTCGTCGTCGCGGTCGACGCCAAGGACGGCGTGGTCGCGGTCGAGGGCTGGGTCGAGGCCGCCGACGTGACCGCGGTCGAGCTGGGCCGCCAGGCCGCGGCCTGGGGCGCGGCCGCGCTGCTCTACACCGACGTCGCGCGCGACGGCACCGGCGCCGGCCCCAACGTCGCGGCCACGGCCGCGCTCGCCGCCGCGGTGTCGATCGACGTGATCGCCTCGGGCGGCGTGGCCACGCTCGATCACCTGCGGGCGCTGGCCGCCGCGGGGCTGGGCTCGGTCGTCGTCGGCCGCGCGCTCTACGACGCGCGCTTCACCCTGGCCGAGGCGATCGCCGCCGGCCGCGAGGGCACCTGATGCTGGCGCGCCGGGTCATCCCCTGCCTCGACGTCAAGGACGGCCGCGTCGTCAAGGGCACCGCGTTCGTCGACCTGCGCGACGCCGGCGACCCGGTCGAGCAGGCCCAGCGCTACGACGCCGAGGGCGCCGACGAGATCTGCTTCCTCGACATCTCGGCCTCGCCTGACGGCAAGGCCACGATCGTCGACGTCGTCGAGCGCACCGCCGCGTGCGTGTTCGTGCCGCTGACCGTGGGCGGCGGCGTGCGCGCGGTCGCCGACGTCGAGGCGCTCTTGCTGGCCGGCGCCGACAAGGTCTCGATCAACACCGCGGCGCTGCACACGCCCGGGCTGATCGACGAGGCCGCCGCCCGCTTCGGCGATCAGGCGATCGTGGTCGCGGTCGACGCCAAGCGCCGCGGCGACGGCACCTGGGAGGTCTACAGCCACGGCGGCCGCACGCCGGTCGGCCGGGACGCGCTGGCCTGGTGCCGCGAGGTCGCCGCGCGCGGCGCCGGCGAGATCCTGCTGACCAGCATGGACCAGGACGGCTCGCGCGCCGGCTACGACCTCAAGCTGGTGCGCGCCGTCGTCGACGCGGTGTCGGTGCCGGTGATCGCCTCGGGCGGCGTCGGCACGCTCGCGCACCTGGCCGACGGCCTCGCGGTCGGCGGCGCCGACGCGGTCCTGGCGGCGTCGATCTTCCACTACGGCCACCACACGATCGCTGAGGCCAAGGCCTACCTGGCCAGCCGCTACCTGCCCGTCCGGGTGGTGTGATCGCGGACGCGCGCGCCGCACGCGCTCGGCCCCCGCACCACGCCCCCGCACCACGCCCCCGCCGCGCGCCGCGACAACGCTCCGTTCCACCAGCGCGCCTTGCCGCGTCCCCGGGGCCGACCCACGATGGCGGGCATGCCCGAGTTCGACGTCAAGCCGCTGGGGTTCCCGTGGGTGACCGCGGATCCGTTCCTCTTCTGCGTCCACCACCGCGACGCCTACCCGCGCGGTGACGCGCGCATGGCGCCGGCGACGCCGCTGACCGGGCGCGCGCTCGGCTCCGACTTCAGCGGCCAGGACGGCTGGAGCATGTACCACGGCGAGGTCGTGCCCGGCTTCCCGGCCCACCCGCACCGCGGCTTCGAGACCGTGACGATCGCCCGGCGCGGG
The DNA here is from genome assembly GCA_016717005.1 of Myxococcales bacterium. Taxonomy (NCBI): domain Bacteria; kingdom Pseudomonadati; phylum Myxococcota; class Myxococcia; order Myxococcales; species Myxococcales bacterium. The sequence goes on along the minus strand of JADJUF010000037.1, from coordinate 1,032,333 downwards.
TTCATCGATCACTCCGACTCGCTGGGCGCGACCGCGCGCTTCGGCGGCGGCGACGTGCAGTGGCTCACCGCCGGCCGCGGCGTCGTCCACTGCGAGATGTTCCCGCTGCTCGAGCGCGAGCAGGACAACCCGGCCGAGCTGTTCCAGATCTGGCTCAACTTGCCGCGCGCCAGCAAGATGGCGGAGCCGCACTTCACGATGCTGTGGCACGACACGATCCCGCGGCGGACGATCACCGACGGTGCCGGGCGCACCAGCGAGCTGGTGCTCGTGGCCGGCGATCCCGAGTCGCCGCCGCCGCCGCCAGCGTCGTGGGCGGCCGATCCCGCCAGCGGCGTGGCGATCTGGACCCTGGCGATGACGCCGGGCGCCGAGGTGACGCTGCCGGCCGGACCGGCCGGCGCCCGCCGCGCGCTCTACTTCTTCGCCGGCGCCGGCGCCACCGTCGACGGCACCGCGGTGCCGAGCGAGCGCGCGCTGTCGTGGGCGCACGCGCCGGCGGTGACGATCGTCAACGGCGACGCGCCGGCCGAGTTGCTCATGCTGCAGGGCCGCCCGATCGGCGAGCCGGTGGTGCAGTACGGCCCGTTCGTCATGAACTCGGCCCAGGAGATCCACCAGGCCTTCGCTGACTATCGGCGCACGCAGTTCGGCGGCTGGCCGTGGCCGACGCCCGACCCGGTGCACGCCCGCGACGCCGGCCGGTTCGCGCGCCGCCCCGACGGCTCGGTCGAGCGACGGTAGGCACTCGGCCTCAGGCTCTGTCGGGCTTCGGGTCGAACCCAGGCCTGCGCGACGGTGACTCGCGGTGTCCGTGGCGCGCCGTCGCGCTTCGGTGCAGACCGGCGACATGGGGTGAGCGCTGAACCGACGTGGGGTGACCGCTGGACCGGCGACGTCGGGTGACCGCTGGACCGGCGACGTCGGGTGACCGCTGGACCGGCGACGTCGGGTGGACCGGCGACGGGGGTCACAGACAGGCCACCGAATAGCCCGAGGGCCGCGGCACCGTCACGGAGCGGGCCGCGCGAGGCGCCTGGAGTCAGGGCTGGGCCACGGCGCGCAGCACCTCGGCCAGGGCCAGCGCCTCGGCGCGGGTCGCGGTCAGGCGCAGCACGCCCGGCACCACCAGCGCGATCCGGTCACCGGCGGGCACCAGCAAGATGGTGGTGTTGCCGAACGCGACCATGCGCGCGGTCGGTGGCTCGGTCGACGCCGCGACCGGCGACGGCGTCGACGCGCGTGGCATCCGGGGCGCGTCGGGCGGCGTGCTCGCGGCGCGCGCGGCGCTCGTCGCGCTCGCCGGCGGTGCGATCGGCACGACCACCATCGTCGACGCCGCCGGCGCCGGCAAGCGCTGCCGCAGCGGCGGCGGATCCGTACCGACCGCGCGCGCGACCGCGATCGCGAGCAACTCGGGCGGCATCGGCTCGGTCGGCGCACGCGTCATCGCGGGATCGTGGGGCGCGTGGGGCTCGAGCTCGGCGGGCGCCGCGACCCGCGGCTGACGCAAGCTCCCCAGCGCGAGCCCCGGCTCGTCGCCGGGGTCGCGGGCGAGCGGATCCTCATGCTCGAGGCCGTTCGCGGTCGGTGCAGGGCGACCGGGTGGCCGGTACTCGCTCGAGCTCACGTTGCGAACACCATAGCGAGGACCCGCGCGCTTGAGAATCACCCGACACCGGCGATCGCTGTACTCACTGCGAAGTTGACTTCGCAGGCGCGTCCCTCGACAACCGGGCATGCCCTTGCCTGAGCCCGCCTGGGACGACCGTGGCCTCGCCCCCGCCATCGTCCAGGACGCCGATCGCGGCACCGTCCTCATGCTCGCGTGGATGAACCGCGACGCGTGGCGACTCACCGTCGACACCGACCTCGTCCACTTCTGGTCGCGCTCGCGCCAGGCCCTGTGGAAGAAGGGCGAGACCTCGGGCCACGTGCTGCGCGTGGTCGAGCTCCGCGTCGACTGCGACCACGACGCCATCCTCGTGCGCGTCCGTCCCGACGGCCCGACCTGTCACACCGGTACGACCGCTTGCTTCTTTCACACCGCCGCGGCTGATGACGACGGCGCGCCACCCGCGCACGTGGTCGATCGGCTGGCCCAGGTGATCGAGGAGCGCAAGGCCGCGACCGCGACACGGAGCTACACGCGCGCGCTGCTCGACGGCGGCGTCCCGAAGATCCTCGGCAAGATCGCCGAGGAGCACGGCGAGCTCGCCGAGGAGCTGGCGGCGCCGACCCGCGACCCGCACAAGATCGTCCACGAGACCGCCGACCTCTTGTTCCACGTGCTGGTCGGGCTGGCCGCGTGCGACGTCCCGGTCGCCGACGTCTGGCACGAGCTCGGGCGCCGGTTCGGCGTCAGCGGTCACGACGAGAAGGCCGCGCGCGCGCCCAAGGCGACGTGAGCACGGTCCTCGCCCCCGGCGGCAGCCTCGCGGCGGCGATCCCACACTTCGAGGATCGGCCCGAGCAGCGGCGCATGGCGGCGGCGATCGCGACCGCGCTGACCGACGCGCGCCCGCTGCTGGTCGAGGCCGGCACCGGCACCGGCAAGACGCTCGCGTACCTGGTGCCCGCGCTCGAGTCGGGCAAGCGCGTGGTCGTGTCGACCGGGACCCGCGCGCTGCAGGATCAGATCGTGCGCCACGACCTGCCGCTGGTGCGGCAGATCCTCGGGCGCAGCTTCGCGGCCGCGACCGTCAAGGGCGTCAGCAACTACCTGTGCCGGCGCAAGCTCGACGAGCTGCGCCACGATCGTCGCCTCGACGGCCGGCGCTCCGCCGACCTCGACCGCGTGCTGGCGTGGGCGACCGAGACCACCACCGGCGATCGCGCCGAGGTCGACGAGATCGCCGAGGGCGCGCCGGTCTGGGCCGAGGTCACGACCACGCCCGAGGCCCGGCTGGGGCCGCGGTGCCCGTACTTCGAGCGCTGCTTCGTCACCGCCGCGCGCCGCGCCGCGGTCGACGCCGATCTGATCCTCGTCAACCACCACCTGTACTTCGCCGATCTGGCGCTGCGCGCGATCCACCCCGGCGCGCGGGTGCTGCCCGATCACGACGCGGTGGTCTTCGACGAGGCCCACCAGCTCGAGGACGTCGCCACCGAGCACTTCGGGCTGCGGGTCTCGACCGCCCGGGTCGGCGCGCTGGTGCGCGAGGCCCACGCGGTGCTGCGCGGCGATCTGTTCACCGGCGGGCACGACGCGATCCTGGCCGAGGTCGAGCGCACCTCGGCGGCGTTCTTCGCCGACGTGCGCCGCGCGCTGGTGGCGCTGGGCAGCGACGGCGGCCGCGTGCCGCTGCCGGCCGAGCTCCTGGCCGGCGGCGCGCTGCGCGAGGGCTGGTTCGCGCTCGACAGCGCCCTCGAGGATCTGGCCCGAACCTGCGACCTCGAGGCGTTGCCGCCGCCGCCCGACCACGACGACGACGAGCGCGCCGCCGCCCGGCGCGAGCAGGTCAACGCGATCGCGCGCCGGGCCCGGATGACCCGCGACGACCTGGCCGAGCTGGCCGAGCAGCGCCACCGCGCCCACGTCTACTGGGGCGAGACCCGGGCCGGCGCCGCGACCTTGTCGGCCGCGCCGGTGTCGGTCGCCGATCTGGTCCGGCGCCACGTGGTCCAGGGCGGCGCGACCGCGATCTTCACCTCGGCCACGCTCGCGACCTCGACCGGCTTCGCCTACACCCGCCACCGCCTCGGGCTCGGCGTCGACGAGGTCGACGAGCTGGCGGTGGCGTCGCCGTTCGACTACACGCGCCAGGCGCTCCTGTACGTGCCCCACGATCTGCCGCCGCCGAGCGGCGACGGCCTGCCGCCCGAGGTCGCGGTCCGCGCCGCCGAGCTGTGCGCGATCACCGGCGGCCGCGCGTTCCTGCTGTTCACCAGCCACCGCGCGCTCGAGGCGGCCGGCCGGCTGCTCGCCAAGCTGCCGTACCCGCTCCTGCGCCAGGGCGACGGCCCGCGCGCGACGCTCGTCGATCGGTTTCCGCGCCACGCCCGGCGCCGTGCTGCTCGGCACCGGCTCGTTCTGGGAGGGCGTCGACGTGCCCGGCGACGCCCTGTCGCTGGTGGTGATCGACAAGCTGCCGTTCGCGCCCCACACCGATCCGCTGATCGCCGCGCGCGCCGCCGCGGTCGCCGCGCGCGGGGGCGATCCGTTCGCCGAGCTGCAGCTGCCGCAGGCCGCGATCGCGCTCAAGCAGGGTTTCGGCCGACTGATCCGGCGCCGCGACGACCGCGGCATCGTCGCGATCCTCGACCCGCGCGTGGTCGGCCGCGCGTACGGGCGCCACCTGCTCGACGCGCTGCCACCCGGGCTGCCGCGGACCGCGTCGATCGAGCAGGTGCGGCGCTGGTGGCGCGGCGACCCGCCCGGGAGCGCGACCACGTAGGCGACGACCTCCCGCGCCGCGATCGCGACCGCGGCGCCGACGTCCGCGCCTTGCCCGAGCACCCGCGCGGCCGGCACCGCGCCGCGAAGCGCGCCGCGATCGCGACCGCGGCGCCGACGTCCGCGCCTTGCCCGAGCACTCGCGCGGCCGGCACCGCGCGGCGCGCCGCGATCGCGACCGCGGCGCCGACGTCCGCGCCTTGCCCGAGCACCCGCGTGGCCGTCACCGCGCGGCGAAGTGCGCCACGAGCGCGCCGGCGCCGACGTCCGCGCCATGCCCGAGCACCGGCGTGGCCGTCACCGCGCGGCGACCACCGGGTTGCGCAGCACGCCGACGCCCTCGATCTCGACCTCGACGACGTCGCCGACCTCGAGGTTGCCGACGCCGGCCGGCGTGCCGGTCGAGATCAGGTCGCCGGGCTCGAGCGTCATGTGCCGCGACACGAACGCGATCAACGTCGCGACGTCGAAGATCAGGTCCGACGTGCGCGAGTCCTGCCTGACCGCGCCGTTGACGCGGGTGGTGATGCGCAGGTCGCGCGGGTCGAGGCCCGCGACCACGCGCGGCCCGACCGGACAGAACGTGTCGAAGCCCTTGGCCCGGGCCCACTGCCCGTCCTTGGCCTGGAGGTCGCGCACCGTCACGTCGTTGACGCACACGTAGCCGGCGACGCACGCGAGCGCGTCGTCGACCCCGACGTGGCGCGCGCGCGCCGGCCGATGACCACGCCCAGCTCGCCCTCGTAGTCGACCCGAGCGTACCCGGCCGGACGCTCGATCGCCTGGTCCGGAGCGAGCAGCGCCGACGGCGGCTTCAGGAACACCAGCGGCTCGGACGGGATGCCCTTGCCCATCTCGACGGCGTGGGCGCGATAGTTCTGGCCGATGCCGATGATCTTCGACGGCGCGAACCGCCGCGCCTCGACGAGCGCGGCGCCATCGATCCAGGGGAGCTCCATGCCCGATGGGGTACCACGATCGCGTGCCGTCGACGGAGACAGGTAGGCCCAGGTAGGCACGGAAATTCCACCATCGTTGAATCTCGGCGCGCGGCCCCGTAGAATTCCAGACGATGGCACGTGGTCCGAGCTCGTCAGGCCGTGCCCCGGCGCACCTGTCTGTGCTCGCGGGCGGCGCGGGTGCGGGCGGGGGCCTCGACGATCTCGAGGAGGATCGCACCACGATCGAGCCGGCGCCGACCGCGGCCGCCGACGAGGCGCCGACGCCGATCGCCGCCTCGAGCTCGATCGAGGAGCAGTGGGAGGACGGCACCACGGTCGCCGAGCAGTCGACCTCGGGCAAGCGCAGCGCGGTGGTCGAGGAGTCGACCATCGAGGATCAGGCGCGGCCGCTGCCGCCGCTGCACCTGGTGAAGTCGCCGCAGGCGCCCGACCCCGCCGCCGCCGCGAAGCTGGTAGTCGTGGCCGGGCCCGATCAGGGCCGCGTGTTCGACCTGCGCTCGGGCACCGAGGTCCGCATCGGCCGCGCCGTCGACAACGACGTGGTCCTCACCGACATCGCGGTGTCGCGCAAGCACCTGGTGCTGTCGTGGGACGGCGCCGCGTGGGTCGTCCACGACAACGGCTCCGGCAACGGCACGCTGATCAACGATCGGCTCGAGGACGGCCGCTGCCAGCTCCACCACGCCGACCGGGTCGAGATCGGCAACACCGTCTTCCGGTTCGATCACCTACCGAGCGCGCACCAGCCGTCGCTCGCCGGATGGGGCCAGCAGGAGGAGGAGGCCGCGACCGTCGCGGGCAAGCCGCCGGTCCGCGCGTCCCACGTCGCCGCCGCCGCCGTGGTCGAGCCGCCCCGCCACCGGCCAGCGTCGGTGACCGCGCCGGTGCGTGATCGCGCACCGGCGCGCGCGCGCCCCGCCACCACGCCGCCGCCGCCGCCGATGCGCGGCCGCCCCGCCACCACGCCACCGCCGCCGCCACGCATGACCACCGCGGCGGCGGTCGCGCCGCCGCCATCCGCCACGCCGCCGCCGCGGGTGTTGAGCGCGCCGATCCCGGCGACGCTCACCGGCGCGCCCTCGGCCCCAGTGGCGATGCCGATGTCGGGGCCGTACACCGCACCGACGATGTCGCCCGGCGGCGTCTCGGGCCCGCTCGCGGTGCCGTTCTCGGCGGGCATCCGCCCCATGACCACGACCGCGCAGGTCGAGCCGCGGGCGTACCCGTCGATGTCGCCGTTCCTGGCGGCGCCGCCCCGCCGCGGCCGCAACCGCATCTGGATCGCGATGGGCGCCGTCGCGTTGATCTCGACGGTGGCTGCCGGTGCCCTCCTCGGCGGAAACGACCAGCGCGCGACCGGCGGCAGCCCCGGGACCGGCACCGATGCCGCGGTCGCGATCAGCGGCGGCCCCGGCGGGGTCACCCCGAGCCCCGTCGATGTGGCGGCGGGGACCATCGACGTCCGGGCGCCGACGCGCGCCGTCACTCCCGATCTGCCGACCCCCGACGTCGCCCCCGACGTCGCCCCAGACGTCGCCCCAGACGTCGCCCCAGACCGGCCGGCCTCCGACGTCGCCCCCGACGTCACACCCGACCGGCCGTCCCCCGAGGGCTCCCCTGCCCCCGCCGTCACGCCGACGCCCGCACCGCCACCTCCGACGCCCACGGCGACGCAGCCGGTGCGGACGCCGCCGCCCACGCGGGTCACGCCACCCAAGCCCGTCCCACCGAAGCCGACGCGGGTCACGCCACCCAAGCCCGACCGCGCGCGGGTCACCTCGCCGGGGAGCAAGCTCGACATCGACACGCCCACCGCGGCCAAGCCAGCGGCCACCACCAAGGCCTTGGCCGCCGCCGCCAAGAAGGCCGAGGGCCAGTACAAGTCCCGCGACTTCAAGACCGCCGCGGCCACGCTCCGCGAGGCGATCGGTACGTCCACCGACTCGACGGTCAAGGCCCTCAAGGCCCGCGCCAACGACTACGACTCGATCGGCTCGAACCTCAACGCCGCGCTGGCGATGAGCACGTCGCGCTCGACCGAGGCGCTGTCGGCGTACAAGAAGGCGCTGGCGGCCGATCGTCGCGTCGGCAGCGAGCACCAGCAGTTCATGCGCAACAAGATCGCCGAGGTCGCCCCCAAGGCCGCGGCGTCGTACATGGCCAAGCAGAACTACGAGCTGGCCAAGAGCGCCGCCGACGACGCCGTCAACGTCGGCGCCGGCGGCAGCGCGATGATCGAGGGCGTGCGGCGCTCGCTCGAGAGCCGCGCCGGGGAGTTCTACGGCACCGCGCTCAAGCTGCAGAAGAGCAAGCCCGAGGACGCCAAGTCCCTGGCGCGCCGGATCGTCAAGATGGTCCCCAGCTCGAGCCCCTGGTACGCCAAGGCGCTCAAGCTGCTCAGCGCCGCGTCGAGCGGCCGCGACGACGACGAATAGGGGACGGTGTCAACTTTGACAATCTTTCGGTGCGCCGCGCGCCGGGGCCGGCGCGGCCAGGAGTTGACAAGGTTGACACCGTCCCCTCTCAGGCCAGCAGCTCGGCGATCTTGGCCTCGAGCTGGGTGAAGTCGAACGGCTTGTCGAAGTAGGCGTCGGCGCCGTACAGGGGCGACGTCAGCTCGTTCACGTTGGCGCCGATCGCGGTCAGCATGATCACCTTGATCGACTCGGTGACCGGGTCCTGCTTGAGCGCGCGCGCGACCTCCCAGCCGTTCTTGCTGGGCATCATCACGTCGAGGATGATCAGGGCCGGGCGCCGGCGCTTGGCCTCGGCCAGCGCCTCCTTGCCGTCGCTGGCGGTCACGACCTTGTAGCCCCGCGACTCGAGCCGCATCGACAGCATCGTCACGATCTCGGGGTCGTCGTCGACCACGAGCAGGGTCTTGGCGTTCGGCATGGCCCCGACCGTATAGGCGCACGCGCGGCACGGTCAAGCCGGGCGATCGGCCGTCCTCGACGTGGCCTCGCCCGGGCCAGTCCGGTACAACCCGCCGGTGGCCAGCGCGCGCCGGATCGTCACGCTCGTGCTCGCGGTGGCCGCCGTCATCGCCGCGCTGACGCTCGTCGGCGACGTCCGGCAGGTCCGCGATCGCCTCGACGGGTTCGCCTGGGGCACCTTCGGCGCGGCCCTGGCCCTGGCCCTGGGCAACTACGTCCTGCGGTTCCTGCGCTGGCACGGCTACTTGCGCACCCGGGCGCTGGTCGTGCCGGTCGGCACCAGCGCGCTGGTGTTCGTGGCCGGCTTCAGCATGGCCGTCACGCCCGGCAAGCTCGGCGAGCTGATCAAGAGCTACCTCTTGCGCCGGCTCGTGGGCACGCCGATCGCCGCGAGCGCCGCGGTGGTCATCGCCGAGCGCGTCAGCGATCTGATCGCGCTCATGTGCCTGGCCGCGATCGGCGTCGCGCTCTACGGCGTCGCGGTCAAGGTGGTGGTCGCGTGCGGCGCGGTGATCGCGCTCGGGCTGGCGTTCATCCTGTGGCGCGCGCTGGGCGTGTGGTTCATCGAGCTGGTGACCACGCCGAAGCGACTGGCCCGGCTGCGCCCGCGGCTGCTCGAGGTCTACGACGGCCTCGCCGCGCTGGCCCAGCCGCGCGTCCTGGCGTGGTCGACGCTGCTGTCGGTGGCGGCGTGGGCCTGCGAGGGCCTGGGCTTCGCGCTGATCGTCGGCGGCTTCCCGGGCGCGTCGGTCGGCATCGGCCTGGCGCTCCTGATCTACGCCGCGACCACGATCGCCGGCGCGCTCAGCTTCCTGCCCGGCGGCCTCGGGGTCACCGAGGGCGCGATGACCCTGCTCCTGGTCGCCAACGCCACCGGCGTCGATCGCGGCACCGCCACCGCCGCGACGATCCTGACCCGCCTCGCGACCTTGTGGTTCGCCGTCGTGCTGGGCTTGGTGGCGCTGGTGATCGCCCGCCGCCGCGCCGGGCCGGACCCGGCCTGATAGGGCATACTGCCGACATGATCGACTTCGACTTCGCCCGCTACGTCAACGAGCGACGTGGCGAGGTCGTCCACCGCGCCTACACCGGCGCGAGCTACGCGTTCGCCGGCGAGCGCAAGCTCCGGCGGTCGTTCATCGGCGCGCGCCCGGTGACCATGGCGATCGAGGCGACCGCGCGGTTGTGGAACGACCGCGCCCGGGCCGAGCTCCTGGCCGAGGCGGCCAAGGCGTCCGAGAGCGCGCCCCGGATCTGGGCCGCGGCCAAGCGCGCGGCCGCCGGCCTGGGCCTCGACACGCCGTCGGTCTACGTCGCCCCGGTCGGCTGGTCGGCGGCGCTGGCCACGCTCGGCACCGACGAGCAGCCCTACGTGGTCGTCCGCACCGATCTGCCCGCGACCCTGACCGACGACGAGCTGGCCGCGGCCATCGGCCACCAGCTCGGGCACATCCAGAACGGCCACGTCCCGTACGTGACCGCGCTGCACTACGTCAGCCACGCCGCCGCGATGTTCGTGCGCTGGATGGTGCAGCCGGCGACGATGGCGCTGCGGGCCTGGGCCCGGCGCGCCGAGATCACCTGCGATCGGGCCGCGCTCCTGGCGACCCGCGATCTCGAGGCCACGCTGCGGATGATGGTCAAGCTGGCGATGGGCGACGCGGCGGTCGACTTCGACGTGGCCGCGTACCTGCGCGAGCCCCCGGCCACCAAGGGCCTCGGCCGCCTGACCGAGATGTTCCGCGCGCACCCGCTCCTGCCCAAGCGGATCGCGGCGCTGCGGGCGTTCGCCGAGGGCGCGCTCTACGCCCAGCACCGCGGCGCGCCGACCGACGACAAGCCCTCGACCGACGCCATCGACAAGCAGGTCTCCGATCTGCTGAGCCTGTTCTAGCCACCGCACGATCGGCAGGGCCCATGCTCCTCGACCAGCACCAGCACACCAAGCTCGCCGTCCTCACCCGCTACCGCGAGCTCGCGGACGTCGCCGACGCGGTCGGGATGACCACGCTGGCCCGGGACATCCGGGTCAACCGCGTGCCCAAGCTCGAGGGCGAGCGCTTCCACATCGTCGTGCTCGGCGAGTTCAACCACGGCAAGTCGACGTTCGTGAACGCGCTGCTCGGCCTCGACGTGCTGCCCACCGGCATCACGCCGACGACCGCGGCGATCAACCAGGTCCTGTACGCGGACCAGCCGCACGCGCGGGTCGTGCTGAACACCGGCGACGACGTCGACCTGACGCCGTCGGAGATCCGCGAGTGGGTCACCGTGACCGGCGGCCACGCCAGCGAGGTGGCGTACGTCGAGCTCGGCTACCCGTGCGACATCCTCAAGGACAACGTCGTCCTGGTCGACACCCCCGGCGTCAACGACCTCAACGACCAGCGGGCCGAGGTCACGTACGGCTACGTGCCGCGCGCCGACGCGGTGCTGTTCCTGCTCGACGCCGGCCAGGCGCTCAAGGACAGCGAGCGCACGTTCCTGGCCTCGCACATGCTCGACGGCACCCGCGAGCGGCTGATCTTCGTGCTCGGCAAGATGGACCTGCTGAGCGACGACGAGCGCGCCGCGGTCACCGCCTACGTCAAGGACGGCGTCGCCAAGCTGGCGCCGGGGGCGCCGGTGTTCCCGCTGTCGGCGCGGTCGTGGCTGATCCGCAAGGACGACGACAGCGGCATGCCGACGCTGATGGCGCACCTGAAGACGTTCCTGGCCGGCGACCGCGCCCGGATCCTGCTCGACAACGCCGCGGTCGACGCCGCCCGCACCGCCGGCTACCTCGAGCAGAACCTGAACGTGCGCCAGAAGGCGTGGTCGCTGACGATCGAGCAGCTCGAGGAGCGGGTCGCGCTGGTGCGGCAGCAGCTCGACGCGTCGAAGAAGACGCTCGACGAGCTCCACATCCGGATCGAGGCCGACGCCAACGCCATCCAGTCCCACGTCGGCGCCGATCTCGACGCGTTCGCCCAGGGCTTCGTCACGGCGCTGGTGCCGCAGCTCGACGCGGTCGACGCCGACGACATCAAGCGCTACCTGCCGGCGTTCATCGAGGACAAGTTCAAGGAGTGGGCCGAGCTCGAGGGCGCCAAGCTGGCGGCGATGCTCGAGCGCCTGGCCGAGGACGTCATCACGATCACCAACCAGAACGTGGCCGCGGCCTCGGCGGCGCTGGCCGAGCGGCTCGGCCCCGACGACGCCCGGATCGACATCGACGTCGACAGCTTCAAGTACGACGTCGGCGTCTACGCGCTCGGCGCGCTCGGCGGCGTGATGATCTTCGTCAACGTCCTCGCCGGCGGCCTGCTGACCCTGGCGGCGCCGATCCTGGCGATCGTCCTCAAGTCGAAGATCGCCGGCGACATCCGGGCCCAGGCCAAGGAGAAGGTGCCCGGCGCGATCTTCCACGCCGCCACGGCGATGCGGCCGCACTTCGACAAGTGCATCGACGACTTCGCGACCCGGCTGCGCGAGTTCGTCACGACCGCCGGCAACTCGCTCTACAAGGGCATCTCCGAGGTGCTGCAGCGGACGATCAGCGATCGGCGCGAGCACGGCGGCGAGGCCGAGGAGCTGCAGGCCGCGACCGCCGAGCAGATCGCCCAGGTCAGCGCGATGCGCATCGGCCTGGGCGAGCTCCGCACCGATCTGTGGAAGCTGCCGCCCGGCGCGAACGACGACTGATGGCGGGGCCGGCCGACACGCTGCGCTCGCTGTGGTCGCGGGTCGCCCGCAAGGCCGGGGATACCGTCGACGAGCTGTTCCTCGACAGCTACCGCGACCAGCTCGACGCCGCCCGGGACCTGGCGCTGGCCGGCGATCACGCCGGCGCCGCCGAGCTGCTCGAGGCGCTCCTGGCCGATCGGCCGGATCACGCCGGCGCGCTGCTGGCGCTGGGCGAGCTCGAGCTGGTGCGCGGCAAGGACGACCGGGCCGCGGCCGCGTTCGCCAAGGCGCTGACGGTCCGGACCGGCGACGCCCAAGCGCTGATCGGCCACGGCCGGGCGCTGGTCGGGCTGGGCCAGCTGGCCGACGCGACCCTGCTGCTCGGGCGCGGCGTCGACGCCGCCGGCGGCGATCGGGCGCTGCTCGCGGCGGCCTACCTCGCGCTGGGCCAGGCCTGGCGCGGGCTCGGCGAGCCCGACAAGGCCGTCCGCGATCTGCGCAAGGCGGTGGCCGAGGCCCCCGACGATCCGCTGGCGCGGGCGCTGCTCGGCGAGGTGCTCTTGGCCGATCCGCGGACCTCGGCCGACGAGGCCCGCGTGCACCTCGAGCGGGCCAGCGCGCACGACCCGGCGCCGGCGCCGGCGCTCCTGGCCCTGGGGCGCCTGGCGCTCGCCGATCACCGCGCCATCGACGCCGCGCGGCTGTTCGAGCGCGCGGTCGACGCGGCGCTGGCCGGCCACGGGGCGGAGGCCCGGCGCCAGCTCGGCGCGGCGCGGCTGGGCCTCGGCGACGCCGCGCTCGCCGCCCGCGACTTCGCGGGCGCGCACCACCGCTACCTCGAGGCGCTCGAGCTCGAGCCGCGCCGACCCGAGATCCACGCGCGCCTGGCCGCGCTGGCCGTGGCCATGGGCGACACCCACGCCGCGCTGACCGCGTACGAGCGCGCGCTGGCGCTGGGCGCCGACGCGACGACCCTCGCGGCCGCCGTGACCGCGGCCCACGTCGGCGGCGATCACGAGCGCGCGGTCCGGTGGGCCAACGATCTGCTGACGCAGCGCCCCGACGCACCGATCGCGCTGGCGGCCCGGGCCGAGGACCTGCGCGCGCGCGGCGACGCCGGGTCCGCCCGGGCGCTCCTGGTCGGCGCCCCGCGCGACGTCGAGCTAGCGCTGGTCGAGTGTCGCGCCGCCGCCGATCAAGGCGATCACGACGGCGCCGTCGCCGCCGCCCGCGCCGCGCTCGAGCTGGCGCCGGCCTCGGGCCGGGCGCGCGCCGCGCTGGCCGAGGTCCTGGCCCGCCGCCTGGCGGTGCCCGACGACGACGACATCGGCCGCCTCGCCGACGCGCTGGCCCGGGCCCTGGCGGTGCGGGCCGACCTGGCCGGGCACGTCGCCGCGGTGGCGCGGGCGATGGCCGAGCTCGAGCAGCCGCTGCTGGTCACGGTGATGGGCGAGTTCTCGAGCGGCAAGTCGTCGTTCGTCAACGCGTTCATCGGCGACGAGGTCGCGGCCACCGGCATCACGCCGACGACCGCGACGATCAACGTCGTCAAGTACGGCCACGAGCGCGGCGGCCGGATCGTCGCCGCCGACGGCAGCGCCCGGTCGCTCGCGTGGGACGAGCTGCACGCGGCCCTGCGCGACCTGTCCGACGACGACGCCCGCACGATCGACCGGGTCGAGATCGCGCTGCCGCTCGACGCGCTGGCCAAGGTCCACATCATCGACACGCCCGGCCTCAACTCGATCTTGCCCGAGCACGAGGCCACCGCCCGCGCGTTCATCGCGCGCGCCGACGCGGTGGTCTGGGTGTTCACCGCCGGTCAGGGCGGCAAGGCCAGCGAGCGCAAGGCGCTCGACGCGATCCGGGCCGAGGGCAAGCGCGTGCTCGGCGTGCTCAACAAGCGCGACCAGCTCGGCGCCGACGACATCCGCGAGGTCGTCACGTACGTCGCCGACCAGCTCGGCGACCGGGTCGAGCACATCGTGCCGTTCTCGGCCCGCGCGGCGCTGGCGTGGAAGCGCGCCGGCGGCGACGACGACGGCGGCTGGGGCGCGCTCGCGACCGCGCTCGAGGAGCGGTTCTTCGCCCAGGCCCGCGCGATCAAGCGCGGCGCGGTGGCCCGGCGCCTGCTCGCCACGATCGCCACCGCCCAGGCCACGCTCGCGGCCACCCGCGCCGAGGCCACCGCCCGGGCCGACGGCGAGCGCGCGGCCCGCGACCGGGTCGCCGCCGCCGCCGCGGGCTGGACCGAGGCGGTCGTCGCGCGCGCCCGCCGGGCCCTCGCCACCGCCGTCAGCGAGCTCTACCGCCGCGCCGCGCACGAGGTCATCGAGCTGGTGCGCCCGCGCCAGCTGCCGTTCGGCAGCCACAGCGCGACGACCGCCGATCGCGACTACCTGGTCGGCCTGCTGGCCGACGGCTACGAGGCCATGCTGCGCGCCGCCGCCGCCGAGGTCGCCGCCGAGCTGCGCGCGACCATCACGGACGCGGCCGAGCTCGACCGCGCGATCGCGACCGCGACCGCGCCGCTGGCCTACGCCCGCGCCTACGTCGCCGGGTTCCTCGCCGGCGGCGCCGTCGACGGCTTCTTCAAGCACGACCTGCCCAAGCTCGCGCTCGAGCCCGACACCGTCCACCACGCGCTGTTCCGGGCCGCGCCCGATCTCGAGATGCTGGTCGGCGAGCCGCTGGCGCGGGCCGGCCAGCGCGCGCTCGCCGACGCCGGTCGCGCGATCGATCGCGCCGCCGCCCGCAACGATCTCGACGCCTACGAGCTCGAGGTCGGGCTCGAGCTGGCGCTCGCGACCCTGGCCGCGCGGCTGGCGCCGTGAGCCGGGCCCCGCGCCGCGCCGCTGGCGCCGCGAGCCGCGACGGTCAGCTCGGCCTGCCCGGCGTCGGCGCCACGATCCGCGGCGCGCTGACGCTCGGCCTCGATGAGGCCGGCCGCGGGCCGATCCTGGGCCCGATGGTGGTCGCCGCGGTCGCCCTCGACGCCAGCGCCGCCCGCGCGCTGACCCGGGCCGGCGTGTGCGACTCGAAGCAGCTCGCCGGCAAGGGCGCGATCGAGCGTCGGGCCGCGCTGGCCGCGCTGGTGCGCGCGCGCGCGCCGTACGTCGCGGTGGCGGTGGTCGAGGCCGATGAGATCGACGCCCGGGTCGAGCGGGGTGAGCTCAACCTGCTCGAGCGCGAGCGCGCGGTGGTGCTGATCGACGGCGCGCCGACCTGCGCGCGCATCATCGCCGATGGCGCCAAGATGTTCACGCCGCTGCGCGACCAGTACCCGCACCTGCGCGCGTTCGATCGCGGCGAGGGCCGTCACGCCGCGGTCGCGGCCGCGTCGATCGTCGCCAAGGACGAGCGCGACCGCCGGTTCGCCGCGATCGCCGCGCGCTACCTCGCCGAGTTCGGCGAGCTCGCCGGCGGCGGCTACCTCAACCCGCCGACCCGCGCCTTCCTCGACGCGCACCAGCGGCGCTACGGCCGGCTCCCGGCCGAGGCCCGGCGCACGTGGACCCGCGGTCAGCCGGCGTGAGCACCCGCCCGATCGATCCGCCGCCACCCACCGCGACCCACGCGGGCGCCGCGACCGCGACCGCGGCGAGCGACCGGCGCTGCGTCGCCCGCCGCGCGCAGCCCGACCCGCTGACCGCGCGCGCCCCGCGCTGACCACGTCCTCCTCGCGCCCGCGCTCCGACGACGAGGCCGCGCCGCCGGCCGGCGCGCGCGGTACGAGCGATGGCGCGCGGCATCGCGCGGCCACCTGGGCGCGCCGACCGACGCGCCTCAGGACGCGCCCGGTCGGGCGCGGTCAGCCCGCGATCACAGCGGCGTGATGTAGAAGACGCCGAGGCACATCTCGTCGGTCGTGCCCTCGCCCCAGTAGACGTCGGTGGGCGTGCGCGGCTGGCCGCCGACCATCGGCTGGTTGGCGACGGTGTTGTCCCAGTGGCACTCGACCCGGAGCTTGTCGCCGCGATTGAACGTGATCGGCGTGCGCAGGCCGTAGCTGCCCTGCCAGTGGAAGTTCCAGTCGTCGATCTGCGCCAGGCACTGCTCGACGCCCGCGCCGGTGATCGCGCTGGCCTTGATGCGCGTGCCGAGCGTGTGCATGTGCAGGCCGGCCGAGTAGATCTGAAACGGGCCGCCGGTCGCGAGCGTCGCGTCGAACTCGAACGCGTGCATCACGTCGGCCTCGTTGGGCGGGATGTGCATGAGCTGGGTGTCGAGCCACTGCGGGTTGGCCCACGGCTGGATCGTCGCGACCTTGGCGACGGCGTCGTCGAGCTTGAACTCGATCTGGGTCTGATCCGGCTCGGGCCCGGCCTGGAGCACGTTGTAGTGCACCTGCAGGATGATCGCCGAGCCCGGCGCGACCGCGAGGCCGGTGCCGGCCGGCACGTCGCTGCCGAGGCTGCCCGGCGCCCACGCGCCGAGCCAGGTCCGCGACGGCCCGCCGGTGCCGCCGAAGCACTGATAGCCGGCGCCGGGATCGGCCGCGTCGAGCGCCTCGTACTCGGCGACCTGGTTCGGCTGGGCGTGGAACGCGATCACGTGGTGCACGACCTTGGGGTTGCCGGGCGTCGCGCGGAAGCCGGTCACGTACGTGGTCGTGGTCTCGGGCCACGGGATGACGAAGCAGCGGTACTCGTCGGGGTTCTCGGTCGTGGTCTGCGGCGTGTAGGGCGCGGCCATGCGCAGCGTCTGATCGACGCGGGTCAGCCGGAGCTCCTCGGTCACGAGCGGCGCGCCGGGGTGCGCGGGATCGCCGGCCTGGTAGCCGCCGGCGGCCCACGCCTGGAAGGTCGCGATCTGCGCGTCGGTCAGCGAGCGATCGCCGAAGTACTGGTTGCAGTCGGGGTTGACCGGCCACGGCGGCATGGTCTTGGCCACGACGTTCTCGAGGACGACGCCGCCCTTCTCGGTGACCTCGTCGATGGTCTCGAGCGTGAACGGCGCGATCCCGCCGGTGGCGTGACAGCCGAGGCACTTGGCGTCGATGATCGGCTTGACGTCCTGGAAGTACGTCGCGCCGGTCGCGGCGTCAGGCGATCCGGGGCGGTCGTCCCCGCCGCAGGCTGCGACCGAGAGCACCGCGAGGGTCAGGGCATGGCGAGCGCGCATCGGCCCATTGTCGCGGCTCTTGAACCAAAGTCAATTAGCTTTGGCGGCGGCGAGACAGCGCGCGATGTCGGGGTCGCGCGCGAACACATCGCGGTGATAGGTCGGATCCAGCGCCCGCACCTTGTCCGACACCGCGCGCGCCGACGTGCAGTCGCCCCGACGGGCAGCCTGCTGCGCGGCACGCAGGAGCTCAGCCCGCGCGGGCCCCGAGGTCTGCGTGTTGACCGCACCGCCGCGCGGCGCGGTGGTCGCATCTGGCCGCGGTGGCGGCGGCGGGGCCGATGGCTTCTGCTCGCTCACCGGCGGCGGCGACGGTGCCTGGACCGGCGGCTTGCTCCCGGTCACCGCTTGCACCGGCGGCTTGCTCCCGGTCACCGGCGGCGACGGTGCCTGGACCGGCGGCTCGCGCCCCGTCACCATCGGTGGCGCGGCCTCGTCGGCCGCGATCTGCATGCGGTCGTCGACGTCGCGATCGGCGTTGAATGACGCGCCGCGCCCGGCGGCGGACGCGGGCCCAGCGGCGGGCGCCCCGGCGGTGGGCGCGGGCCGAGGCCGAGGGCGAGGCGTGGTCGGCGCAGCCGCGGCCTGCTTGTCGGCGGTCGCCACCTCCGCCCCGACGTTCGGGTCGGCCGCCGGCGCGACCGCGGTGACCGCTTCGGGCTCGCCTTCGTCGGTCGGCGGCGGCGCGCCTGACCGCGCGCGCTCGGCGAGCTGCGGCACGGGCGCCGCTGGATGCGTGACCTCGCTGGTGCCGCGGCGGTACATGACGCCGGCGGCGCCGACGACCACGACCAGCGCCGCCGCACCGGCCAGGGCCGGGTGCACCATGACCGGCTGCATCCACGCCGCCAGGCGCTGCCACCAGCGCCGGCGCGGCGCCGGCGCGTGCTGCCGGGCCGCGGCCATCAGGAGCGCGTCGATCCGCGGCGACGGCTCCTCGTCGAAGCCGCTGGCGCGCGCCGCGCCGATCAGGTCGCGCAGCGACGACCACTCGCCCGGCGGCTCGGCGTCGTCGTCGGCCTCGCGGTACAGCGCCGACAGCGCGGCGCCCTCCTCAGGTGACAGCTCAGGTGACAGCTCGGGTGACAGCGCGGCGCCTTCCTCGGGCGACCGCTCGGGTGACCGCTCGTCCGCCATCACGGCCTCACGGCGCGACCTTCGCGAGGTCCTTGTACTCGTCGAGCTCGAGCCGCAGCTTCTCGAGCGCGTACCGCATCCGGCTCTTCACGGTGTTCTCGGGGACGCCGACGACGTCGGCGATCTGCTTGAACGGCATGTCGAGGAACTCGCGCATGAGGAAGACCTCGCGCTGCTCGTCGCCCAGGGTCGCGATGGCGTGCTGCAGCTTGGCGTGCAGCTGCTTGTTGACGGTCTTGCGGTCGGACGGCATCTCGTTTCCGGCGACGACGTCGAGCAGGGTGCCGCTGTCCTCGTCGGCGGCCAGCGGCGCGTCGAGCGAGGCGTGCTTGCGGTGCTTGCGTCGTCTGGTTTGATCAACGCACAGGTTCCGCGCAATGGTGTAAAGCCACGTCGTGAACTTGGCCTGCCGCTTGTAAGCCTCGGCGCCCTTGATGACGCGCATGAAGGTCTCTTGCAGCAGATCCTCGGCGGTCTCCTTGTCGCCGACGTAGCGCAGGATGAAGTTGTAGACCGGCTTGCGGTGGCGACCGAGGAGCACCTCGAACGCGCGCACCTCGCCCGCCTGGTAGCGCACCATCAAGTCTTCGTCGGGCTCGGCCGTCAGCATGGTGCGGTTTGAATGAGCAACGGAATCGCGCGGTTGCCCGGGCAGAGAGAGCCTGACACTACCGCAACGCTCGCCGGGGGGGCAAACCCCCTTGGCAACGAGGCGGTGGGCGCCGGCTTACGCATCTGATCAGTAGACCCCTACCGGGCCTGACACGTTGGACAAGCGTAGGTCGCACGCCCCGCCTGGACCGACTTCCGGATGGGGGTCCGACAGCGCGGGCACGGCTCGCCCGCGCGGCCGTAGACCAGCAAGTACTCGCCGTTGTCGCCGGGCACCCCGTCGGCGCCGATGAAGTCGCGCAGGGTCGTGCCGCCGTTGTCGATCGCGAACTCGAGCACGTCCTTGATCGCGATGCCCAGCGCGTCGGCGTCGGCCGCGGTCAGCGCGCCGGCCGGCCGGGTCGGCGCGATCCGCGCCAGCCACAGCGCTTCGGACGCGTAGATGTTGCCGACGCCCGCCAGCACGCGCTGATCGAGGATGAAGGTCTTGACCGGGGTCGTGCGCCCGAGCGCCGCCTGGGCGAGGTGCTCGAGCGGCAGCCCCTCGGCGATCGGGTCGGGGCCCAGCACCGCCAGCGACGGGTGCTCGCGCTCGCGCCCGCGCTCGACCACCTCGACCAGACCGAACCGCCGCGGGTCGACGAACCGGAGATCGCGGCCGTCGGTCAGCTCGAACACGACGTGGGTGTGCGGCGCCCACGGGGTCGCGCGCTTGGTGGTCGTCAGGTTGCCGCTCATGCCGAGGTGCACCAGCACCGCGTGGCGACCGTCGAGCTCGATCAGCAGGTACTTGCCCAGCCGCCGCACGTCGGTGATGCGCCGGCCGTGGGTCGCGCGCCGCAGCGCCGCCAGCGGCTGCGGCCGCGCCAGCCGCAGCGGCAGCCCGCTCGAGCGCACCCGCGCGATCGCGACCCCGCGCAGGCGCCGCCGCACCAGGCCGCGCCGGACCGACTCGACCTCGGGCAGCTCAGGCATGCGCGGGGGTCGCTCTCACGCGCCGTGCTCCTCGACGACGATGCCGACCTGGGCCGTCGACGGGATCGACCGCGCCAGCGCCGCGAACTCGACCAGGTTGAGCGTCTCGCCGCGGCGGATCCCGTCGATCGTCGTCGCGGCCAGCGCCGCGTCGACCGCGTCGTCGCGGTAGACCGCGCGCAGCGCGTTGCGCAGGGTCTTGCGCCGCTGTCCAAACGCCGCGTGCACGACCGCACGGTAGTGCTCCTCGTCCGGCAGGTCCAGCTTCGGGGCGGCCGTGAAGTCGAGCCGGACCACCGCCGAGTCGACCTTGGGCGCGGGCGTGAACGCGCCGGCCGGCGCCTGCACGACGGCGCGACAGCTCGCGAACGACTGCAGCATCACCGACAGCGCGCCGTAGGTCTTGGTGCCGGGCGGCGCGACGATGCGATCGGCCATCTCCTTCTGCACCATGAACACGCCGCGGGCGACGTGGGCGCGGGCCGCGACGGTGCGGAACATCAGCGGCGCGGCGATGTGGTACGGCAGGTTGCCGCACACGACGATCGGATCGCCGCGCCAGCGCGCGCACGCCGCGAGGTCGTAGCGCAGCGCGTCCCCGGGCTCGATCTGGATGTTGTCGAGGTGCCCCAGCTCGGCCTGCAGCACCGCCACCATGTCGGGGTCGCGCTCGAGCGCGATGACCTTGCCCTCGGGCACGCGCTCGGCCAGGCGCGCGGTCAGGGTGCCGAGGCCGGCGCCGATCTCGACGACCCACTCGTCGTCGGTGCGGACCGTCGCGTCGACGATCGCCCGGAACACGCGCTCGGACGTGAGGAAGTTCTGGCCGAAGTGCTTCTTGGCCCGCAGCCCGTACTTGTCGAGCAGCGCGCCGGCGGTCGGGAAGGCGGGGCCGCCGCGATCAGGGAGCGACATGGACGGCTCGCCGCGGCAGCGGCAGGTTGGCGGTGGCCCCGAGCGTCAGATCGGCGCGCTCGCCGCGGGCCAGGCGGTAGTACCCGGCCGCCGCGATCATCGCGGCGTTGTCGGTGCAGCGCGCCGGCGCCGGCACGTACAGGCGGAAGCCGTCCTCGGCCGCCGCCGCGGCCAGCCCCGCGCGCAACCCGCGGTTGGCCGCCACGCCGCCGCACACCTGCACGTGGGCGAGGCCCTCGCGGCGGGCCAGGCGCCGGGTCTTGCGCACCAGCACCTCGACGATCGCGCCCTGGTAGCTCGCGCACAGGTCGGCGAGCCCCTGGCCCTCGGGCACGCCGTGGGCGCGCACGTGGTGGAGCAGCGCGGTCTTCAGGCCGCTGAACGAGAAGTCGTCGTTGGCGCGGCTGGTCATCGCGCGCGGCATCACGACCGCCCGCGGATCACCGGTCGCCGCCAGGCGATCGACCGCGGCGCCGCCGGGGTAGCCGAGGCCGAGCAGCTTGGCGCCCTTGTCGAAGGCCTCGCCGGCCGCGTCGTCGCGGGTGCGGCCCAGCTCGACGACGACGCCGTGATCGTCGACGCGCACCAGCGAGGTGTGGCCGCCCGAGACGATCAGCGCCAGGTGCGGCAGCGGCGGCGGATCGGGCTCGAGGTAGACCGCCGACAGGTGGCCCTCGAGGTGGTGGACCCCGACCAGCGGCAGCCCGCGCGCCCAGGCCAGCGCCTTGGCGGTCTGGACCGCGACCAGGAGCGCGCCGACCAGGCCCGGGCCGAAGGTGACGGCGACGCCGTCGAGCTGCGCCAGCCCGACCCCGGCGCGCGCGAGCGCCTGGTCGAGCACCGGCACCACGTTGACGACGTGCGCGCGCGACGCCAGCTCGGGCACGACGCCGCCGTAGGGTCCGTGGACGTCGTGCTGCGACGCGACCACGTCCGACAGCGCGCGCGTGCCGTCGGCCACGACCGCCGCCGCGGTCTCGTCGCACGAGCTCTCGAGCCCGAGCACCAGCATCACGCCGTCCTCAGCAGCGCGCGCACCGGCGCGGCGACACGGTCGGCCGCCGCGCGAGTATCGACGTTGCCATCGGGCCCGTGGCCGTCGTGCGGCGACGCGCCCACGTCCGACAGCGCGCGCGGGCCGGCGGCCACGACCGCCGCGGCCTCGTCGCACGAGGGCTCGAGCCCGAGCGCCCGCATCACGCCGTCCTCAGCAGCGCGCGCACCGGCGCGGCGACACGGTCGGCCGCCGCGCGAGTATCGACGTTGCCATCGGGCCCGTGGCCGTCGTGCGGCGACGCGCCCACGTCCGACAGCGCGCGCGGGCCGGCGGCCACGACCGCCGCGGCCTCGTCGCACGAGGGCTCGAGCCCGAGCGCCCGCATCACTTGGTCCCCAGCAGCGCGCGCACCGGAGCGGCGACACGGTCGGCCGCCGCGCGAGTATCGACGTTGCCATCGGGCCCGTGGCCGTCGTGCGGCGACGCGCCCACGTCCGACAGCGCGCGCGGACCGGCGGCCACGACCGCCGCGGCCTCGTCGCACGAGGGCTCGAGCCCGAGCGCCCGCATCACTTGGTCCCCAGCAGCGCACGCGCGGTGTCGGCGGCCTCGCCGGTCGGCTGCAGCTCGAGGAACCGCTCGAACACTGGCCGGGCCTCCGCGTAGCGCCGCGCGCTCCACAAGATCTTGCCCTTGAGCTCCCACGCCGGGGCGTAGGAGTTGTTGGCCTTGATCGCCGCGTCGATCGCCTGCACGGCCAGATCGATGCGGCCGAGGCGGCGCAACGCGTCGGCCCGCACGATGTACGCGCGCGACGTGCGCCGACCGGCGAGCGACGTGTCGGCCAGCTCGAGCGCGCGCGCGTAGTCGCCGTCGTCGAGCGCGGCGCGAGCCCCGGCGAGCGCGGCCTTGTGGTCGATGCCGGCGTCCGGGCCGGGCCCCTCGGCGACCGGCGCGTCCGCGGGTGGGGCCGCGTCGATCGCCCGCGCGTCCGCGGGTGGGGCCGCGTCGGTCGGCACCGGCGGCGCCGCGTCGACGATCTCCGGCGCGCTCACCCGCGCGTCCGACGTGCGGGCGACCGGACCGGCGTCGATCGCCTTCGACCGCGCGCCGCCGCGACCCGCTGTCGTGACCACGAAGGCCAGGATCGCCAGCGCGCCGAGGCCCGTGACGATCGCAGGCCATCGGGGCCCGCGCTGGTTGGGCGGGATCGAGGCGGCCGCGGCGCGTGGGACCGGATCGTCGTCGCCGCGCGGCCGCGCGGCCGCGGGCGGCCCGGCGTCGGACGCCCCGGCGTCGGGCGGCCCAGCGGCGGGCGCCCCGGTGACCGCGGGCGCCCCGGTGACCGCGGGCGGCCCAGCGGCGGGCGGCCCGCCGTCGGGCGACCCGGTGATCGCGGGCGGCCCAGCGGCGGGCGACCCGCCGTCGGGCGACCCGGTGATCGCGGGCTGCTCCCGGGTCTGGCGCTTCGGGCGGATCGTGACGAGCTCGCGCGCCGGATCGGCGTCGACCGTCGCCGGCGGCGCCTCGACCTCGCCGGCGACCTGGGCGACGTCGGCGCCTTGCGACGTGGTCCTGCGAGGCAGATCGTCGTCGGCGTCGATCACCATCGGCGGCGGCAGCGGCGTCGGATCGTCGGCGTAGATCGCCACCGGGATCGGTCCAGAGTCGATCGTCGGCGGGGCCAGGGGCACCGCGAGGGCGGGGCTCGAAGGGGTCTTGAGGCCGAGGATCTCGTCGACGTCGCCGATCCCCATCCCGACCAGGTCCGACTCGTCGATAGCCTTCTCGATCAGGCTCTTGCGGCGCGGCGGCGTGGCCGGCACCGCCGGGTTCTCCTCGACCGTCGCCAGCTGCGCGGCCAGCGTCGGCACCTCCGCGACCGGCGCCACCGGCGCGGCCAGCGACGGCACCTCCGGGCTCTCCGCGACCGGCGCCACGTGCGCGGCCAGCGACGCCACCTCCGCGACCGGCGCCACCGGCGCGGCCAGCGCCGGCGACGGCGACACCTCCGCGACCGGCGCCACCGGCGCGGCCAGCGCCGGCGACGGCGCCACCTCCGCGACCGGCGCCACCGGTGCGGCCAGCGACGGCACCTCCGCGACGGTCGCCAGCTGCGCGGCCAGCGCCGGCGACGGCGCCACCTCCGCGACCGGCGCCACCGGCGCGGCCAGCGACGGCGACGGCGCCACCTCCGCGGCCAGCGGCCAGCGACGGCGCCTCCGCGACGGTCGCCAGCTGCGCGGCCAGCGACGCCGTCGCCGCGGACGCGCCGGTGGGCGCCGCCAGCTCGACGTCGACCGGCGGCGGCGTGAGCGTGACATCGGCGAACGACGCCTCGTCGTCGTCCGGCGGACCCGCGGGCGCGGCGGACACGGGTGCTGGCGACGCCGGGGACGTCAACGCCCGCGCCGGCGTCGACCCGAGCGTCGCCGGTGACGTCGCGGTCCGTGCGGGCGCCGATCCGGGCCGGGCCGGCGACGCTGGCGCCGAACCGCGCGCGCCTGGTGACATCGGGGCCGGCGCGGGTGACGCCACCGGCGCGGGCGGTGACGTCGGCGCGCGCGCCCCCGGAGCAGCCGCGCCCGGTAGCTCGCCGTGGCTGCCCAGCTCGGTCACCGGATCGTTGGCGATGATCAGGTCGCGGTCGGGGCCGGGCGTCTCGTCGAGCACCGACGATGGCACCGTCCACTCGCCGGTGGCGCGCCGCTCCTTGCCCGGCCCGAGCTCGACCAGCAGGCCCTCGAAGAACAGCTTGGCGATGACCTCGAGGCACTCGAGATCGCCGTAGTCGCTCGAGTCGATCACCTCCATCACCGTCCGCCGGCCGTCGAACAGGCGCAGGATCGCGTTGTGCTCGTCGGGGATATCGCCGAGCCGATTGGTCAGCTCGCGCGCGTCGACCTCGAACCGGATGTCGAGGCCCGGGAGCTGCTCGCTGAGGCGCCCCCACTCGTCGAGGCGCCGCATGCCCTCCATCAGCAGCGCCTGCGACGACACGGTGATGACGTCGCGCCGCCGGACGGTGCGAAACACGACCTCGAACTCGCCCTCGTTCCACGTCAGGAGCCGGTAGACCGCGTCCTCGCCTTGCAGGGGCCCGGCCTCGGCGTCGATGACCTTGCCGTCGCGGAAGTAGATCGCCGCCTGCTTGCCGACCTCGCCGGTGAAGTAGATGAGCCCAGCCTTGCGGCTGATCTCGATCGTCTGGATCAGGTCGACGACCGGCATGTCGATGATGCGGCCCGAGAACCTGGTGCGGCCGTCGCGGCGCTCCTCGATGCGCGTGCGCTGGCGCTTCTGGATCAGGATGCGCGCGCGCGCGACGATCTCCTTGATGTAGATCGGCTTGGTCAGGTAGTCGTCGACCCCGAGCTCGAGCCCTTTGATCTTCGACTCGATCTCGGTCTGGGCCGTCAGGAACACGAACGGGATGTCGGCCCACTCCGGATTGGCCTTGAGCCGCTGGCAGAACGCGTAGCCGTCGATCTCGTCGAGCAGGGTCTCCGAGATGACCAGGTCGGGCGGCGACAGCTCGACCTTCTCGAGCGCGTCCTTGCCGTTGACCGCGGTCGTGACGACGAAGCCCGCCTTCTTGAGCGACACCTCGAGCACGCGCAGGCTGCGCGGATCACCGTCGACGAGGAGAAGGGTCTGCTTCGACACGATCGACCGGCGGCATGGTAACCGACCCGACGACGCGTCGCTACCGACCTGGTACCGTCTGGCCATGGCGCGGGTCGTGGTCCCGTTCGGACGCGGCGAGCTGACCGCTGACACCAGCGCGGTGATCACCACGCTAGCGGTGCCTCCGGCGACGCCGCCACCGCCGATCGACGACCTGTGCGCGACCGCGCTGGCCGCCCCGATCGGCGGCCCGACGCTCGAGGCCCGGGCCCGCCGCGGCGATCGGGTGCTCGTCATCGTCAGCGACGCCACCCGGGCCGAGCCGCGCGCCGCGTTCGTCGACGCCCTCCGCGCGCGCCTGCCCGAGGTGCGGCTGACCATCGCGGTCGCGACCGGCACGCACGGGCGCAGCGGCGGCCTCGCGGCGCTCGGGCTCGCGCACCTGCGCGACGTCGACGTCCTCGACCACGACGGCCACGATGACACCGACCTGGTCGTCGTCGGCGCGACCGCGCGCGGCACGCCGGTGGAGGTCCATCGCGCCTGCGTCGAGGCCGACCTGGTGATCGCGACCGGCGTGATCCGCGCGCACTACTTCGCTGGCTTTGGCGCCGGCGCCAAGGCGATCTTCCCGGGCCTGGCCTCGAGCCGGGCCGCGCGCACCAACCATCTGTGGAAGGCCGACGCGCGGGCGCGGGCCGGCGCCGTCGACGACAACCCGTGTCGGCTCGATCTCGAGGAGGCGGCCCGGCTCGCCGTGCCGCGCGCGTTCCTGCTCGACGGCGTCGCCGATCGCCACGATCAGGTGCAGGCCGTGGTCGCCGGGGATCTGGACGCGGCGTTCCGGGTCGGCGCCGCGCTGGCGCGGCCGTGGCTGACCGCGCGCGCCGCGCCGGCCGCGTGCGTGGTGGTGGCCGATCGCGCGCCGGTCACGCGCTCGCTGTATCAGGCCAGCAAGTGCGTCGCCGCGGTCGCGCGCTGGGTCCGGCCGGGCGGCCGCGTGGTCATCGTGGCGCCGTGCGAGGACGGCATCGGTCCCGTCGATGTGGTCAACCGCGGCATCTACGAGCTCGGCCTGCGGCCGCGCCTCCCGCCGGAGCACGAGGTGGTGCTGGTGTCGAGCCTCGACGCTGCGACGGTCGGCCCGAGCTACGCGCGCTGGGCCCCGGACCTGGCGACCGCGGTCGAGGGTGTCGAGGAGTTGCTCGTCGTGCCGCTCGCGAGCAAAGTGATCGCCGATGACCTGGCATGACGACGTCGCGCGGGCGGCCAGTGCGCTCGACGTCGCGGCGGCGGCGCCGCGGCTGGTGCGCTTCGTCGAGCTGTTCGAGCGCTGGAACAGACGCATCAACCTGTCGGCGGCGCGGACCCCGGCCGAGATCACCCAGCACGTGATCGACTCGCTCGCCGTGATCCCGCACGTTCGTGAATGTGATTCAATCGTCGACGTCGGCAGCGGCGGCGGGTTCCCGGGTCTGGTGATTGCGATCGTCCTGGACCGCGCCTCGATCCGGTGCGTCGAGCCACTCCACAAGAAGACCGCGTTCTTGTCATCGGTCGCGCGCGAGCTGGAGCTGTCTCGACTGGAGGTGATGACGCGGCGCGTTGATCCTGCGATCGACCACGACTTCGACGCGGCCACCTCACGCGCAACGTTCGAGATCTCCGAGTGGCTGACACTCGGCGCGACGCTCGTCCGCCAGGGCGGAATCGTCCTCGGGATGGAGGGTCGTGAGCGGGTCGATCTGGGCCCGACCGACAGCCGCCACGCCTACGAGCTGGCCGACCGGCAGCGAGCCGTGATCGTCCGCCGCGTCGGCTGACCAGTTCAGCAGAGGGATCACCTCTCCAACTCAACCCGCCGCTGCCTCGATCAGGCGGCGCCGCGGCGGCTGACCAGGTCAGCAGAGGGATCACCCCGGCGCATCACCCAGCCTTCGAGATCTCCGAGTGGCTGACAGTCGGCGCGACGATCGTTCGCCAGGGCGGGATTGTCCTCGGGATGGAGGGTGGGCCCGACCAACAGCCGCCACGCCTACGAGCTGGCCGACCGGCAGCGAGCCGTGATCGTCCGCCGCGTCGGCTGACCAGTTCAGCAGAGGGATCACCCGGCGCATCACCCAGCCTTCGAGATCTCCGAGTGGCGGACTCTCGGCGCGACGGCCCCCCCCCCGCGCCCCCCGGGGGGCCCGCCCCCGCACTGCGCCTCGGCGCGACGCTCGTCCGCCAGGGCGGGATTGTCCTCGGGATGGAGGGTGGGCCCGACGGACAGCCGCCACGCCTGCGAGCTGGCCGACTGGCAGCGAGCCGTGATCGTCCGCCGCGTCGGCTGACCAGTTCAGCAGAGGGATCACCGGCTCATCCACCAGCCTCGCCCCTCGTGCAGGCTGCGCGGGGCCGGCGAGTCACACCTCCGAGGATGGGGCGATGTAATTGTCGTCGGTGGGGAGGTTCATGAACAGCTGGAACGCCTCCGACGTTCGCCAGCCAGTTGATCAGCGGAGCGAGATCCGATGGGTTGGGTGGTCGTCAAATGCGCCCGTGAACCAGTCGAAGATCGCGCCGAGATCGTCGGGGAAGATGCCGACGCGGGCGCCGGTCTGGACCGCGATCTCGTCCGCGTTCTCGCGTGCGAACTCCAGCGACTCGTCGGGGTGGCGCGAGAGGATGAGCCCCATCATCGCCATACGCTGCTGCACCGCGGCGATCGTCAGGAGCGAGTGGTTCACGGTCCCGAGGCCAGCGCGCCCGACGACGATGACCGCATCGGCGGCCTCGACGGCAACATCGCGCATGCTCACGGCCTCGGAGATCGGGACCATCCAGCCCCCGGCTCCCTCGATGAACAGCGGATCCCCAGCCTGGGTGGCACACCAGTGGACCAGTGCCGGAGCGTCGATCGGTCGTCCCTCGAGCGCGGCCGCGGCCTTGGGGGACCGCGGCGCCTGAAGTGCGCGCCAGATGGTGAGTTCGATCGGGACATCGGACGCGAGTGCCAACCGGGCGGCGTCGCTGGTTTCGGCGTCCCAGCCGGTCTCGATCGGCTTGACCGCCCGGGCGCGCCGCCCAGCGGCTCGAAGGCCGGTGACCAGCGCGGCGGTCACGTGGGTCTTGCCGACGCCGGTGTCGGTGCCGGTCACGAAGTACTTCATCCAAGCACCTCGATGATCGCCGCGCGGGTCGCGCGAGCCATGTGGTCGAGATCGGCGGTCCCGATGCTCAGCGGTGGCATCCAGACGATGACGTCCGAGAGTGGGCGCAAGATCACCCCGTGGGCCCGGGCCCGGTCACACACGGCCGTACCTACGAACTGTTCGAAGGGTAGGGGCTCCCCGTTGGGCCGACGGAGCTCGATGCCTGCCATCAGGCCCACCTGGCGGACCTGGTGCACGACGGGGATCTCGGCGAGGTTCGCGAGGAGCGCGGCCATGTGGGCGGTCGCGGTTTGGACGCTGGCCAAGACAGTGGGATCCGCGAGCAGGTCGAGGTTCGCGAGGGCCGCCGCACACGCGATCGGATTGCCGGTGTAGGTGTGGCCGTGGAAGAAGGTCGTCAAGTCCTGCCGGGGGGCGACGAAGGCCTGGTAGATCCGCTCGGTGCTCAGGGTCGCGGCGAGCGGCAGGGTCCCGCCGGTCAGGCCCTTGGCGACGCACATCAGGTCGGGTCGAACCCGCTCCTGCTCGCAGGCGAACACGGTCCCGGTGCGGCCGAAGCCGGTCGCGACCTCGTCGACGATCAGGAGGACATCGTGGGCGTGGCACAGGTCCGCGACCGCCGCCAGGTAGCCGGGCGGGTGGACAAGCATGCCCGCCGCGCCCTGGATCAGGGGCTCGATCACCAGCGCCGCGATCTCGTCGGCCCGCCGGTCTAGCAGTTCGCGGAGCGCCGGCAGGGCGATGGCGGGCTCGAGTGCGGGGGTCGGCACCTTGATCCCGGCGACGACCAGCGGCCCGAAGATCCGGTGGAATAGGCCCATGCCTCCAACCCCGACCGCTCCGAGGGTGTCGCCGTGATAGGACTCGGCCAGGTGGATGAAGCGCTGCTTGCTCGGCCGCCCCATCAACGCCCAGTACTGGAACGCTTGCTTGAGCGCGATCTCGACCGCGGTTGAGCCCGAGTCGGAGTAGAAGACCCGGGTCAGACCCTCGGGAGCAAGTGCCACCAGCCGCTCGGCCAGCTGGATGGCCGGCGGGTGGGTCAGGCCGAGCAACGTGGAGTGATCGAGCCGCGCTGCTTGCTCAGCGATCGCACGCGCGATCGACGGTACGCCGTGGCCGTGGGTCGTCACCCAGAGGGAGCTCACGCCGTCGAGGTACCGCCGACCATCCGTGTCGATCAGGTAGTTCCCTTCCGCTCGATCGATCACCAGGGGCGTACCCGCGCACCACTCGGCCGCCTGCGTGAAGGGGTGCCAGAGGACCTGCTTGTCTCGCTCGGACCAGCTCACGCGCACCTTATATATAGGAGAGGCTCCGCGCGCCACCTTCGGCCCCATCGTCCCCGCCACGCTCGCCGGCCCCGGCGTTCCACGTGGAACATCGACCACTTCGTCCCAATGTTCCACGTGCAACATCGCCAGCGCCGCCCGCCGGATGTTCCACGTGGAACATCGACAACCCCATCGCCGCATTCGCCAACCCCGACACCCCATGTTCCACGTGGAACATCGCCAACCCCGACGCCCTCATGTTCCACGTGGAACACCGCCGGCGACCCGAACCGGAGCCCGAACCGGAACCGGATCCGGAACCGGAGCCGGATCCGGAACCGGAGCCAGAACCCGGAGCCAGGAGCCGGAGCCAGAACCCGAACCCGGAGCCCGAGCCCGAGCCCGAGCCCGAACCGGAGCCCGAGCCCGAGCCCGAGCCAGAACCAGAACCGGAGCCCGAGCCCGAGCCAGAGCCAGAACCCGAGCCCGAGCCCGAGCCAGAACCAGAACCGGGGCGAGCCCGAGCCAGAACCAGAACCGCAGCCCGAGCCCGAGCCAGAACCAGAACCGGGGCCCGAGCCAGAGCCAGAACCAGAACCAGAACCGGAGCCCGAGCCCGAGCCAGAGCCAGAACCGGGGCCCGAGCCCGAGCCGGAACCGGAGCCGGAGCCCGAGCCGGAGCCCGAGCCGGAGCCCGAGCCGCCGCCGGTTCGGAACCCACCGAAGCCGGGGCCGGAACCGGAACCGAAGCCAGGTCCGGAACCGGAACCGAAGCCAGGTCCGAAACCGAAGCCAGGTCCGAACCGCCAGATCTGGAACCGGAACCGAAGCCAGGTCCGAAACCGAAGCCAGGTCCGAACCGCCAGATCTGGAACCGGAACCGAAGCCAGGTCCGGAACCGGCCCGGAGTCATCCGGGCTCGGTCAACCGGCTGGTCATCGCTTCCCCGAGGCGCCAGGTGGCGCACCCATGGGCCGCGCGCAGTTCCGCAGCGCGCTCGCGCACGCCACGGATAACACCACGGCTCGCTCGAGCACACCGCACGCGATCTCGCCAGCGCGAGGCATGTTTGAGCACGGCCCATGGGGTGCGCCACCGCCTGCGCCTCGGCGACCACTATGTCCGGGCTTCGCGTCCGAGGCTGGCAGTCCGCCGGGGCAGGCAGTCGGTAACTGTGGCCCCGAACCGGACCCGGGATCCGGCCCCGGAGGACCGGAACAGCCTCAGACCCCGAGATCGTCAAGCGCGCGGCTGAGCGCCGCGACCTGCTCGGCCGAATGTGCGGCCGACAGGGTGATCCGCAGCCGGGCGGTGCCCTCGGCCACTGTCGGCGGTCGGATGGCCGGCACCCAGAAGCCGAGCTCCTCAAGTCGCGCGGAGGCTGCGGTGGCTGCGCGGTCCGAGCCGAGAATCACCGGCACGATGGCGGCCGCGCTGCCCGACTCCATCCGCCGTCCGAGCCCGACCCGCAGCGTCTGAAGACGGGCGCGGCGCTCGTCCCCATCCCCCCCTGCAGCGATCGCAACCCCGGCCAGCGCGGCCGCCTGCGTCCCGATCGTCATCCCAGTCGAGAACACCAGCGTGCGGGCGCGGTTCCAGAGCAAGTCGGCGAGCGCCGCGGGTCCGGCGACGAACGCGCCCGCGGCGCCGACGGACTTGCCGAGCGTCCCCACCACGATGTCGGCGCCCGCGGCGGCGCCGAGCCCCGCGCCACCTGGACCGACGACCCCGAGCGCGTGGGCGTCGTCCACGATCACCACGGCGCCGGCGGCGTGCGCCAGGGTCACCAGCGGCTCGAGCGGCGCGAGGTCGCCATCCATCGAGAAGATGCTCTCGGTCACGACGAAGCGGCGCCGCCCCGGCGTCGTCCGCAGGCGCCGCGCGAGATCGTCGAGGTCCGCGTGGCGGTAGATCTCGATCGTCGCCCGCGCCAGCCGGCAGCCATCGATCAGGCTCGCGTGGTTGCGCTCATCCGAGAATATCACATCTCCCGAATTAGCTACACAAGGAAGTAATCCCGTGTTGGCCGAGTATCCCGAGTTAAACAATCGAGCCGAGGGCCGGCCGACCCAGGCCGCGAGCGCGCGCTCGAGCTCCGCCGTGACCACGGTGTGCCCGGAGATCAAGCGCGACGCGCCGGCGCCGGTCCCGAGCTCGCGCTCCGCCGCCGCGGCCGCCGTCGCCAGCCGCGGATCGAGCGCGAGGCCCAGGTAGTCGTTGGCGGCGAAGTTGACCAGCGTCCGCCCGTCGACGACCACCTCGGCGCCGCGCCGCGCCTCCACCGTGCGCGCGATCCGAAGCCGGCCGTGCGCGGCCAGCGCCGCGAGTTCGTCCTCGATGAAACCCAGGCTCGACACCGCGGCACTATAGCGGCGATCGCTCACGGCGCCGGCGTCATGACCAGCTCGCGGCCCCGGCACCCGACCTCGACGCGACCCGCGGCCTGGGTGACGACCACCGCCGCGCCGTCGCACGTGACCGCGACCGCGCCCGGGAACGTCCGCCGTGGCGCGGCCAGCACGTGCACGCCGGCGCCGGCGCGATCGAGGCGCACGGTCAGCCGCCGCGGCGCCGGGTCGTAGCTGACCTCGACGAGATCACCGTCGACCGCCACCGGGTACGCGCGCGCCAGCAGGTCGGCGCGATCGGCCCGGAGCGCGCCGCGGGCCGCGCCGCTCGCGTCGTACAGGCCCCAGCCGCCCTGCGACCACTCCTCGTAGAGCCAGTACGCCCACGACGCCCGCTGGGCGTCGAACGCCACCATCGCCGCGGCGACGTAGCGCCCGCCGCGCGCCGAGGCGTCGTGGCCGAACTCGCCCACGTACAGCGCCGCCCCGTGGGCCGTCGCCTCGGCCCGGGTCGCGGCGACGCTGGCGTCGAGCTTGGGCACGTCCTCGGCCGCCCACCCGTCCTCGAACACGTCGACGTAGACGTGCGGGCCGTAGATCGCGTTGTCGACCTCGATCGCCGGGCTGGCCTGATCGCTGTCGGTCAGGTTGCGCAGCGCCGCCGGCTCGAACACCACGGCCAGCCCGGGCGCGACCGCGCGCGCCGCCGCCGCGACGTGCCGGTGGAAGTCGATCAGCCGCTGATCGTCGAAGAAGATGTACGGCTCGTTGAACAGCTCGAGCCCGACGATGCCGGGCTGCTGGTCGATGCGCGCGGCGACGTACGCCACCGCCTGCGCGAACCGATCCCAGCCGCCGCTGGTGTCGTGGAAGAAGTCCGTGAACGCCATCGTCACCTGCGCGCTCATCCGGCGCGCGTCGAGATCGGTCAGCGGCCCCTCGAGCAGCTGGGTCGGCGGCGGCGTGATCGCCCACAGCGGCGCGCCGTCCTCGCCGATCTCCTTCGAGAACCCGTCCTGGTGGAAGTCGACGATCGTCTTGACGCCGTGGCGATCACACGCCGCCGCGAGCGCCAGGATCCGGTCGACGTACGCCGGCTGGAACTGATCGTCGGCGGGCTCGAGCGCGCTCCAGTTGATCGGCAGCCGCAGGTGATCGAAGCCCAGGTCCTCGCCCAGGAACCGGCAGTCGTCCTCGCCGAACGGCGGGATGTCCTCGAGCGCGACCCGCCCGTCATCGAACGTCACGTCGAACACGCCCTCGACCCGCGCGTTGACCCCGCGCAGGAGCACCTCGCGCCCGTCGCGGTCGCGGAGCCGACCGTCGACCGCGCGCAACGCCGACGGCGGCGCCGACGGATCGCCACAGCCCAGGCTCGCGCCGAGCGTCGCCGCGATCAGCCCCACGCGCATCCACGAACCGAGGGAGCACCGCATCGGTAGATCCTTCCTTGCGCCCGCAGGTTCGGGGACCAGGACCCCGCGCACGCCGTGCCCGCGGAGCTCCCGGGCACGGGCAAGCGGCGGGGCCTGCACCCGCTGGAGCACCGCCGCGCGCCGACGCTCGTCTTCGGGCCGGTCGGAGTCGTAACGGCGCACCATGCCCCGAACCTACCCAACTCGCGGCCGCCGCGAATCCCCCACGCCTTACTTGCCGATACAGAAGCGCGCGAACAGCCGATCGAGCACGTCCTCGCCGATGCCCTCGCCGCCCAGCGCCGCCAGGGCCGCCAGGCCGGTCCGCGCCTCGACCGCCACCAGCTCGAGCGGCCGCAGCCCGGCGAGCAAGCCCGCCGCCGCCGTCAGCGCGCGCTCGGCCTCAGCCGCCGCGGCGCGCTGTCGCTCGGTCAGGAGCACGGCGCTGCCGGCCTCGACGTCGTCGGCCAGGCCGGCCCGCGCGACGATCTCCGCGCGCAGCTCGGCCAGCCCCGCGCCGGTCACGGCCGAGGTCACCAGCCAGCCCGGCTCGGCCGCGCCGCCCAGGTCGGCCTTGGTGGCCACGCCCAGCGCCCGCGGCCCCAGCGCCCGCGGCGCCTCGCCCGGTCCGCAGAGCTCGAGCACGACGTCACACTCGTCGGCCCGGGCCCGCCCCAGCGCGATGCCGCGCTCCTCCAGGCCGGCGGCGTCCGCGCGCCAGCCCGCCGTGTCGATCAGCGTGATCGCGACGCCGTCCCACACGACCGCGACCTCGACGTAGTCGCGCGTGGTCCCGGCCTCGGGCGACACCAGCGCGCGCTCGCGGCCGACCAGCGCGTTGAGCAGCGCGGACTTGCCGACGTTGACCGCGCCGACGATCGCCACCCGGAGCCCGTCGATCGCCACGCGCCCGACGCCGAAGCTCGCGACCAGGCGCGCCGCCGCCGCCGCGCTCGCCGCCAGCCCCGCGCCCAGGCGGTCCCGCGCCAGCGCCGGCAGGTCCTCTTCCGGAAAGTCGATGTGGGCCTCGAGCTCGGCCACGAGGTCGGCGACCGCCGCGCGGGCCTGCGCCACCGCGGCGCCCAGCTGCCCGCCCAGGTGCGCCTGCGCCAGCGCCCAGGCGCGCTCGGTCCGGGCCTCGACCACCGCCAGCATCGCCTCGGCCTCGACCACGGTCAGCTTGCCGGCCGCGAGCGCCCGCCGGGTCAGCTCGCCCGGCTCGGCGATCCGCGCGCCCGCCGCCACCGCCGCCGCCAGCACCCGCCCGAGGTTGACCGGCCCGCCGTGCACCTGCAGCTCGACGACGTCGTCGCCGGTGAAGGTCCGCGGTCCGCGCATCGCGACGACCAGGCCGTCGTCGAGCCGGCGCCCGCGCGCGTCCCGCACCACCGCCCGCACCAGCAGGCGATCCGGCAGCCCCGACGCCGCGCGCCCGGTCAGCGCGGTCGCGATCGCGATCGCCGCGGGCCCGCTGACCCGCACGATCCCGACGCCGGCCGGGCCGGTGGCGGTCGCGATCCCGGCGATCGTGTCGACCGCGATCGCCGCGGCGCCGCCCGCGCCCACGCTACTGCGCGTCGACGCTGTCGAGGCCGTCGGGCACGACCAGGATGTGCCGGTCGTCGCCCTCGCCCTCGGACCGGCTGCTGACGCCGTCGATCCCGGCGAGCGCCATGTGGACGATGCGGCGATCGTGCGCCGACATCGGCGAGAGGTCGACGATGGCCTTGCTCGCGAGGGCCTTCTCGGCCATCCGCGCCGCCAGCGCCTCGAGCCGCTGCACGTGCTTGTCCCGGTAGCCGCCGGCGTCGACGATGATCGGCTTGCCCTTCTCGCCCGAGCGCTCGCGGTAGACGACCTTGCTGACCAGGTGCTGGAGCGCGTCCACCACCTGGCCCTTGCGGCCGATCACGACCTCGGGATCCGAGGTCTGGATGTCGAGGACGATCTTCTCGTCGGACTCGTTGACGTCGATGTCGGCGGTGATGCCCATGCGATCGAGCACGCCCATGAGGAAGTCACAGGCGCGTTCGGCGACATCGGTGGAGTTCATGGTTTCGGTCACGGCTGCCTCACTGGAAGTGCCGGCGATCGATCGCCAGCGAGAACGTTAGCGGCGCTTGCCCCGCCGCTTGCCCCGCCGCTCACCCTGCCCGGCGCGCGCGGCCGGCCTGTCCGCGGCCTTGGACTTGGCGGGCGCCTCGGCGCTGTCGTCGCCGCCGTCGTCGCCGTCGCCATCGTCACCGTCGTCGTCACCGTCGTCGCCGTCGACCAGCTCGGCCTTGACCGACGCCTCGCGCTTGGGCTCGCCCTTCGCGGCGCCCTTGCCGTCGTCGCCGGCGTCGTCCTTGGCGACCGCGGCCTTCGGCGGCGGCGGCGTGGTCCGCTTCATGTAGAGCGTGTGCAGGACGCCGAGGATGGTGTTGGTCGTGATGTAGACCGTCAGGCCGGCCGGGAACCACAGGCCCATGACGCCGAACATCAGCGGCATGCCGTACATCAGCATCTTCTGCTGGGCCGAGTCGCCGGTCATCGGCTGCAGCTTCGACTGCAGGAACATCAGGCCCATCAGCGACACCGGCAGGATGTAGTACGGGTCGCGGAGCGTCAGATCCTCGAGCCAGCCGGGGATGAACACCGCCTGGTGCAGCTCGCCGGCGTGCGACAGCATCCGGTAGAGCCCCATCCAGATCGGCATCTGCAAGAGCATCGGCAGGCATCCCGACAGCGGGTTGACGCCGTGGCGCTTGAACAGCTCCATCTGCGCCTGCTGCTGCTTCTGGCGATCGTCGCCGTACTTCTTCTGCAGCGCCTCCATCTCGGGCTTGAGCGCCGCCATCGCCTTCATCGACCGCATGGACTTGGTGGTCCAGTACAGCGTCGCGAGCTTGACCAGCACCGTCAGCAGGATGATCGCGATGCCCCAGTTGCCGACCATCGCGAAGATGTGCCGCAGGAGCCACAGCATCGGCCGGGCGATGAAGCCGAACCAGCCGTAGCTGACCGTGTCCTTGAACCCGGTCTTGTACCCGGCGACCGAGTCGGCGTGCTCGAACAGGTCGAGGTACGTCGGGCCGAAGTACGCGAACAGCTCCTTGCGGACGGTCTCGCCGGCCGGGATCTTGGCCTCGGCGTAGACCAGATCGATCTGGACGCCGTCCTTCACGCCGGCCAGCGGGTAGACGTTGCAGTCGAACACGTCGGCGTTGGTCGAGCGCGGCGACACGCCGAACAGGAAGTACGGGGTCGCGGCGCCGAAGAACCGGACCTGGCCCGAGCGCGTGAACGGCGCGGTCGCGACCTTGGCCGGGCTGACCGACTTGACGCTGCCGCCGATGTCGCACTTGCCCCACGGGCGCTTGTGCCACTTGCGCTGCCCCTCGACCTCGGGCGTCACGCCGAACATCGAGACCGCGAGCCGCTGGGTCGCGGCGTTCGCGACCTTGACGTCGATCGTGGTCTTGACCATCCAGTCGTCGGGCAGGAGCTCGAACTCCTTGCTCATCGTCAGCCCGTCGCGCGCGAAGCTGTAGCGGATCTTGGTGTCAGACAGCCGCTCGCCGGTCCAGACCGCGCGCGGCGACAGCTGGTAGGTCGAGCTCACGAACGAGGTCGACAGGAACCCGACGCCCGGCATGTTGGGCGGCGCGACGAACAGATCGTCGTCGATCCGGCCGCCCTTCATCGGGTCGTCGATCCGGTGGACCCGCGTGATCGTGCCGCCCAGGTTCGAGAACGTGAGCCGCATCCGCGGGCTCGAGAGCTCGATGGTCTCCTCGGGCGCGGTCGGCTCGGTCGGCGCCTCGATCGCGGGCGGGGCCGTGGGCGCCGCGCTGCCGCTGCCGCTGCCAGCCGTCGGCGCCGTGGGCGCCGCGCTGCCGCTGCCGCCCGACCAGGTCGGGCTCTGCACCGTCGCCGGTGTCTCGACCGCCGTCGCGACCGGCTTCTTGGCCGGCTTGGCGGGCGGGAACAGGAACTGCCAGCCGAGGAAGATCGCGCCGGCGATCACCACGAACAGGACGATGCGCTTGCCTTGGTCTTCCATCAGTGTTGTCCCTGCTGCGGTTCCGCAGCCGCCAGTGCCGGGCCGTGCGCGCCGTGGGCGCAGCCGGCACCGTCGACCGGGTCGTATCCACCCCGACACAGCGGGTTGCAGCGGGCGATCCGCCACAGCGCCTTGCCGAGCCCGACGATCGGGCCGCGCCGGACGATGGCCTCGGCCGCGTACTCCGAGCACGTCGGCAGGAACCGACACGTCGGCGCCCGCTTGAGCCCGGACAGGTACCGCCGGTAAAACCGGATCGGCGCGAGCAACAGCCAGGTCAGCACGTCGAGATCTTCTCGACCAACCGACGCAGATCGGCGGCCATCGCCGCCGATGTCATCGTCGCTGCCGGTCCCTTGGCGATCAGCACCACGTCGACGCCGGCCGGCGCCCACTCGTGACGCCGCAACCAGTCGCGCGCGCGGCGCCTGATCTTGTTGCGTGTCACCGCGTTGCCGATTCGCTTGGTCACTGTGAAGCCGATGCGCCCGGTAGGTTGACTCGCGGACGTGCGCGCCACCAGGGCCAGAAACGCGGTGCTGTGGATCTTGCGCCCACGCGCCTGCACCGCCAGGAACTCCGGGCGGCGGCGGAGCCGCATCGCCTTGGAGATCGCGTGCGGCCGGCTGCTGGTGCGCTCGGCCATGCGGCCAGCTACTTCTTGGCGGCGGTCACCGAGATGCGCTTGCGGCCCTTGGCGCGACGACGACGGAGGACCTCGCGGCCGCCGCGGGTCTTCTTGCGAGCGCGGAACCCGTGGGTGCGCTTGCGGCTCTTGTTGTGTGGCTGGTACGTGTGCTTCGACATCTCGTGGCTCCGGTCAGTGCGGAACGCGGATCGATACCCAAGGAGTTCCAGGGTGTCAAGCCGCCATCGGTAGGATCCGAGTCAGATGCCGCGCCCCTGACCTGGTGGCACGGCGGCGCGGCACCATGCCACAGGTGGGAGCGCGGCGCTCATCTTTCGCAGGATCGGCGGCCAATTCCACGGTTATCCACAAGTCCAGCCGCGATCGTGCGGGAGTGGTCGTCCGGAGTGGATGTGAGATCGAAGGGTTCCAATTCCTTCACCTTTCGGCCTTGCACGGCCGATTGACGGTTTGCTACAGAATCTCGGCGAACGCGTCACCGGACCGTCGCCGTTGCGCCCGGCTCACTGCTCACCGAAGCAGGAACTGAGCGAGAGAGCCGGGAGGGGCCTGCCTTGCCTTCCGGCTGTGGATAACTCGTGTCTTGCATGCGGATTCACCGGGAGCCGATTTTACACATGCGTCTGTTTTCGTTCGGTAAAGCTACGTGTTCCCTCTCCGCGCCGTCCGCCCTGTGGATAACTTCCTCGGCGCCGATCTGGGCCCGGCCAGGAGCGTGCGCGTGACCCAACCTCGCGCCATCCAGCCGCTCCACGAGCTGTGGGAGTCCGCCCTGGGCCGACTCTCGTCCAAGGTCTCGCCCCAGAACTTCGACATGTGGCTGCGGCCGATCGAGTTCGTGAGCGACGACGCCGGCACGCTGCAGCTGCGCGCCCCGAACTCCTACGTCCGGCTGTGGTTCGAGTCCAACTACCTCGAGTCGATCGTCGACGAGATCCGCACGGTCTCCGGCGTGCCGATCCGGGTCGAGTTCACCTCCGACCAGTCGGCCCCGAAGCCGCCGGTCGTGGCGGCGCCGCCCGAGGACGCGCCGGTCCCCGCCCCGGCCCCACCCCGGCCGGTCGAGGTCGACTCCCTGCGCTCGGCGACGCTGAACCCGCGCTACAGCTTCGACACCTTCGTCGCCGGCCCGTCGAACCAGCTCGCGTTCGCCGCGTCCCAGGCGGCCGCGAGCGCGTACCCGCCCAAGTACAACCCGGTGTTCATCTGCGGCGGCGTCGGGCTCGGCAAGACCCACCTGCTCCACGCCATCGGCCACACCCAGCTCCAGCTGCGCCCCGACGCGCGCATCGCGTACATCTCGAGCGAGCGGTTCATGAACGAGTACGTCAACGCGATCCGCGGCGGCAAGATGCAGGAGTTCCGCACGCGCTACCGCGAGGGCGTCGACGTGCTGCTGGTC
Source organism: Myxococcales bacterium (assembly GCA_016717005.1). Classification (NCBI taxonomy): domain Bacteria; kingdom Pseudomonadati; phylum Myxococcota; class Myxococcia; order Myxococcales; species Myxococcales bacterium. The sequence goes on along the minus strand of JADJUF010000037.1, from coordinate 992,698 downwards.
GACGACGTCCAGTTCCTCGCCGGCAAGGACGGCACCCAGGACGAGTTCTTCCACACGTTCAACGCGCTGCACGACAACCACAAGCAGATCGTCCTCACCGCCGACCGCAAGCCGCACGAGATCGCCGACATCGCCGATCGCCTGCGCACCCGGTTCGCCTGGGGCCTGCTCGCCGACATCGAGCCGCCCGAGCTCGAGGTCCGCATCGCGATCCTGCGCAAGAAGGCCGCGGTCGAGGCCATCCCGCTGCCCGACGACGTCGCCATGTTCATCGCCACCTCGATCAAGTCCAACGTGCGCGAGCTCGAGGGCGCGCTGATCCGCCTGGCGGCGTACGCGTCGCTGTCGCGGCGCGAGATCGACCTGCCCTTCGCCCACGAGACGCTCGGAGGCGCGCTAGCCCGGCCGCGCGAGCACATCACGGTCGAGACCGTCATCAAGGCCGTGGCGGGCTACTACGGCGTCAAGGGCAGCGATCTGAAGAGCCCCCGCCGCCACCGCTCGATCGCCGGCCCCCGCGCCGTGGCGATGTACCTGGCGCGCCAGCACACCAAGGACAGCTACCCCGACCTCGGGCGCGCGTTCGGCGGCAAGCACCACACCACGATCATCTCGGCCGTCGAGAAGATCAGCGCGCGCCTACCCGATGATCCGGGGCTCCGCGGCGAGGTCCACGCGATCGAGGCCACCCTCCTGCGCTAGCGCGGACCACCACCGTCGGACCGCCGTGGTACACGGAGGGCCCTGTGGAGAACCCTGAGGATCGCACACCATCGTAGCTGTGTAGAAACGTGTGACTAGATCTTACCCACAGCCAGACCGACCGGACCCCGGCGCCTAGATCGCCCCTCGCTCCACACTGCACGCGCCGCCATCTCTCAACGATCCCGCTACGCTTCGGCGCAATCCACACCGTCCACAGCCCCTACTGATCCTACTTCTGCCTTTCTGATCTTGATCTTCTGATCCAAGAACCAGAGCGCTCGATCGACGCACGTTGCCTGAGGAGACCTTCATGGAGTTCCGGATCAACCAAGCCGAGTTCGTCCGCGGGCTGCGCCTGGCGCAGAGCATCGCGGACCGCAAGAGCACGATGCCGATGCTGGCCAACGTCCTCCTGCGCGTGCATGGCAAGAACAAGCTCCTGTGCGCGGCGACCGACCTCAACGTGTCGCTGTCGGCCGAGCTCAAGATCTCCGGTGGCGTCGAGGGCGGCCTGACGGTCGGCGCCAAGGCGCTCCACGACATCGTCGTCAACCTGCCCAAGGTCGACGAGATCTCGATCCGCAAGGTCGAGAACAACTGGGCCGAGATCAAGGCGGGCAAGGTCAGCTACCGCATCGTCGGCGTGCCCGACCGCGACTTCCCGAAGGTGCCCGATCACCGCGAGGCGCCGTTCGGCGAGGTCGACGCGTCGATGCTGCGCGAGATGATCGACCGGACGCTGTTCTCGGTCTGCAACGACGAGACCCGCTTCCACCTCAACGGCGTGCTGTTCGAGTCGAGCGGCACCTCGGCGCGGATGGTCTCGACCGACGGCCACCGCCTGTCGAAGGTCGACCGCAACCTGGTCGGCGCGCCCAAGCTGTCGGCCGGCGTGATCATCCCCAAGAAGGGCCTGCTCGAGATCAAGAAGGTCCTCGACGGCGCCACCACCTGCAAGCTCGCGGTCAAGACGCCGCACGTGTTCTTCGCCGTCGACGACCTCGTGCTGGCGGTCAAGCTGATCGACGCCCAGTTCCCGCCCTACGAGCAGGTCATCCCCAAGGACCACAAGCGCACCGCGGTGATCGATCGCGGCCTCCTGGCCGACGCGGTCAAGCGCGCGCAGCTCATGTCCAGCGAGGCGCGCGGCGTCAAGCTGGCGTTCTCGACCGACCACATCACGATCGCCAGCGACAACCCCGACGTCGGCGAGGTCCGCGAGGACGTCGACGCCCAGTACAACGGCGAGCCGCTGACGATCGGGTTCAACCCGAAGTACATGATCGAGCTGCTCGGCCAGATGCACTCCGACCAGGTCGCGATCGACCTCGGCGGCGAGCTCGACCCCGGCCTCCTGCGCCCGTTCACCGGCGACGACTACCTCGGCGTGATCATGCCGATGCGCATCTGAGCGCTCGAGGTTTGAGCACCGGCAGGACCCAGGCACCCGGGCCCGCGCCGAGGTTCGCGGACCACCGCCCGGCGCATCTCGGGGGCAGGCCCGACGAGGCCCGCCCGCCGTCGACCGGCTCGCGCGGCACGCTCCGCAGCGGGCTGCGCCCCGCGCCCCCCCCCCCCCCGCCCGCCCGGCCCTCCTGAGCCTCGCCGCGGCGAGCGCCAGACGCCCCCACGCATGGCCGAGTGCCGCGCGCCGCCCCCCCCGGCCGACGGCCCCGCCAGGGCCCCGGGGTGGCGCTGTGCGGGCCCGCCGACGGCCTGGGCCTCGGCGCGGCCGGCCTGAGCCCGGCGTATGTGCAAGATGAGCTTCCCGGCGTTCCGGCTGGGCCTTCGCGAGCGGGGCGCTGGCGCCGCCGAGGCGGCGCCTGGCCGGGCCTCGCGCGGTGCGCTGCTCGGGGCGGCTGGCTGCCCGGCGCAGGGCCCGCCCGGAGATCGTGAACGACCGCCTGCGCATCGCCGGCCTCGAACTCGCCCGCGACGCGATCCAGGACGCCGCGATCGGCAGGGTCGCCCGAGCCCGCGCCGGGGACCGCCCCACTGCTCTACATCCCGAAGCTCCCCGGAGTACCTCGGCGGTGGCTCACGCCCGGTGCGGCGCCCGGCCCGCGGCCGCCGCCGGGGCTGGTCCGCGCGTGGCGCGCGCGATCCGCGGCGCGTGCGCGATCGGCGCGATCGAGTACGATGACCGCTCGTGCTGGTCACCGCGCTGCACCTCCACGGCGTCCGCAACCTGGCGCCGATGCAGCTCACGCCGGGGCCGCGCTTCAACGTGTTCGCCGGCGACAACGGCCAGGGCAAGACCAACCTGCTCGAGGCGGTCTACGTGCTGGCGACCTTGCGCTCGTTCCGCACCAGCGCGCTGGCCGAGGTCATCGGCCACGGGCACGAGCGGGCGCAGCTGCGGGCCCGGGTCGTGCGGGCCGAGCTCGAGCGCCAGTACCAGGTCGTGCTCGAGCCCGCGCGCAAGACCGCGATCGTCGACGACAAGCCGGTGCGGCCGATCGCGCGCTACTTCGGGGCGTTCAACGTGGTGCTGTTCGCGCCCGAGGACCTCGCCGTGGTGCGCGGCCCGCCGGCCGACCGGCGCCGGTTCCTGGACCGCACGGTGTTCGGACGACGCGCCAGCTTCCTCGCCACCGCTCAGACCTTCGAGAAGGTGCTGCGCAGCCGCAACGCCGTGCTGCGCGGCCTGGCCGACGGCGAGCGCGGTGGCCGCGACCTCCTCGACGTCTACGACCAGCAGCTCGCGCCGCTGGCGGTCGCGATGGTCCGCGCGCGCCGCGAGCTCCTGGCCGAGCTGGCGCCGCGGTTGACCGCGGTCTACGCGGCGATCACTGGCGGGGAGCTGCCGCTCGCGGTCGTGTACCAGACCGCCGTCGCCGACGATCCCGCCGCCGTGGTCGCGCAGCTCGCGGCCGATCGACCGCGCGATCTGGCGCGCCGCTCGACGTCGACCGGGCCGCACCGCGACGACCTGGTGTTCCGGCTCGCCGATCACCTCGCGGCTGGCTTCGCGTCGCAGGGCCAGACCCGCGCGCTGGTGCTGGCGTGGAAGATCGCCGAGCTCGAGCTGCTCGCCGAGACCCACGGCGACGCGCCGCTCCTGCTCCTCGACGACGTGTCGAGCGAGCTCGACGACACGCGCAACGAGTTCCTGTTCTCGTACCTGAGCAAGCGTCCAGGTCAGTGCTTCATCACGACCACCGACGCGAGGCACGTGCGGATCACCGGTGAGCGCATCGATCGACGGGTCCAGGGCGGCGTCGTTTCCTGAGCGATCCAGCGGAGTTGGAGCACGATCGAAACAGCCCCAAGCCGCTCGTCCCAGGGGGGCTTTCGTGGTACAAATTCGGGCTCGCGGTGAGTCGACCCTGATGGCAGAACCCACAATTAATTCAGACACTTCGAATGTAGCGGCGGTGGCGGCGGCGGCGACCATTCCTCCCCCGGGGAACGGCAGCAACGGCAACTACACCGAAGCCGACATCAGCGTCCTCAAGGGCCTCGAGGCCGTGCGCAAGCGGCCCGGCATGTACATCGGCGACACCGACGATGGCACCGGCCTGCACCACCTCGTCTACGAGGTCGTCGACAACTCGGTCGACGAGGCGCTCGCCGGTCACTGCACGCACATCGAGGTGACGATCCACGTCGACAACTCGGTGACGGTGCACGACAACGGCCGCGGCATCCCGGTCGGCATGCACCCGACGGAGAACAAGCCGGCCGCCGAGCTGGTGATGACGATCCTGCACGCGGGCGGCAAGTTCAACCAGGACAACTACAAGGTCTCGGGCGGCCTCCACGGCGTCGGCGTGTCGGCGGTCAACGCGCTGTCCGACTGGCTGCGCCTCGAGATCTGGCGCGACGGCTACAGCTGGGAGCAGGAGTACGCCTGCGGCATCCCGGTGACGCCGCTGACCCGGATGGCGCCGACCACCGATCGCGGCACGGCGGTGACGTTCCACCCCGACCCGACGATCTTCAAGAACGTCATCCAGTTCAGCTACGAGCAGCTGGGCCAGAAGCTGCGCGAGCTCGCGTACCTCAACAGCGGGCTCGGCATCTCGATCCGCGACGAGCGCCACGACAAGGGCCAGGAGTTCCGGTACGAGGGCGGCATCGCCAGCTTCGTCACCGACATGAACGCCACCAACACGGTGATCCACCCCGAGGTGATCGCGTTCTGCGCCGAGCACGAGGGCGTCACCGTCGACATCGCCCTGCAGTGGAACGAGAGCTACAACGAGCAGCTCGTCTGCTTCACCAACACGATCAAGAACCGCGACGGCGGCACGCACCTGACCGGGTTCCGCCAGGCGCTGACGCGCACGATCAACAACTACGCCGGCGAGTACAAGCTGCTCGGCAAGGACGCCAAGGGCGCGACCCTGTCGGGCGAGGACCTGCGCGAGGGCCTGACGGCGGTGATCTCGGTCAAGGCGGCCGATCCGAAGTACTCGAACCAGGCCAAGGACAAGCTGGTCTCGAGCGAGGTCGCGACCGCGGTCAACGCCGTCGTCAGCGAGAAGCTGGCCGAGTACCTCGAGCGCCATCCCAAGGAAGCGCGGATGGTGATCGGCAAGGCGTCGCTGGCGGCCAAGGCCCGCGAGGCGGCGCGCAAGGCCCGCGAGATGGTCCAGCGCAAGGGCGCGCTCGAGATGACGTCGTTGCCGGGCAAGCTGGCCGACTGCCAGGAGCGCGACCCGCGCAAGTGCGAGCTGTTCATCGTCGAGGGTGAGAGCGCCGGCGGCTCGGCCAAGCAGGGGCGCGATCGCGCGTTCCAGGCGATCCTGCCGCTCAAGGGCAAGATCCTGAACGTCGAGAAGGTGCGGTTCGATCGCATGCTCGCGTCGCAGGAGATCGCGACCCTGATCACCGCGCTCGGCACCAGCGTCGGCCCGGAGAAGGACCTCTCCAAGCTCCGCTACCACCGCATCATCATCATGACGGACGCCGACGTCGACGGATCGCACATCCGGACGCTCCTGCTGACGTTCTTCTTCCGGCACTTCCACGAGCTGTTCGAGAACCCGGACCTGTTCGAGGAGCCGGACGCCGACGACCCGTCGGGCACGCGCAAGAAGCGGCACATCTACATCGCGCAGCCGCCGCTCTACAAAGTGAAGAAGGGCAAGACCGAGCGCTACCTCAAGAACGAGGACGCGATGGAGGACTTCGTCCTCGACAGCGTCTGCGGCGACACCACCGTCGCGGGGCTGCGCGCCGGCGTGGCCGAGGTGCTGACCGGCGACGCGCTCAAGCGCGCGATCAAGCGGGTCAACGAGGGCCGCCGGATGCGCGCGCTGATCGAGAAGCGCGGCGACGGCCGGATCCTGGGCGCCTTCGCCGAGGGCGGCGTGCGCGCCGACGATCTGCGCGATCAGGAGCGGGTCCAGCTCCTGGCCGCGCGCATCTCCGACGACCTGGCGCAGCGCTACCCCGAGCTGGTCGGGCTGCAGCTCGAGCCGCGGCTCGACGAGGCCCACGGCACCTGGGAGATCCGGGCGGCCGCGGGCGTCGGCGGCGTGCGGCGCGAGACGGTGATCGGGCTCGAGCTCGTGCGCTCGGCCGAGTTCACCGAGCTGCGCAAGGTCGACGAGGAGCTGCGCGGCATCCTGGCCGGGCCGTTCGCCGTGAGCTACGACGGCGGCGACCCCGCGACCATCCCGACCTTCGACGGCGTGGCCACCCACGTCGAGGAGCTCGGCCGCAAGGGCCTCCAGATCCAGCGCTACAAGGGCCTGGGCGAGATGAACGCCGAGCAGCTCTGGGAGACCACGATGGATCCGGCGCGCCGGAACCTGCTCGAGGTCTCGATCGGCGACGTGAACAACGCCAACGACATCTTCTCGACGCTGATGGGCGACATGGTCGAGCCCCGCCGCCAGTTCATCGAAGAGAACGCCCTCAACGTCCGCAACCTCGACGTCTGACCGCCGCCGGGGACAGGCTCCGGGGTCCCAACAGGTCGAGATCGCTGGGGAATTTCGGCCTACCGCGGCCGAAAAAGGGACAGGCTCCGGGGTCCCAACAGGTCGAGATCGCTGGGGAATTTCGGCCTACCGCGGCCGAAAAAGGGACAGGCTCCGGGGTCCCAACAGGTCGAGATCGCTGGTGAATTTCGGCCTACCGCGGCCGAAAGGGACAGGCCGGGGTCCCAACAGGTCGAGATCGCTGGGGAATTTCGGCCTACCGCGGCAGGATCGTGGCTGGCGAGGACAGGTTCGGCGCGCGATCCTTCTGATCGGGGACACGATCTACCCCCTCAGGGTCTCGAGATCGTTAGGCTTTTTAGGGCTACCGCGTCAGAAAGGGGGGGCAGGATCTAGGGTCCCAACCGTACGAGATCGCTGGGAAATTTAGGCCTACCGCGTCAAGATCGCGGTGCGCCGACGACAGGGGATGTCCGCGTCGGGCCGCTGTCGACCGCCGCGATCCGGTGTAGACACGTCGGCTGAGGAATCACAGCCGCGCGGTGACGCGCGAGGAGCACGAGATGAGTGAGCACCGCAGTCGCATCCTGGGGATCGGGTCCTACCTGCCGCCGCGCGTCGTCACCAACGCCGAGCTAGCGACGATGATGGAGACGACCAACGAGTGGATCGTCGAGCGCACCGGCATCGAGGAGCGCCGCTGGGTCGAGCCGGGCGAGGGCGGCAGCGACATGGCGGCGAAGGCGGCGACCGCGGCGATGGAGCGCGCGGGCGTCGGGCCCAAGGACATCGACATGCTGGTCTACGCGACGCTGTCGCCGGACTACAACTTCCCCGGCGCGGGCGTGTTCACGCAGCGCTTGCTCGGGCTGCGCGAGATCCCCTGCTACGACATCCGGCAGCAGTGCACGGGCTTCATCTACGGCCTGGCGATGGCCGACGCGTTCATCCGCTCGGGGCTGTACAAGAACATCCTGGTCATCGGCTCGGAGGTCCACTCGACGGGCCTCGACCTGACGACCCGCGGGCGCGACGTCTCGGTGCTGTTCGGCGACGGCGCCGGCGCGGTGGTGATGGGGCGCGCGACCGACGACAGGAGCCTGCTGATGTCGACCCACCTCCACGCGGACGGCACCGAGGCCGAGATCCTGTGGACCGAGGCGCCGGCGAGCCGCCACCACCCGCGCATCACCGAGGCCGACATGGCGGCGGGCAAGCACTACCCGGCGATGCAGGGCAAGAAGGTCTTCAAGCACGCGGTGACGCGCATGCCCCAGGCGATCATGGAGGGCATGGTCGCCAACGGGCTCAAGCTCGACGACATCGACATGGTGATCCCGCACCAGGCCAACCTGCGGATCAACCAGTACGTCGCGAAGATGATCGGGCTGCCCGAGCACAAGATGCACAACAACATCCAGAAGACCGGCAACACGACGGCGGCGACGATCCCGATCTGCATGAACGAGGCGATCGGGCTGGGGAAGATCAAGCCGGGTGATCTGGTGTGTCTGGTCGCATTCGGCGCGGGGTTGACCTGGGCGAGCGCGTTCTTGCGGTACTGAATCGCCGCGGCGGTGGCGGCGGCGTCGTCGATGCCGCTGGAGGCGGGCGGCGCGCGGTGGCTGGAGGCTGGAGGCGCTGGGGGTGGAGCGGGCGCCCCTCGGGCCGCGGTTCGGGGTGCCCGGCGCGACGTGAGCTGGGTGCCGCACCACGCCCGGCCGTGCGCGCCCTGCCGGGCGGTGGAACTTACGCGGCCTTCGGGACCCCGCCCACCCCTGCGCTCGCGTGGCAGGTGCGGCGGCGCGCGTGCTGCCGATCGTCAGCGGCGGAGCGGCGGGGCGCGGCGGAGCGCGTGGCGTCGGCGGTGGCGGGCCGGCGATCGGCGGTGGCGCGCGGCGAGCGTGGCGTCGGCGGCGTGGCTCGCAGGTTGTGGAGGAGGCGCGACGTGGAGGTGATGGACGCGGGATTGTTGGGGTGGGGGCGGCGCGTGGCGTCGGCGTGGCGTCGGCGCGTGGCGTCGGCTCGCAAGGTGTGGAGGAGGCGCGACGTGGAGGCGATGGACGCGGGATTGTTGGGGTGGGGGCGGCGCGTGGCGTCGGCGTGGCGTCGGCGCGTGGCGTCGGCGCGTGGCGTCGGCTCGCAAGGTGTGGAGGAGGCGCGACGCGGAGGGCGGAGGCGGGCGGTATGGCGCGGGGCGCGGCGGCTGCGATGCGCTGATCGAGGTGTCGAGTGGATCGGATAGGATGCGAGGATGTGGCGCTGGATCGCGATCGCGGCGGTGGGGTGTGGAGGCAGTCAGCGCGAGCTGGTGCCGCTGCGGCTGAGCGACGAGGCGCCGGCGGATGGCGCAGCGCAAGAGACGGCCTGCGACGCGGGCAACGGCCGCGCGTGCGTCGCGGTGGCGCAGCGATTCTATCGAGCGGAGGGCGTGGATCGCGACGACGCGGCCGCGCGTCGGTGGTTCGCGCGCGCGTGTCAGGTCGGCGCCAGCGAGGGCTGCGCGTGGCAGGGCGTGATGATGATGAACGGCGAGGGCGGGCCGCGCGACGCGGTGGCGGCGGTGCACCTGCTGCGCCCGACCTGCAGCGGCGGCATGGCGCGCGCGTGCGTGGCGGTCGAGCTCCTGAGCTACCAGGGCGCGGGCGGGCTCGATCGCGACGTCGCCGGCGCGCTGCACCAGCTCGACGGCCGCTGTATCGCCAACGACGGGCTGGCGTGTGGGTTTCTGGCAGGGCTGTGGCTCACCGACGCCGCGCTCGGCGACGACACGCAAGCGGCGGCGTACGCGCGCCGCGGCTGCGATCTCGACGACGCGATGGCCTGTCACCTGCTCGGGCTGATCACCTACGACGGCGTCGGCGTGACCGCGGATCACGCCGAGGGGTTCGAGCACTTCGCGCGCGCGTGCGAGCTGGGCTGGGGCGAGGCGTGCGCGACGTACGGCACGAGCCTGTACGAGGGCCACAACATCACCGCCGATCCGGCGCGGGGCCTGGCGACGCTGCGGCGCGGCTGCGCGCTGGCGAGCTTCCCGGCCTGTCGCGTGCTGGCCGCGGCGCTCCAGACCACCGCGCCCGCCGAGGCGATCGCGCCCGCGACCCGCGCGTGCGCCGGCGGCGACGCCGGTGGCTGCGCGGTGCTTGGTGTGAGCTACGCCGAAGCCCTCGGCGTGCCGCGCGACCTGGCGCGCGCAAACGACCTGTTCCGGTCCGCGTGCGATCGCGCCGAGGGTGAGTCGGCGGCGGGCGGCTGCTACCACCTCGGCGTGAGCTACGCCGACGGGCGCGGCGTCGCGGTCGATCCGGCCGCGGCGCAGCCGCTGCTGCAGACCGCGTGCGACCACGACTGGGGCGAGGCCTGCGCTCGCCTGGCCGACCTCGTCGCCGATCCCGCGCGGGCCGCGTCGCTGCGTGCCCGCGCCTGTGCGCTCGGCGTGGCGTGTCCCGGCTCGGTGCCATGACGCGCGGCGCGCGGCGCTTGATCGCGCGCGCGCTGGGCGTGGCGTGTGCCGGCTGGTGCCATGACGCGCGGCGCGCGGCGCTTGATCGCGCGCGCGCTGGGCGTGGCGTGTGCGTGCGCGGTGCGCTGACGGTCGGCGCGCGGCGCTTGATCGCGCGCGCGCGTGCGCTCGGCGTGGCGTGTCCGGTGCCATGACGCGCGGCGTGCGGGGCTTGATCGCGCGCGCGTGTGCGCTCGGCGCGGCGTGTCCCGGCGCGGTGCCATGATGCGCGGCGTGCGGGGCTTGATCGCGCGCGCGTGTGCGCTCGGCGTGGCGAGATCGCGCGCGTGTACGCGCGGCGCGGCGTGTCCCGGCTCGGCGCCATGAGGCGCGGCGTGCGGGGCTTGATCGCGCGTGTGTGCGCGCGGCGTGGCGAGGTCGCGCGCGTGTACGCGCGGCGTCGCGAGGGCCGGCTCGGCGCCATGAGGCGCGGCGTGCGGGGCTTGATCGCGCGTGTGTGCGCGCGGCGTGGCGAGGTCGCGCGCGTGTACGCGCGGCGTCGCGAGGGCCGGCTCGGCGCCATGACGCGCGGCGTGGCGAGATCGCGCGCGTGTACGCGCGGCGTCGCGAGGGCCGGCTCGGCGCCATGAGGCGCGGCGTACAAGTCTTGATCGCGCCTGCGTGCGCGCGGCGTCGCGAGGGCCGGATCGGTGCGATGATGCGCGGCGTGCGGATCCTCCTCGCGCTCGCGCTCCTCCTCGCGCTCGTCCCTGTGATCGGGTGTGGCAACCCGGGCTCGACCATCGTGACCCAGGTCGGCGAGGACTCGTGGCGCACCCTCAAGCCGACCGACGTGCAGGTCCGGCTCGGTGAGCTCGACAGCGGCGAGCTGGCGCTGGCCCGCAAGGACCAGGTCATCGCCCACGGCCCCGTCACGGTCGGCACGACGCTGCCCGTGACCATCGACGACCTCGCCTGCGCGGTGCTGGTGCGCAACACCTTCGAGGGCACCGCCAGCGGCTACCGGCCCAGCATGAACCGCGAGCCCGGCCAGCCCGCCCCCCACAACCGCGATCGTGTGAACACGACGCTGCGCGGGCTCACGCTCGAGCTGCGCTGCGCCGACGCGCCGGTGCCTGGCACCGACGCCAGCCTGCGCGGGGCCCGCTCGCTGCCGAGCCTGCCGTGGGGCCTGCCCGGGCTGATCCTCGGCCTCATCTGCGGGCTCCTCGCGCGCCCGCAGAACCGCGACGGGCGCCGCATGGAGAAGGCGGGCACCTTCGGCATCCTCAGCCTGATCGCCGCCGGCGTGTGCGCCAAGGCGATGCTCGACGACGCGTACATCGTGACCTACGGCGTCCTGTTCGCCGCCTGGGCCATCGCCGGCATCGTCGGCGGCCGCCTCGCCGAGCCCCGCGGGCGCCACACCGCCGCGGCGTTCACGATCACCGCCCTGCTCGTGCCCTTCGCCTTCACGCTCCTCTGGCCGCTCTGGACCATCGGCGCGCCGATCGTCGCACTGCTCGCCGGCGCCGCCCTCGCGCTCACCGCCCTCGTCATCGCTGTCTCGATCAAGCCCACCTACGGCTGATCGCCAGCACCCCACCGCGCCCACCGCCGCGCATCGCGTTCCGCCGCCGGCGCACCGTCGGTCAACGTGCCGCGGCCGGCGCACCGCCGGGGGGCACCGAGCGCAGGGGTGGACGGGGTCCCGAAGGCCGCGTAATTTCCACTGCCCGGTGGGGGCACCACGAGGGGGCGTGGTGCGGCAGTCCGCCCGCGTCGAGCCGGGTCCCCCGAACCGCGGCCCGAGGGACGCCCGCTCCACCCCTGCGGCCCCCCGCCACTCTCGCCACTACCCACGCGCCCCACGCGCCCACGCACCCACGCGCCCACGCGCCCCACGCGCCCCACCGCCGCGCATCGCGTTCCGCCGCCGGCGCACCGTCGGTCAACGTGCCGCGGCCGGCGCACCGCCGGGGGGCACCGAGCGCAGGGGTGGACGGGGTCCCGAAGGCCGCGTAATTTCCACTGCCCGGTGGGGGCACCACGAGGGGGCGTGGTGCGGCAGTCCACCCGCGTTGAGCCGGGTCCCCCGAACCGCGGCCCGAGGGACGCCCGCTCCCACCCCCAGCGGCCCCCCGCCACTCTCGCCACGCGCCCTACGCGCCCCACGCGCCCCACGCGCCCCACGCGCCCCACGCGCCCCACGCGCCCCACGCGCCCCACGCGCCCCACGCGCCCCACGCGCCCCACGCCAATCCACGCGCCCCACGCCAATCGCCACGCGCCCCACGCGCCTCACGCGCCAATCGCCACGCGCCCCACGCACCCGCCGCCGCTTGACCCCGGCCCTATCCCTCGTCGTAGCCTGCGCGGATGCCACGCCCCCCTCGTCCCCACTCGCCGGCCCGCCCGTGAGACACGCCCTCACCGTCGTCGCGCAGCCCGAGGACATCGACGACCTCGGCCACGTCTCGAACCAGGTGTACCTGCGCTGGGTCCTCGACATCGCGGTCGCGCACTCGACCGTGCTCGGCTGGGACGCCGCTGCGTACCAGCGCCTCGGCGCCGGCTGGGTCGTCCGGCGCCACGAGCTCGACTACCTCGCCCAGGTCCGGGTCGGCGACGAGGTCACGATCGAGACCTGGGTCGACACCTGGAAGGGCGTGTCGTGTGTCCGCCGCACCGCGATGCGGCGCGCGCGCGACGGCGCCGAGGTGCTGCGCGCGGCGACCACGTGGGCGTTCATCGACTTCACCAGCGGGCGGCCGCGCAAGATCCCCGACGAGATCCGCGCGCTGTTCGCCGACGCCATCGTCGCCGGCTGATCAACCTCGCGACCTGCGGCAGCCGGCGCGCCGCGAGGTGGCCGGCCGACCCCGGCCTCCAGAAGCCGGCGCGCCACGAGGTGGCCGGCCGACCCCGGCCTCCGGATGCCGCCGCGCCGCGCGCCCTTACGGGGTCCGCAGCAGCAGCAGGTACTCGACGTTGCCGGCCGGGCCGGTGATCGGCGACTCGACCGCCTCGCCGACGTCGAACCCGCGGGCCCGGGCCCAGTCGGCCACCTTGGCGATCGCGCCCGCGCGCGCCTCGGGGTCGCGCACCACGCCGCCCTTGCCGACCAGCTCGCGCCCGACCTCGAACTGCGGCTTGACCAGCGCGACGATCGGCTTGCCCGGCGGCGGTCGCAGGAGCTCGACCACCCGCGGCAGCACCAGCGTCAGCGAGATGAACGACACGTCGATCACCGCCAGGTCGCCCGGCTCGGGCACGCGCTCGACCTCGAGCTCGCGCACGTTGACGCGCTCGAGCACGACCACCCGCGGATCGTTGCGCAGCGACCATGCGAGCTGGCCGTAGCCGACGTCGATCGCGTAGACCCGCGCCGCGCCGCGCCGCAAGAGCACGTCCGTGAAGCCGCCGGTCGACGCGCCGATGTCGAGCGCGACCCGGTCGCGCGGATCGATCCCGAACGCGTCGAGGCCCTTGACCAGCTTGAGCGCGCCCCGCGACACGTACGGGTGATCGTCCTCGCGCAGCACGATCGCCGCGTCGACCGGGTAGCGATCGCCGGACTTGCGCGCGGCGACGCCGCCGACCTCGACCTTGCCGGCCAGGATGATCGCCTGGGCCCGGGCCCGGCTCGGCGCCAGGCCGCGCGCGACCAGCAGGTTGTCGAGGCGGTCCTTGGCGACGCTCACGAGAACGGGCGTTCGCCGACCAGCAGGTGCGCCACGGTCTCGCGCTCGCGGATGATGCGCCAGCGCGGGCCGTCGACCATGACCTCGGCCGCGCGCGGCCGGGTGTTGTAGTTCGACGACATCGTGAAGCCGTAGGCGCCGGCCGCGCCGATCGCCAGCAGGTCGCCCTGCTGCATCGCCGGCAGGGCGCGATCGCGCGCCAGGAAGTCGCCGGTCTCGCAGATCGGCCCGACGACGTCGGTGATCTGGACCGCGGCGCCGCGCTTGAGCACCGGCCGCATCGGGTGGTGGCTGCCGTAGAACGACGGCCGCAGCAGATCGTTCATCGCCGCGTCGACGATCGTGAAGTGCTTGCCCTCGCCCGGCTTGCGGTAGAGCACGCGGGTCAGGAGCGAGCCGGCCGGGCCCACGATCGAGCGCCCGGGCTCGATCAGCAGCTTGAACGGCATCGTGCCCAGCCCGGCCAGCGCGGCCTTGACCGCGGCGCCGTACTCGCCGTGGCTCGGCGGCTGCACGTCGCCGTCCTGGCCGTAGTCGATGCCGAGCCCGCCGCCGATGTCGATCAGCTCGAGCTCGATGCCGTCCTTGGCCAGGCCGAGCACCAGCGCGCACAGCCGATCGATCGCGTCGGCGAACGGCGCGGTCTTGGTCAGCTGGCTGCCGATGTGGCAGTCGATGCCGCGCAGGAGCAGGTTGGGCATACCGGCCGCGCGCCGGAAGACGTCGCGGGCCTGCTCGGCGGCGACGCCGAACTTGTTCTGCTTCAGGCCGGTCGAGATGTACGGGTGGGTCTGGGCGTCGACGTCGGGGTTGACGCGGATCGACACCGGCGCGACCACGCCGGCGGCGCGGGCGATCCGATCGATCGCGACCAGCTCCTCGACCGACTCGACGTTGAACGCCAGGATGCCGGCGCCGAGCGCGGCCTTGATCTCGGCGTCGGTCTTGCCGACGCCCGAGAACACCACCTTGCCGGGATCGCCGCCGGCGCGCTGCCAGCGGTACAGCTCGCCGGCCGAGACGATGTCGGCGCCGGCGCCCTGCTCGATGAGCACGCTCAGCACGCCCAGGGACGAGTTGGCCTTGACGCTGTAGCAGATCAGGTGGTCGACGCCGGCCAGCGCGTCGTCGTACGCGGCGTACGCGCTGGTGATCGCGCGCTTGCTGTAGACGTAGGTCGGCGTGCCGACCTCGGTGGCGATCGCGGTCAGCGGCACGTCCTCGCAGTGGAGGGCGTCGTCCTGGTAGTGAAACGGTGCTCGGGTCACGGTTGGGCTCCCAGCGCGGCTCGGAGCCGTGCGATCTCGGATGCGATGCGGGTCCGGGCCGGGCCGCCCACGACGTCGCGGCGATCGATCGCGCGCGCCGGGTCGAGCCAGTCGGAGACGTCGGCGTCGAAGCGCGGGTCGGCCGCGCGCAGCTCGGCCAGCGACAGCTCGGCCAGCTCGCGGCCGGCCGCGACCGCGGTGCGCACCAGGCCGCCGGCGATGTCATGGGCGTCGCGGAACGCGGCGCCCTTCCAGACCAGGTAGTCGGCCAGCTCGGTCGCCACCAGGTAGCCGCGATCGACCGCGGCCCGCAGCACCGCGACGTCGAGCTCGAGCGACTCGATCATGCCGGCGGCGACCTCGAGCACGGCGGTCGTGGTCTCGACCGCGTCGTAGAGCGGCTCCTGGGTCTCTTGCAGGTCCTTGTTGTAGGCCAGCGGCAGGCCCTTGACCACCGTCATCAGCGTGACCCACGCGCCGATCACGCGGCCGACCTTGGCGCGCAGCAGCTCGGCGAGGTCGGGGTTCTTCTTCTGCGGCATCAGCGAGCTGCCCGAGCACCACGCGTCCGACAGGCGCGCGAACCCGAACTCCTGCGAGGTCCACAGGACCAGCTCCTCGCCCAGCCGCGACAGGTGCACGCCGATCAGCGCGCACGCCGCGACCAGCTCGATCGCGAAGTCGCGATCGCCGACGGCGTCGAGGCTGTTGCGGGTGATCGCCGGCAGCCCGAGCGCCCGCGCCACCGCCTCGCGATCGATCGGGAACGTGGTCGCGGCCAGCGCGCCCGAGCCCAGCGGCGACACCGCGGCCCGGCCCCCGGCGTCGGCCAGGCGCGCGCGATCGCGGGCCATCATCTCGACGTACGCGAGGAAGTGGTGGGCCGCGCGGATCGGCTGGGCCCGCTGGAGGTGGGTGTAGCCGGGCATGAGCGTGTCGAGGTGGCGCTCGGCCTGGGCCACCAGCGCGCGCTGCAGCCGAAGGCAGCGCGCGTCGAGGTCGGCGACCGCGGCCCGGGCGTACAGCCGCAGATCGAGCGCGACCTGATCGTTGCGGCTGCGGCCGGTGTGGAGGCGCCGGCCGGCGTCGCCGATCGCGTCGATCAGCCGGGCCTCGACGTTCATGTGCACGTCCTCGAGGGCCGGGTCCCACGGGACCGCGCCCGACGCGAGCTGGTCGCGCACCGTGGCCAGGCCGGTGGCGATCGCGTCGGCGTCGGCCTCGGTCAGGACGCCGACCGCGGCCAGCATGCGCGCGTGGGCGGTCGAGCCGGCGACGTCGTGGGGCAGGAGCCGCTGGTCGAAGTCGACCGAGGCGTTCATCGCCTGGGCCGCGTCGGCCAGGCCGCCCTCGAACCGACGGCTGCGCGCGCCCTTGGTACCGCTCATGGCGCGCAGTATAAACACGGCCCCACCGATCGAGGAGCCACAGATGATCGAGAGAGTCACCTTCCCGTCCGCCACTGGCGAGACCGCCTCAGGCGCCCTGGCCGTCCCCGCCGACGCCGCGCGCGCGCCCGCGGTGATCGTGGTCCACGAGTGGTGGGGCCTCACCGATCAGATCGAGCGCACCGCCGAGCGCCTGGCCGAGGCCGGGTTCGTCGCGCTCGCGGTCGATCTGTACCGGGGCACCGTCAGCCGCGATCCAGCCGAGGCCCAGCGCCTGATGACCGAGCTGCCGCGGGAGCGCAGCCTCGCGGATCTCCGCGGCGCGGTCGCGTACCTGCACGACCACCCGCGCTCGACCGGCAAGGTCGCGATCACGGGCTTCTGCATGGGTGGCGCCTACGCGTTCGCGGCCGCGTGCTTCGTGCGCGGGCTGTCGGCCGCGGTGCCGTTCTACGGCATCCCGCCGGCCCCCGACTGGAGCCAGGTCGACGTGCCGATCCTCGCGCACGTCGCCTCCCGCGACGGCTGGGTCACGCCGGCCGCGGCCGAGAAGATCCAGGAGACCCTCGCGGCGCTCGGCAAGCGCATGGACCTGAACGTCTACGACGCCGACCACGCGTTCATGAACGAGCAGCGGCCCGAGGTCTACAGCGCCGAGGACGCCCGGGTCGCCTGGGATCGCACGATCGACTTCCTGCGCGCGCACACCGCCTAGGAACCCGTTCGACCGCGCGGCCGCCGTCGCCGCGCGGTCGCCGGTCCACGGCGTGCGCGCCGCCCGAATCCCCGATGCGGACGCCGCCGTCCCCTGGACGCGCGGCACGGCATTGCCACACGGCTCCGATCTGGCCGCCCCGCGGATCGATGCGGTAGCGTCGCGCGGTGACCGACGAGCTGACCGAGCCCCTCGCTGATGACGTCCCGGGGGCCCGGTTCGAGCGCCGCAAGCGCCAGGTCGGCCTGGTGGTCGGCCCGCTCGCGGCCGGCCTCGTCGCGCTGCTCGATCGCCACGGCCCCGCGCCCGGGCTGACCGGGTTGATGACCCTGGCGGTGGCGTGGTGGTTGACCGAGGCGCTGCCGGCGGCGGCGGTGGCGCTGGTGGTGGCGGCGCTGGCGGTGGTGTTCGACCTGGCGCCGCCCAAGGTCGCGTTCGCGGCGTTCGGCTCGCCGCTGCTGTTCCTGTTCGTCGGCGCGTTCTTCGTGGCCGAGGCGATGAAGGTCAACGGGCTCGGCGACCGCGCGGCCGCGACGGCGAGCCGCCTGGCGCGCGGGCCGCGGTCGCTGCTGGTGGCGCTGTCGGCGGCGGCGTTCGGGCTCTCGGCGATCATGTCGAACTCGGCGGCGACCGCGATCCTCTTGCCAGTCGCGCTGGCCGCCAGCGCCAAGGCCTCGCGGCGCTACCAGGCCGCGATGGTGCTGGCGATCGCCTGGGCCGCGTCGATGGGCGGGCTGGCGACGCCGGTCGGCACGCCGCCGAACCTGATCGGCATCGGCCAGCTCCGCACCGCCGGGGTCGAGATCGGCTTCGGCCAGTGGCTGGCGATCGGCCTGCCGATCGGCGCCGCGATGCTGGTGGCGATGTGGCTCGTGCTGTTCGGGCTGTTCCGCCTGCGTGACGAGACGATGGAGCTGACCCACGCGGCGCAGCCCCGGTGGCGCCGGGGCGAGATCTCGATCGCGGTGGCGCTGGCGCTGGCGCTGGCGGGCTGGCTCGCGCCGAGCACGCTCGCCTTGGTCGCGCCGGGCAGCGCCGCCGCGCACTGGATCAAGGGCCACCTCACCGAGGAGGTGGTCGCGCTGCTCGCGGGCGTGTCGCTGTTCGTGCTGCCCGGCGGCGCCGGACCGGTCCGGCGGCCGGCGTTGACCTGGGCCGAGGCCACCCGGATCGACTGGGGCGTCATTCTGCTGTTCGGCGGAGGCATCCTGCTCGGCGAGCTGGCCCGCACCACCGGCCTGACGAACGCCTGGGGCCGCACGCTGGTGGCGTGGACCGGGGCCGAGTCGACCTGGGTGGTCGTGGCGATGTGCATCGCCGTGTCGATCGCGCTGTCGGAGGCCACCAGCAACACCGCGACCGCGACCTTGATGGCGCCGCTGGCGATCGGGCTCGCGGACGCCACCGGTACTTCGCCTGTGCCCGCGGTGCTGGGCGCGACCATCGGCGCGTCGTTCGGCTTCATGATGCCGATCTCGACCGCGCCCAACGCCCTGGCCTACGGCAGCGGTCGGGTGACGATCGGCCAGATGATGCGGACCGGGATCGTCTTCGACCTCGTCGGCTTCGGCGTCGTCTGGCTCGGGCTCCGCTTGCGCCTGCCGCTGCTCGGCTGGGCGTGACGCGGCGCCCAGCGACCTCGTCGGCTTCGGCGTCGTCTGGCTCGGGTACCGCCTGCGCCTGCCGCTGCTCGGCTGGGCGTGACGCGGCGCCCAGCGACCTCGTCGGCTTCGGCGTCGTCTGGCTCGGGCACCGCCTGCGCCTGCCGCTGCTCGGCTGGGCGTGACGCGGCGCCCAGCGACCTCGTCGGCTTCGGCGTCGTCTGGCTCGGCTCCGCTTGCGCCTGCCGCTGCTCGGCTGGGCGTGACGCGGCGCCCAGCGACCTCGTCGGCTTCGGCGTCGTCTGGCTCGGGCTCCGCTTGCGCCTGCCGCTGCTCGGCTGGGCGTGACGCGGCGCCCAGCGACCTCGTCGGCTTCGGCGTCGTCTGGCTCGGGCTCCGCCTGCGCCTGCCGCTGCTCGGCAGGCGTCGCCCAGCTTCTTGAAGATCGGCCGATCGTCATGGTGACGCGCGGCGGCGCCGCACGCGTCCGTCGGGCGTGACGCGCTGGCCGCCGACACGCTGATGCGCGGCGGCAGGACTCGGTGACAGGTCGTCGCAGGCGACCGCGGGCTACGCGGCGGCCTTCGAGAACAACGCGTCGACCTCTGCCGCGACCTTGTCCTCGGGCGAGCCCTTGGCGATCGCGATCTCCTTCACCAGGAGCGAACGGGCGGTCTCGAGCATCCGGCGCTCGCCGAACGACAGGTCCTTGGTCGCCCGGAGCACGCACAGATCGCGCAGCACCTCGGCGATCTCGAACACGCTGCCGGTCTTGATCTTTTCCATGTACTCGCGGTACCGGCGGTTCCACGTCTGGGTGTCGCGCGGCACGTCCCGTGACTTCAAGATCGCGTAGACCTCTTTGACCTGCTTGGACGCGATGAGCTCGCGGAGGCCCACGGCGCCGGCGTTGGCCTCTGGCACCATGATCTTGAGGCCTGTCTCAAGGATCTTGAGGATGTAGACGCTCGTCTGGGCACCGCCGATGTCGCGCTTTTCAAACGCCACGACCTCGGCCACACCGTGGACCGGGTAGACCGCCTTGTCTCCAACCTGAAACTGTTGCTTCAAAGTAGACCTCGGGTCACCGATCCGTACGCGAGTGATTCTAGCAGGGCAGACCCTTCGAGTCAATCTTCCGGGCGCCGAGTCAACGCAGAAACAAACCTAATTTCAATAGGTTAGGACTTCGCCGCGTACGCGACGATCGTGGCGACCGCGAAGCCCGTGCCGCCGCGCGGCTGGTGGGGCTTGCCGCTCGAGACCGACGCCGGTCCTGCGAGGTCGACGTGGACCCACGGGGTGTCCTTGGCGAACACCTTGAGGAAGAGCCCGGCGGTGATGGCGCCGCCGAAGCGATCGCCGGTGTTGCGCATGTCCGCGACCGAGCTCTTGAGCTGCTCGCGCAGGCGGCCGTTGAGCGGGAGGCGCCACATGTCCTCGCCGGTCGATTCCGCCGCGGCCAGCCAGCCCTTCAGCAACCGCTCGTGATCCGACATCACGCCGGCGGTGTACGGCCCGAGCGCCACCATGCACGCGCCAGTCAGCGTCGCGAAGTCGAACATCTCGTCGGGCTCGACCTTGGTGCGGGCGTAGGTGATCGCGTCACCCAGCGTCAGCCGGCCCTCGGCGTCGGTGTTGTTGATCTCGACGGTCGTGCCGTCCATCGAGGTCAGGACATCGCCGAGCTTGTAGGCCCGGCCCGACACCAGGTTCTCGCAGCAGGCGGCGATGGCGTGGATCTCGTGCTCCGAGCCCAGGGTCGCGATCGCGTCCATGGCCGAGATGACCGCCGCGGCTCCGGACATGTCGATCTTCATGTCCTCCATCGCGTTCGACGGCTTGAGTGAGTAGCCGCCCGAGTCGAACGTGACGCCCTTGCCGATCAGCGCGATCTTCTTCTTGGCCTTCTTCGCGGGCTTGTAGACCAGGTGGATGAGCTTGGACTCCTGCTCGGAGCCCCGCCCGACCGCGAGGAACATGCCCATCCCCAGCTCGTCGCACTTCTTGGCGCTGAGCACGGTGACCGACAGCTGCGGGTGACGATTGGCGATCTCGGTGGCCTCGGCGGCGAGCTGCGTGGGCGTCATGTAGCCGGCCGGCTCGTTGACCAGATCGCGCGCCTTGCAAACCGCCCGGGCGATGGTGTGCCCACGCTCGAGCGCGGTGCGGACCTGCTTGGCCTCGGCCGCGGTGGGCTTCTTGCCTCGTCCATCGATGATAAACCCAAATGATGCCAATGGGTTGGGTCGCTTCGCCTCCTCGGACGT
The DNA here is from genome assembly GCA_016717005.1 of Myxococcales bacterium. Classification (NCBI taxonomy): domain Bacteria; kingdom Pseudomonadati; phylum Myxococcota; class Myxococcia; order Myxococcales; species Myxococcales bacterium. The sequence goes on along the minus strand of JADJUF010000037.1, from coordinate 971,711 downwards.
GAGGTAGCGAGCGAACTTGTAGGAGCCCTCGACCGCACCCTCGACCATCATCTGGATGCCGGCGCCGAGCCGGGCACCGAGCGCCGGTACCAAGAACGCCAGGGACTTGGCGCCCACGCGCGCGCCTGCCTGGGCCGCGATCGCCCCGATGTCGCGGTACGCGGGCAGCTTCTCTCCGGACTTGGGGCCCGCGCCGATCGCCAGGAGCCGCTGCGCCTTGATCCCGCTCGCTGACCATATGGTCAATGATTGAGAATGTTTGCCTTCGAACCCTTCGGACTTCGCGGCCGCCGACAGCGCGCCGTGCAGGGCGGCGTCGAACGCCTTCCACTGCGCGTCCTTGGTCGGGTCGCCGTGCACGACGAAGGCGATCAGATCGACGGGAGCCGTGAGAGCCGGCTCGATGAGGTGTGCGAAATCCATGGGTTACCGTCCCCAAGCAGCAGGGTTGAACATTTCTAGGGCTCGGCCGCTTCGAAGTAAAGGAAAGGAATCGGTCGATTGACTCGGGAGTAGCGCCTTCGTAACCTCGGGTCTGTTCAAGACCCAGGGGGAATTATGGCGCGTAATCAGGCATCTGCGCGACCCGCACAGCGCAAGGGCTCCGAGAAGCCCACCAGCAAGAAGACCGCTCAGTCGTCCGCACCGCGGGCGACCGAACCGCTGCGTCCCGAGCCAGTGAAGATGGCCGGCGAGCTGCCCGTGCCGCGCGCGACGTATTTCTTGTAGCGCAGACGGCACAACGGGGCGCAACTCGCGGGTGGTGGGACCGCAGACCCTGCGTCGGATTTCGGGCGCAGCGTCTACGTCAGCGTTCGAGTCGAACGCGGGCGCGGCGCGATCACCGAGGCTGCGTCGGAGCTCGGTCCGAACGCGGGGCGCGGCGCGAGCACCCAGGCTGCGTCGGAGCTCGGTCCGAACGCGGGGCGCGGCGCGAGCACCCAGGCTGCTGGCCGGTCGAAGGGTGTGCGGCTCGGGCCGGCTCGTGCTCGGTCACGCGGGCCGCGAGCACCCAGGCTGCTCGGGCTCGGTCCCGAACGCGGGGCGCGGCGCGTTCGCAGGCGCTGCGTCGGTGATCCGGTGCACCGCGGTGCGCGGATCGGCGCTCGGGCCGAGCTCGGGCCGAGCTGCGCGCACAGGCGCTGCGTCGGAGCTCGGGCGAGTTGCCCGCCGCCGCCCTCAGCGTCACTCGCCTTCTTCTTCCAGGCCGTCGTCGTCGGGCGAGGACGACGCGTCGTCCTCCTCGGCGGGGATGTCGTCGCCGTGGTCGAGCGCGCTGATCGCGCGGCCGAGCCGGATGGCGTCTGCGAACGGCTCGTTGGTCGCGAGGACGATCCACGCGCGCTGATAACGCTGCGCGACCAGCGCCAGGTCCTCGAGCTGATCGCTGGCCATGTGGCGTCGGCCGCGGCCGAGACCGCTGACCACGAAGTAGGCATCCTCACCTTCGAGCGACGCGAAGAACGGCGCGAACTCGCCGGTCGGGTCCGACGTCAGCGGGTCGAGCGCGCACACGATCCCAAGCTCCTGGGCGAAGGCGTGGGCGACCGGCGGATCCCACAACCCGCTCGGGTGCCACACCCGCAGGCAGTCGCCGAGGCGCGCGGCCGGCAGGATCGCGTCGAAGAAGTGGCGCATCCGATCGCGGTTGGTCGCCGACGGCGTGAACTCGGGCCCGGTGCGGAACACCGCGACCGCCGCGTCGAGGGTCGTGCAGGCCTCGACCAGCGCCGTGACCCCGTGCTCGAGCAGCTCGCCCGGGCGAAACCCGCCGACCTCGAGCCGGCGCTCGGCGGGCACCGGCCAGCCGCGGGGCCCGAACCCGCGTGGACCGGGCTCGTGGGTGATGAGGGCCGGGGCGACCACGCCGAACGCGCGGTCGCGGGGCACGCTCTGGCGCCAGCGCTTCTGCACCGCGGCCCGCACCGGCCCGATGTGGAGGGAGTTGACCTCCAGGAAAGGGAGCCGCTGGAAGTAGCGTGACCAGCTGACGCCGGTGGGGAGTCCTGCGCAACCGACGATGACGTGCTTGGCCATTGGTGGTGCCGCCGTTGACCGACGGATCTCGCCGCGCGTAGAGTGCGCGCGGAAGCCACGCTACGTCCCCGCGCCCGCTGGCGCAAGCAACTGGAGGCCGCTCGTGCAGTTCTTCATCGACACCGCCGACGTCCGCGAGATCAAGGAAGCCGCCTCGATGGGGCTGGTCGACGGCGTGACCACCAACCCGTCCCTGGTCGCGCGCACCGGGCGCAAGTTCCGCGACGTCCTGCTCGAGATCTGCGACGTCGTCGCGGGTCCGGTCTCGGCCGAGGTGGTCTCGACCACCTGCGACGAGATGATGCGCGAGGCCCGGGAGCTGGCCGCGCTGCGCAGCAACATCGTCGTCAAGATCCCGCTCATCGCCGAGGGCCTGAAGGCCACCAAGATCTGCGCCGACGAGGGCATCAAGACCAACGTGACCCTGTGCTTCAGCGCGACCCAGGCGCTGCTGGCCGCCAAGGCCGGCGCGACCTACGTGTCGCCGTTCGTCGGGCGCCTCGACGACGTCGCCACCGACGGCATGCAGCTCATCAGCGAGATCCTCGAGATCTACGAGAACTACGGCTTCGAGACCCAGGTGCTGGTGGCCTCGGTCCGGCACCCGATGCACGTGCAGCAGGCGGCGCGGATGGGCGCGCACGTCGCGACCTGCCCGCTGTCGGTGCTGCTGCAGCTCGCGAAGCACCCGTTGACCGACCTCGGCCTCGCGAAGTTCCTGGAAGACTGGAAGAAGGTCCCGCAGTAGGCTCGGCGGGGTGCCGGCGTCGTCGCTCTGTCTTCACCGCGCCGCGGGGCGCGCGCAGATCGGCGCGGCGACGTCCTCGGTCGGTCGTGCGGTCCGGACCGCCGCACCGTCGCTCGGTCTTCACCGCGCCGCGGGGCGCGCGCAGATCGGGTCGCACCTGAGGCCGCCCGGGCTCCTCGTCGCGGTCGGCCTGGCGCTGACCGCGTGCGCGCCGGTCGATGGGCCGACGCTGGCCGAGGTCGTGCCGGCCGCGGCCCGGGCCGGCGCCACGATCACGCTGACGGGCGCTGACCTGTGCGGCCCCACGGTCGACGTGGTCGCGGGCGCGTGTGAGCCCTTGCCGTCGGGCGCGGTCGACTTCGGCCTGACGCCGCCGATCGTGCGGGCCGAGGTGGTGGCGTGGCGGGCCGGCTCGATCGCGGTCGTGGTGCCGTCGCAGGTTGCGATCGGGCCGACGACCGTGTACGTCACCGTCGACGGCCGCTCGTCGAACGGGCTGTCCTTCGAGGTCCTGCCATGAACCCAGATCGCCGCGCCTTCTCGGTCGCCATCTACGCTCGCCGCAAGGGCACCGAGGTGCTGGCGATCTTCCACCGCCGCCTGGCGACCTGGCTGCCGGTCGGCGGCGAGCTCGAGCCGGGGGAGACGCCGCTCGAGGCCGCCAGCCGGGAGCTGCGCGAGGAGACCGGGCTGACCGGTCGGTTCGGACCGCTGGCCGGCGCGTTCGACGGCGTGCCCTGGGGCTTCCTCGGCTACGAGGAGCACCAGGCCGGCAGCAAGGGCGTGCACCTGAACTTCGTGTTCGTCGCCGACGTGCCCGACGACGCCGTGGTCGTGCCCAACGAGGAGCTGGCCGACTGGAAGTGGGTCGATCGGGATGAGCTGGCGCGGCTCGAGTCGCCCGAGAACGTGCGGCAGTTCGGGTTCGCGGCGCTCGACGCCGTCGTGGTGCCGCGGTCGTAAGACCGCGCGGCGAGGCGCGCATGCGCATCCGGCAGCACGTCAACCCGACGCTGGCGTTCTTCGAGCAGTTCCACGGCGAGCGCCCCAGCTTCGAGCCGGGCCGCGAGGTCGAGGTCGAGATCGGGTGCGCCGACGCGCAGTTCCTGTTCGAGCGCGCCGCCGCTGATCCGTCGCGGCACTACGTCGGCATCGAGATCCGCCATGACCTGGTCGACTGGGTCAACCGCAAGGCGGCGCTCGAGGGCGCGCCGGTGACCGCGGTGTTCTGCCACGCGCAGAAGCACCTGGCCGAGGTGTTCGCGCCCGGCGCGATCGATCGGGTCTACGTGAACTTCCCCGACCCGTGGTTCAAGCGGCGGCACGCCGAGCGCCGCATGGTCGACGACGAGCTGGTGACGAACCTGGCGCCGCTGGTGCGCGCGGGCGGCGACGTGTTCATGCAGACCGACGTCTGGGACCTGGCGCTGGCCGGGCTCGAGGCGTTCGAGCGCCGCGACGGCTGGTACGAGAACCAGGCCGGGCCGTGGACCTTCTGGCGCGCCGGCAACCCCTACGGCGTGCGGTCGTGGCGCGAGCAGAACGCCGAGGCCACCAGCCTGCCGATCTGGCGCATGCGGTTCACGCGCACCGCCACCCTGGCGTAGCGCGGGTCAGGTGATGCCGTCCGCGTCGCTGGTGGCGGGGGCTCGTGCCGTGGGCCGCTGGCGGCGGCCTCCTCCGTGGAGCGCCGACCTGCGCCGCGCGCAGCCCTGGGCGGCGCACGACTCAGCCATCGAGCGCGGCGTCGCCCGCCGGGCCTGACGACCGGCGCCGCAGCGCCCGGAGACGCGTCACGGAACACCCGTCAGGCCTCGGCGGCCTCGGCGGCCTCGATCGCGGCCTCGCCGGCCTCGAACGTCGGGTAGCGCAGCGTCACCTCGAGCTCCTGGCGGACGCGCTCGGCGCGGACGCGTCGGTTGCGGTGCGAGCCGCGCGGCTTGCCGGGCTCGAGCAGCGCCCGCGACGGCGGCAGCGGCAACCCCATGCGATCGCACAGCCAGGTCGCGTACTCGCGCTGGGTCGTGGGGCGCTCGTCGGCGCACAGGTAGGTCGAGCCGTGGGCGGCGCGGGCCTCCGCGGCCTCGATGATCTGGACGACGTCGTCGACGTGGATGCGCGAGATCGCGTGGTCGCCGCCGTCGAGCAGGCGGTAGTCGCCCTTGCGCAGGCGCGCGCGCACGCCGCGCCCGGGCCCGTAGACCGGCGCGAGCCGCAGGATGACCGAGCGCATGTCGTAGGTCGCCGCGCGCACCGCGTCCTCGTCGGTGCGGACCCCGGCCATCGCCGGATCGTCGAGGGCGACCTCGGTGGTGTCGTCGATCCAGGCCTCGTCGTCGGGGTCGCAGCCGTAGAGGCCGGCGGAGCTCAGGTGGATGAAGCAGGTGATGCCGGCGCCGGCCGCGGCCTGCATCGCCTTGCGCGGGCCGTCGCCGGGCGGGACCGAGCCGATCGGCGGGATCGAGTACAGGCAGGTGCCGCCGCGCATGCTGGCCATCGCCGCGGGCAGCTGCTTGGGCAGGGCCGCGTCGAGGTACTTGATCTGCGCGCCGAGCTCGCCGAGCGCGGCCAGGCGGCCAGTCGAGCGCGCGCACACGCGGACGGTGCGGCCGGCGGCCAGGGCCGAGCGGGCGACCGCGGCTCCGACGTAGCCGCACCCGATGATCACCAGTGGCGTCGTCACGCCGGGAGCTTCGCACGATCGGGCGGGCGCGTCAGCGCGGTTGCGCCGCGCGGTTGCGCCGCGCGGTTGCGCCGCGGTGGGCGCGCGCGCGTGGCGGCCCGGTGAGTGCATGGTCTCGCCGCCGATGACCGACACACCTGCGACCGCGGTGTGCGCCTGGCTGCGCCGGCCGGCGTAGGGCGCGCGCATCGCGTGCTCGTCGCGGGGCGCGATCGCGGGCGACGACGGCGGCGGGGCCGGCATCCCAGCGGTGTGAGGTCGCCGCTCCCGCTCCGGTCGACGCGGGACATGCCGCTGGCCCGGCGGCGGTCGCTGTCGTCGATCCGGCCCGCTCCGGTGGTCCGCTGGATGAGCGTCATCGGGCGCCTGGGCGTGACGCTCCTGGCCGCGATGCAGGTGGTGATCGTCGTGGGGGCGCACCACAAGGACCCGCAGCAGGTCCCGTGCACGCTCCACCATGACCTCGGGTGGCCACCGCTGGTGGCGCTCGGGACCATCGGCGTGCTGGCGTGGGCGACCCTCGGGCGCCGCCTCGGCGTGGCGCTGGGCGCCGCGCTGGTGATAGCCGCGCTGGCGTGGTGGCTCGACGACGTGATCACGTCGCAGCGGCACCTCTACAATCATCTCTTTCCAGAGATCGACGGCGTCCGCGTGTGGACGAGGGGGCTGATGATGGCCGTCGCGGCCCAGGCGTGGCTCGATCTTTGGGCCGCGATGAGCACGCGCCGCGGGCTCGAGCGGATCGAGCCCGCGCTGGCCTGCGCGACGATGCGCACCGACGAGCGGACCGTCAGGTGACGCCTGCGCCAGCCTCGGCCAGCTCGCCCGTGCCCAGGCTGGCGTGGCGCGCGTGCAGGGCGCGCGCCGGTCGGTGCGCGACGCGGCCGCACGCGATCGCGGCGGCGCGGCCGAGGGTGAGCTGATATCCTGGCGGCGTGGACCAACGGTTGGGGCCGCGGCGGCGGCTGCGCGACGTGACGCTGACCGGCGGCCGGCGGGTCGCGCGGACGGGGGTGCGGGCGATGATCGTCGCGCTCGCGGCGCTGACCACGATCGCGATCGCCGCGGTGCACCACCGGGTCTGTCACTCCTTCGGCCCGTGCGCCGACTCGGGGTTCGGGCGGCCGCACGCGCTCTACGACGACACTGGACCGTGGCCCGCTGCCGTGTTGGCGCTGATCGTGGCCCTGCAGGTGATCGCGCATCGTCGACGCCATCCCGGCGCTGTCCTGATCGCGGTGATCGAGATGCTCGCCTCGGTCGCGGTGCTGTGGCTGGTGGTGTCCGCGCACTTCCTCTCGCAGGTCGACGGCGACGAGCGCGTGCGGCTGGCGGCCTTCGGCCTGGTGCTGCTGGCCGTGGCGCAGGTGATCGCCGAGCCGCTCCTCGCCGGGGCCGAGCGGACCCGCCTCGAGCGCGGCGATCCGGTGATCCCGCATGCGATCGCGAGGGCGCCGTGAATCCGCCGTGAGTCGCCGGGGGTGAGCTGATATCCTGATGGCGTGGATCAACGCTTGGGGCCTCGGCGGCGGCTGCGCGACCTGACGTTGACCGGCGGGCGGCGGGTCGCGCGCACGGGGCTGCGGATGACGATCATCGCGCTCGCGGGCGTGACCGCTGTGGCCATCGGGATCGAGCAACACGCGGCGTGCCCCTCGTTGGGTGACTGCGACCCCTCGGACTACGGGCCGCCCCACGCGGTCTACAGCGACACCGGCCCTGCGCCGATCGTGATCCTGGGGATCCTCGGGATCCTGCAGGCGGTCGCGCATCGGCGTCGGATGATGGCCGGGATCCTCGCTGGCCTCGGGAGCCTGGTCGCCGCGGTGGTCGCGCTGGGGATCGTCGCGGTCGCCCACCTGCTGTCCTTCGTCGAGGGCGGCGATGGCAGCGCGTTCGGCGGCCTCGCGCTGGTGCTGCTGTCGCTGGCGCAGGTGATCGTCGAGCCGCTCCTGGCCCGGGCCGAGCGCGCGCGGCTCGAGCGTCGCGACCCGGGGCTCCCGCGCGCGGCGGTGGTCGTGGGCGGTGGCCGATGACCGCGCACGTGCGGCTCGAGCGTCGCGATCCGGGGCTCCCGCGCGCGGCGGTGATCGTGGACGGTGGCCGATGACCGAGCGCGCGCGGGCCGCGTCCGTGATCGCGGGCGGTGGCCGATGACCGCGGACACGCCGCTGGTGCCGCGGCGCCCGCTGCGGCTGATCGACACGACGGGCATCCGCAAGCGCGTGCGCGACGGCGTCCGGATCGCGCTGGGCGTGGCGATCCTGCTGGCGGCGCTCGGGTTCGCGACCGAGACCCATCGCGTGTGCACGCGCTGGCACCAGACGTCGCCGCACGAGTGGTCGTCGGCGCACCACGTCCTGGCCGATCTGGGGCCGTGGCCGTTCGTCGTGCTGGTGGGCGTCGTCGGGCTGCAGTGGTGGGCGCACCGGCGGCGGCTGATCGTCGGCGTCGTGGCGGCGGTGGGCAGCGCGGCGCTGGCGTTCGGGCTGCTGCTCGCGTACGCGCTGGCGCACTTCCTCGATCACGTCGACGGGGCCGGGCCGCTGGTGCCGATCGGGCTCGTCGGGGCGTTCCTGCTCGCCGCGGCCCAGCTCGTCGTCGAGCCGGTGGTCGCGGTGCTCGAGCGGCGCGCGCTCGCGCGGACCGATCCGGTGATGCCGCGCGCGGTCGTGGTCGAGCCCGGCCCGCGCCCGTGACTGCGACACCTGCGACGCCGGGCCTGCGCAGGTGATCGGCGCGCGCGCCGGTGATACATCGTCGGCATGCGCACTCGTACCCTTGCTGTCATCGCGCTGGCCCTCGCGCCCAGCCTGCTCGCGTGCAAGTCGAAGTCGAAGCCGCCGGCGCCGACCAACGGCACCGGCACCCGCACCGCCACCCCGGTGGGGCCGACCGTCGAGGAGGCCCAGGCCTTCATCGCCGACGTCGACAAGGGCCTGCGCGAGGTCTGGACCGTGCGCGACACCGCGGACTGGGAGCGGTCGACCAACATCACGCCCGAGACCGAGGCCCGCGCCGCGCTCACCGCCGAGGCGGCGACGGCGTACCTCACCCGGAAGATCGGCGAGGCCAAGAAGTTCGAGGGCGTCGTCGGCAAGCTCGACCCCGCCACCCAGCGCCAGTTCCACCTGCTGCGCATCGCCGGGCAGACCGCGCCCGCCGACGAGCAGAAGGCCAAGGCGCTGGCCGAGGCCACGACCGCGATGGACAGCACCTACGGCAAGAGCAAGGTGTGCGGCGCGAAGGGCGCGTGCCAGGATCTCGGCCAGCTCACCACCATCATGGCCAAGAGCCGCAAGCCCGCCGAGCTGCTCGCCGCGTGGCAGGGCTGGCACGACACCACCGGGCGCGCGGTGCGCCCGATCTACGAGCGGTTCGTCCCGCTGGCCAACGAGGGCGTCGCGGCCAACGGCTTCGCCGACGTCAGCGAGCTGTGGCTGTCGTCGTACGACATGAAGCCCGACGACGTGGTCGCGATGGCCGACACGCTGTGGGGCCAGGTCGAGCCGCTGTACAAGGACCTGCACTGCTACACCCGGCGCCGGCTGTCGAAGTTCTACGGCCCCAAGGTCGTGCCTCCGACCGGCCCGATGCCGGCGCACATGCTCGGCAACATGTGGGCGCAGGACTGGAGCAACGTCTACGACCTGCTCGAGCCCAACAAGGGCCAGGCCTCGCCCGACGTCTCGGCTGCGCTGGTCAAGCAGAAGTACGACGCGACCCGGATGGCCAAGCTGGCCGAGTCGTTCTTCGTGTCGCTGGGCCTGCCGTCGCTGCCGGCGACGTTCTGGGAGCGGTCGCAGCTGGTGCAGCCCAAGGGCAAGGAGGTCGTGTGCCACGCCAGCGCCTGGGACCCGACCTACTCCGGCGACGCGCGCATCAAGATGTGCATCAAGGTCAACCAGGAGGACCTGATCACGCTGCACCACGAGCTCGGGCACGACTACTACTACCTGAGCTACTACAAGCTGCCGGTGCTGTTCCAGAGCGGCGCCAACGACGGCTTCCACGAGGCGATCGGCGACACGATCGCGCTGTCGATCACCCCGAGCTACTTGAAGCAGATCGGCCTGCTCGACAAGGTCTCGGTGGCGCCCGAGGCGGTGATCAACCAGCAGATGTTCGTCGCGCTCAGCAAGGTCGCGTTCCTGCCCTTCGGCCTGGTCGTCGACAAGTGGCGGTGGGAGGCGTTCTCGGGGAAGATCACCCCCGAGCAGTGGAACCAGCGCTGGTGGGAGCTGCGCCAGCAGTACCAGGGCGTCGCGCCGGCGGTGGCGCGGGCCGCGACCGACTTCGACCCCGGCGCCAAGTACCACGTGCCGTCGAACACGCCGTACCTGCGCTACTTCCTGTCGACGATCTTGCAGTTCCAGTTCCACCGCGCGCTGTGCAAGGCCGCGGGCTGGGACGGGCCGCTGCACGAGTGCTCGATCTACGGCAGCCCCGGCGCCGGCACCAAGCTGGCGGCGATGCTCGCGCTGGGCGCGAGCAAGCCCTGGCCCGACGCGCTCGAGGCCATGACCGGCCAGCGCGAGATCGACGCGACCGCGATGCTCGACTACTTCGCGCCGCTGCACGCGTGGCTGAAGGCGCAGAACGCGGGCCAGGAGTGCGGCTGGTAGCGCGGCTCAGCGCGGCGGCGCGCCCGCGCGCTCGACGACGTCGCTGCACGCGTGGCTGAAGGCGCAGAACGCGGGCCAGGAGTGCGGCTGGTAGCGCGGCTCAGCGCGGCGGCGCGCCCGCGCGCTCGACGACGACGCTGCACGCGTGGCGGAAGGCGCAGAACGCGGGCCAGGAGTGCGGCTGGTAGCGCGGCTCAGCGCGGCGCGCCGGTGAGCGCGGCGACGGCGGCGGCGGCGATGCGGCGATCGGCGTGGGCCCGCGCCAGGGCGGCGGCGGCGGCGACGGCCTGATCCTGGCGGGTCAGCACGTCGAAGTTGGTGCCGAGGCCGGTGCGCCAGCGATCGCGCTCGAGCGCGACGGTGCGCTCGGCCAGGTCCGCGGCCAGGGCGGCGGCGGCGATGCGCTGATCCGAGAGCACCAGGGCGTCGACGGCGCGGCGGACCGCGGCGCCCAGGTGCGCGCGGCGGTCGGCGCGCTCGAGCTCGAGCCGGCTGCGCTCGTGGCGGGCGGCGGCGACCCGGCCGCGGGCCGCGCGATCGCCGACCGGCAGCGCGAACGCCAGGCCGGCGCTGACCTCGTAGCCGTCGAGCTGCGCGACCTGGCTCCAGGCGGCGCCGGCGCGGTCCGAGCTGCCGGCCGGGCCGCCGCGCACGGTCAGATCGATCGCGGGGCCGCGGTCTCCATCAGCGGCGGCGAGCTCGGTCGCGGCCAGCTCGGTCTGGTGCTCGACCGCGCGCAGCTCGGGCGCGAACGACAGGGCCGCGGCCAGGGTCGCGTCGAGCGCCGGGGGCGGCGCGGGCGCGGGATCGACCAGCGGATCGGCGGCGACCAGCGGCGTCGCTGGGTCGACCGCGAGCAGGACCGCGAGGTCGACCGCGCGGGCGGTGCGGGCCTGGACCGCGGCCAGGCGCGCGACCTCGCGGGCCGCCAGGGCCTGCTCGACCGCGAGCACCTCGAGGTCCGAGCCGCGGCCGACGTCGGTGCGCGCGCGCGTGACCGCGAGCTGATCCCGGGCCACGACCAGGGCGTGCTCGCGCAGCGCGACCTCGTGCGCGGCGTACGCCAGCTCCCAGTACGCGGTCGCGACGTCGAGCCCGAGCTGGGCGCCGCGCGCGGTGACGCCGGCGCGCTCGACCGCCGCGGTCAGCTCGGCCTGGTGGCGCGGGCGATCGTGGACCGCGCGGCCGCGCCCGCGGGCCAGCGGCTGCAGCCAGATCAGCTCGACCCGCGGGCGGTGCGCGGTCGTGGTGATGTCGACGGCGGGCCCGCCGATCGCGACCCGCGAGGTCACGCGGGCGACGTCGTCGGCGACCTGCACGCCGACCCGTCCGCCCCACGGCAGCGGCTGCCACACGCTGGCGCGGGCAGCGACGGCGCGGGTCGCGGTGTCCTGGAACGCGGCGCCGGCGATCGCCGGGCTGGTGCGGGCGGTGCCCTCGACGCCGCCCTCGACGATCAGATCGTCGACGCCGCGGGCGGCGCGGGCGGTGGCCTCGGCGCGCGCGACCGCGACCTGCTGACCGCGGAGCGCCGGGTTGTCGGTGCGCGCCACCGCCAGCGCGTCGGCCAGGGTCAGCCGGCGCGCGGCGCCCGCGGTCGTCGGATCGCCGGCGGCGCCCGCGGCGGTCGGATCGCCGTCGTGGGCCGCGGTCGTCGGATCGTCGGCGCGGGCGCTCGGCGCGATCGCCAGCGCGACCACCGCACCCAGCGCGACCATCGTGCGCGCCCGGGTCACGGCGCGGTCCCGAGCGGCGCGAGGTGCACGTCCATGCGCAGCCCCAGCGGCAGCGCCGCGGGCTCGGTCAGCGCCACGACGACCTCGAGCACGCGGGTGTCGATGCGCGCGCGGGGGTCGTCGAGCCGCTGGGTCTTGCGGCCGAGCTCGCCGACGATCCGCGTGACCTGGCCGACGAAGCGGCGGTCGCCGTACGCCAGCGCGCTCGCCCACGCCGGCTGCCCGACCGCGACCCGGCCGACGTCGGCCTCGTCGACCTCGACCCGCAGCTCGAGGTGGCGGGTGTCGGCGATGATCAGCAGCGTCGTCGGCGGCATCGTCGTCATCTGCTCGCCGACCTCGTGCAGCCGGCGCAGGATCACGCCGTCGCGCGGCGCGCGCAGCTCGTGGTGCGCCAGCACCGCCTCGGCCTCGTCGACCTCCGCGCGGGCGGCGGCGATCGCGGCGGCGGCCTCGGTCAGCTCCTCGCGGCGGGCGCCCTGCCACAGCACCGCGGCCCGTGCGGTGGCGGCCCGTGCGGTGGCGGCGCTGGTGTCGGCCTGGCCCTGCGCCACGTCGACCTCGGCCGGCGCGATCGCGCTGGCGTTGGCCGTGGCGAGCGCGACCGCGCGGTCGCGCGCCAGGCCGCGCTCGTGGGCGACGGCCTCGGCGGCGGCGGCCTCGGCGGCGGCGGCGCGCAGCTCACCCGGGCGTGCGCCCCGGGCCAGGAGCGCGCGGCGCGCGGTGGCGGCGGCCAGCCCGGCCTCGGCCCGGGCCACGCGGGCGCGGGCGACGCGATCGTCGAGCCGGCCGAGCAGCTGCCCGGCGGTGACCGCGTCACCCTCGTCGACCAGGAGCTCGATCAGCCGGCCGCTGGTCTCGACGCCGAGCTCGACGCGGTCGCCCGCGGCCTCGACCAGGCCGGGCGCGATCAGCGCGGTGGTGGCGGGCGCGCTCGGCGGCGGCGCGGCCGGGGCGGGCCGCTGGGACCAGGCGATGCCGACGACGGCGACGGCGCCGATGCCGAGAGCGGCGGCGAGGCGCGGCAGCCGCCGCGGGCGGGGAGCGGGTGCGTTGGTCATGAGATCCTCCAGGCGGTGGCGGGCGCGGTCACGCGGCCCGGCTGTGATCGATGGTGACGACGGCGGTGACGCGGCCGTCCTCGACGTGCGCGACCCGGTCGGCGAAGCGCTCGAGCCGCGGGTCGTGGGTCACGACGACGACCGCGCGGCCCTCGCGGGTCGCGAGCTCGCGCAGGAGCGCCATCACGCCCAGCGCGGTCTTGGTGTCGAGCGCGGCGGTGGGCTCGTCGCCGATGATCAGCGGCGGGTCGCCGCCCAGCGCCCGGGCGATCGCGACCCGCTGCTTCTGCCCGCCCGAGAGATCGGCGGGCTTGTGGTGCATCCGGTCGGCGAGGCCGACCGCGTGCAGCAGGCGCGCGGCCTCGACCTGGGGGCGCCGCACCTTCGGGTCCTTGACGCGGATCGCGATCGCGACGTTCTCGAGCGCGGTCAGCGCCGGGAACAGGTTGAAGCCCTGGAACACGAACCCGAACGCGCTCGCCCGGATCGCCGGCAGCGCGCGCTCGGGCAGGTCGGTGACCCGCTCGCCGCGGATGAACACGTCGCCGCGGGTCGGGCGCAGGAGCAGCCCGAGGATCGAGATCAGCGTGGTCTTGCCCGAGCCCGACGGGCCCTCGATCAGCAAGATCTCGCCGGGGTAGACCGACAGGTCCGCGCCCTCGAGCGCGGTCACCTGGGTCTCGCCGGCGCCGTAGACCTTCGTGATGCCGGCGAGCGCGGCGATGGGCGAAGCGGTGGTGGTGGTGGTGGTGGACATGGTGGGCTCGGGTGGGTGGGAGAGGAGTGCGCCTTGAAGACTGACGGCGCGGGTGGAGGCGGCGGTGTCGGGCGTTGGAGAGCGACGTGGGCGCGGGTGGAGGCGGCGGTGTCAGGCGTTGGAGAGCGACGTGGGCGCGGGTGGAGGCGGCGGTGTCAGGCGTTGGAGAGCGACGTGGGCGCGGGTGGAGGCGGCGGTGTCAGCCCTTGAAGACCGACGCGGGATCGAGGCGCAGCACCTTCACGACCGACAGCAGCGCCGCGACGCAGCACATGACGATCGTCAGGACCGCGGTGCCGATCACCAGCTCGCGGGTGATCAGCACGGTCAGGTTGGCCTTGGCCAGGAGCACGCGCGCGCCCAGGGTCATGGCGCCGCCGAGCACGAACCCGACCAGCGCCGAGATCAGCGCCTGGTAGACGATCACGCGGACGATCGCGCTGTTGCGCGCGCCCATGGCCTTGAGCGTGCCGTACTCGCGCAGGTGCTCGAGCGTGCCGTTGTAGAGGATCTGCCCGACGACGACGAGGCCAACGATCACGCCCAGCACCGCGGTCGTGAAGAACCCAGCGCCCACGCCGGTGCGGGACGACCAGTAGGTGCGGGCCCGGGTCGACATCACCGGCGTGGTGTACGCGTCGAGGTTGGGCAGCGCGTCGAGCCGCGCCGCCAGCGCGCGCGCCGACTCGCCGGGCGCGGCCTGCACCATCACGAAGTTGTAGCGATCGGCCGGGTACAGCGTGTACGCGCGGGCGCTATCGAGATCGGTCCACACGAACGGCGAGGTCGTGAAGCTGCGGATGCCGCGGGTCAGCGCGACCACCTGGGTCCGGGCGCCGAAGATCTCGTTGCGGGCACCGACCTGATCGACCTTGAGCTTCGCGGCCTCGCTGACGTCGACGACGATCGCGCCGGGCTCGTGCAGCCGACCGGCGTCGCCGGCGACCAGGTTCCATGGGCGCAGCAGCCGGCCGCCGGGCTCGACCCCGACCACCTGCACGCCCTGGGTGCCGCCGTCGGACAGGCGGAACTGCCCGAACGCCAGCAGCAGGCGCTCGGCCCGGGCCACGCCCAGCGTCGACGCCACCTGGTAGTAGGCGCGGTCGTCGATCGGCGCCGAGAAGTCGAAGTTCTCGCTGCCGGCGCCGGTCACCCAGACGTCAGCGGTGCTGTGATCGATCAGGTTCGACGCGTTCTGCATGAACCCGAGGTAGAGGCCGATCTGCGCCAGCACCAGGTTCACGCTGATCGCCACGCCGGCCGCGGCGACCGCGAACTTGATGCGATCGTGGAGGAGGATCTTCCGGGCCAGGGTCCACACGGTGATCGGTAAGAGCACCCGCCGTGCCGGATCGCTTCACCGCCGCAAGTGCGCGCGGCGGCAGGCGCGCCGACGACCGGGTCGCCGCGACGGCGCGATCACGGTAACGAACCGTTACCGCCGGGCCACGAAACGTTACGCGGCGGGCAGGGCGTGGCGCCGGCCCGAGCGGCGATCTGGATGACCGTCGCCAAGTCGACGCGGGACGGGAGGGTCACGGCTACGAGCAGCGGCTTGATGACCCGCTCACCGGTCGTTGCTTCGCTCATGTGTGCGACGTTGGACGGAGCCGTCTCCAAGCCGCCGCTCGGCCTCTGCTGAACGCCACCGCACGGGCAGCGCGGGTGCAACAGGTGGGGTTCCGTTCCCGGGCATCCCCTCAGGTCTGCCGACCCAGCGAGAACACCACGAGCCCAAGGCCGGTCACAAGCAACACAAGGACGAGCGGGAGTCGGTAGCGAAACGCACCTGCGGCCAGGAAGTCGATAAGCAACGCTGCGAAGAACAGCACGACACCAACTCCGAGAGTAATACTAGTCATCGGCCATGTCTCCGAGCGTTACGGCGCGGCCACGAGACGTTACGCGGCCGGCAGGACGACCGAGAACGTCGAGCCCGCGGCCGGGGTCGAGCGCACGACCAGCTCGCCGCCGTGGCCGCGCACGAGCTTCTGGCAGATCGCCAGGCCCAGGCCGGTGCCGTCGGGCCGGGTCGTGAAGAACGGCTCGAACACGTGCGGCAGATCGGCGGCGGCGATGCCGGCGCCGTGGTCGATCACGTCGATCACGACCCGGTCGCCGGCGCGGCGGGTCACCAGCTCGATCGTGGCGCCGGCCGGCGACGCCTTGGCGGCGTTGTCGAGCAGGTTCCACAGCACCTGGCGCAGCCGGGTCGCGTCGATCGCGAGCGGCGGTAGATCGGCGTCGTGGGCCCGGGCCAGGTGCAGGCCGCGCTCGTCGAGCTGGGCCTCGATCGCCCGCGCGGCGTCGTCGGCGACGTCGCGCAGCGCGACGACCTCGCGGTGGAGCGCCACCGGCTTGGCGTAGTCGAGCAGCTCGCGCACGTGCTGGTCGAGCCGGCGCAGCTCGTCGAGCGCGATGTCGAAGTGCTCCATGTCGTCGGGCGGCAGCGCGACCTTGCCGCGCAGGATCTGGACGTTCAGCTGCACGCTGGTCAGCGGCGTGCGGATGTCGTGGGCGATGGCCGCGGCGAAGGCGCCGAGCGTGGCCAGGCGGCTGGCGGCCTCGAGCTCGCCGGCCAGGCGCCGCAGCTCGCACGCCGCGGCGATCCGCTCGGCCAGGAGGCCGGCCGCGCGCACGGTCTCGCGATCGCGCACGCCGCCGGTGACCTCGAGCGCGCCGAAGCGGTGCCCGCCGGCCGCGACCGGCACCGCGAGCGCGTCCTCGGGCAGCGCGGCGTCGCCCGCGGTCGCCGGACGGAACCGGGCGGTGCCGCCCGCGCTGATCGCGGTCAGCGTGGCCTCGGCGCTGGCGATCACCGCGGCGGCGTCCCCGGTCGCGGTCGCGTCGGCCGCTTCGAGCAGCTCGCGGCACTGGGCCCGCCGCGGATCGACCCCGGCCTCGAGGCGCGGCCGCAGCCGCTCGGTGACGACGAACACGCCCAGCGGGATCAGCGCGGCCAGGAGGACCAGCGTCGTGCCGACGACCGGGTAGCGGTCGCGCACCGACAGCGCGTTGAGCACCGCCGCCACGGTCAGCACCAGGCCGGTGACGAAGAACGCGACCTCGAGCGCCAGCTCGCCCATCGCGCTGCGCATCGTGAACAGGTTCGAGCGGATGATCGCCAGGCCGATCATCACGAACGACGCCAGGGCCATCACGGTCGAGTCGATCCACACCAGCTGCGCCCACAAGGTCGCGTCGATGTGGCCCCACGAGACGTAGACCACGTTCGCCGCGATCCAGCGCAGCGCCAGGGCCGCCACCACCAGCCGCGGGCCGAGCCGGTCGCCGGTGAACCGCCGCAGGTTGCGGTACTGCCACACGATCATCAGCACGGTCGTCGGGATGAAGAAGCCGAGGTTGCTCGCGAGGCTGGCCCACGCCAGGTCGGCGCCGGCCAGGAGCCCCGCGGTGGTCAGCGCCGCGGCGGCGATCGGCAGGCGCCAGCGCCACGCCAGCGGCCGGTTGAGCGGGAACGACCACGCGAACTCGAGCGTGGCCCAGGCCAGGAACGGCGACACGATCACGCACGGCGTCAGCACCGACACCTCGACCAAGGACGCGCCGAGCAGGCCCGCGACGCCGCGGAACAGCGCCATCAGCGCGTCGAGCAAGCCCAGCGCCGCGAACGCGCGGTTGTCGTGGCGGCGTGGATCAGCCCGCAGGATCAGCAGCGAGAACGCCGCACCCAGCGAGCCGATCGCGATGTGCAGGAGGCCGATCACCCGTCGTCCTCCGCGCCGGCCGGGCGCACCAGACCGTACTCGTCGATCTTGCGGTCGAGCGTGGGCCGGCTGATCTCGAGCACCGCGCACGCGCGCCGCTTGTTCCACCCGACCGCGGCCAGCACGTGCTCGACGTGGCGACGCTCGACCTCGCGCAGCGACACCAGCCCCGGCGGCGGCGCGGCGGGGAGCGCTGTCGGCGCCGCGGCCCCGAGCATCGGCAGGTGTCGGGCCTCGAGCACCTCGCCGGCCGACAGCACGACCGCGCGGGTCAGCGCGTTCTCGAGCTCGCGCACGTTGCCGGGCCACGGGTAGCGCACCAGCGCCGCCATGGTCTCGGGCGCGACCGCGCGCACCTGCTTGTGCAGCTCGCGGTTGATCCGCGCCAGCAGGCCCTCGACCAGGAGCGGGATGTCGTCGACGCGCGCGCGCAGCGGCGGCAGGTGCAGCTCGACCACGCGCAGCCGGTAGTACAGGTCCTCGCGGAACTCGCCGCGCGCGACCATCGCCGGCAGGTCGCGGTGGGTCGCGGCGATCACCCGCGCGCGCAGCGGCACCGGCCGCCCGTCGCCGACCCGCTCGAACGTGCGCTCCTGCAGCACCCGCAGGAGCTTGGCCTGCAGCTCGAGCGGCAGCTCGCCGATCTCGTCGAGGAACAGCGTGCCGGCGCCGGCCAGCTCGAACCGCCCGAGCTTGTCGCCGACCGCGCCGGTGAACGCGCCCCGGACGTGGCCGAACAGCTCGCTCTCGAGCACGCCCGGCGCGAACGCGGTGCAGTTGATCGCGACGAACGGCTTGTCGCGATCGACCGCGGCGTAGTGGATGGCCTTGGCCACCAGCTCCTTGCCGGTGCCGCTCTCGCCCAGGATCAGCACGCTGGCCTTGCTGGTCGAGACGGCGCCGATCTGCTTGTAGACCTCGCGGATCGCCGTGCTCTTGCCCAGGATGTTGCCGGCGGCGAACTGCTCGCTGTCGCGCGCCACCAGGTGCCCGAGCGTGCGCTCGGCCTCGCGCGACTCGGCGGCGCGCCGCACCACCAGCCGCAGCCGATCGACGTCGAGCGGCTTGACCAGGTACTCGTAGGCGCCGCGCTGGATCGCGGTCACCGTCGACGCCATGTCGTCGCGGGCGGTGATGACCACGACCGTCGGCGGGTGCGGCCGCGCGCGCAGCGCCGCCAGCACGTCGAGCCCGTCGGCCCCCGGCAGCCCGAGGTCGAGCAGCACGACGTCGGCGGCGCCGGCCGCCGCCAGGGCCTCGGTCCCGTCGCCCGCGGTCGCGACCCCGTAGCCCTCGCCGCCGAGGAACTTCTCGAGGCTGCGCCGGATCGAGCGATCGTCGTCGACCACCAGCACGCGGGTCACGATCGGGCCTCCACGGCGCCCAGCTCAGCAACCCGCGTGCCCACCAGCAAGTGCGCGACAACGCGGAGGCTGCTCACCCCACGAGCGTAACGAATCGTTACCGCGGGCGCGACCCCGCAGGGGCCACTCCACACCGGCCCGTCCGCCGCGGCTGTCCCCGCACGGCCGCGCCAACGCGGCCTGCTGGCGACAGATCGTCGCCCATGCCGGCCGCGCGCGCTGGTGCGCGCGACCGACCGCGGCGACACTGGGCGGAATGGACCAGCTGCGCCTGTTCGTGATCGTGTTCGCAACCATGGCCGCGGTCGCGTGCGGGGAGTCGGGCGCGCCGATCTCCGACGCCGGCAGCGACGGCGGGGGCATCGATGGCGTGGCCACGCCGATCGACGCGACCTCGCCCGACGCATCGCCGGACGCGGCCCCGTGCGGCGATGGCACCGTCGGTTCCGGCGAGCAGTGCGACCTGGGCAGCGGCAACGGCCAGCCCGGGGGCTGCTGCACCATCGACTGCCAGTTCGCGGCGGCTACCGTGACCTGCCGCGCCGCCGCCTCGAGCTGCGACGTCGCCGAGACCTGCGCCGGCGACAGCGCCGACTGTCCCGCCGACCTGTTCGCGCCCGATGACTCCCCGTGCGTCGGCAACGGCGCCAGCACGTGCAGCGCCGCGGACACCTGCCAGGCCGGCCAGTGCGGCGACAACGACGCCCCGGTCGACACCGCGTGCAGCGACGAGCCGACCTGCAACCCCGACGTCTGCACCGCCACCGGGACCTGCACCGACGTGGCCGCGGCCAGCGACGGGCTGGCGTGCGCCGAGCGCGGGGGCTCGACCTGCTGCAGCGCGCGCTGCTCGGTGATCCCGGTCGGCGGCGACTGCTCGACCTGCGTGCTGCGCGCGCGCGGGCCCCAGCGCATCACGATCATCGAGAGCCAGTCGCTCAACGTCGGCCACAACATGGACCAGCGCTGGGCCGACGTCGCGACCCCGCTCGGGCACACGGTCACGATCGCCCCGCAGACCACGCTCGATGATCTGGCCAACCTGGCCACGACCGACATCCTGATCGTGTCGTCGGGCCTCATCGATCTGCCGACCAATCGGCGGGCCACCATCGACCAGTTCGTCTCGTCTGGTCGCGGCGCGTACCTGCAGGGCGAGTACCAATCGAGCTACGCGACCAACCAGACCCTGGCCGAGATCGTCAACGCCCACGGCGGCTCGTTCACCTGGACCGGCACGGTCACGGGCTTCCAGGATCCGGTCACGGTCGTCGGCTGTCTGGCCACGACCGGCGAGGCGGCGCCGTCGTTGACCGAGTACTGGTACGCGTGCGGGGCCACCGCTAGCGGGCCCGGCGTTCGTACGATCCAGACCAACCCGGCCGGCCAGGCGATCGCGTGGTCGTTCTGCATGCCCGGCGGCGGCCTGCTCATCTCGAACACCGATCAGGACTTCATCCGCGTTCCGGCGGTGGAGGCCCCGGCGCACATGCGCAACATGCTGCTGGCGCTGGCCGACGCCCCGAGCTGCCAGTGAGCCGGAGGGCGGCGGCGGGCTGACCGCGGTCGTGCGGTCGGCGGCGGTGCGGGTGCCGCTGCGGATCGCGCCGGCCCCGAGGCGTGCCGTCGGCGCGCGCGGGGTCACTCTTTCGGGGCGACGCCGAGGGCGGGCTTGAGGGCGCCGTGGGCGCGGCGCTCCTTGTCCTCGCTGTAGCGGGTGGCGAGGAGGTCGGCGTGGTCGCGGGTCAGGAGCGTGAAGCGGAACAGCTCCTCCATCACGTCGACGACGCGGTCGCGGTAGCTCGACGGCTTCATCCGGCCGTCGGGGTCGAACTCGTCGAAGGCCTTGGGCACCGACGACTGGTTGGGGATCGTGAGCATGCGCATCCAGCGGCCGAGCACGCGCAGCTGGTTGACGGCGTTGAACGACTGGCTGCCGCCGCTGACCTGCAGCACCGCGAGGGTGCGGCCCTGGGTCGGGCGGACCGCGCCGTCGGCCAGCGGGATCCAGTCGATCTGGTTCTTGAACGCGGCGGTCATCGCGCCGTGCTGCTCGGGGCTGACCCACACCTGGGCCTCGGACCACAGGCTCAGCGCGCGCAGCTCGGCGACCTTGGGCAGGTCGAACGACTGGCGATCGAACACCGGCAGGCCGCTGGGATCATACGTGCGGACCTCGGCGCCGAACGCGGTCAGCACCCGGCCGCACTCCTCGGCCAGGAGCCGGCTGAAGCTGCGCGTGCGCAGCGAGCCGTACAGGATCAGCACCCGGGGCGGGTGGGTGCTGGCCGGCCGCGCCAGGCTGGCCAGGGTCGAGGCCACGGTGTGCGGCGGCAGGTCGTCGTCGATCCGATCGGACATCGCGGCGCAGGATGCCACGAGCCGTCGGCGCGGTCGTCACCGCCAGCGGTGCGCGTGGACGTGGGCATGGGTCTGGACCCTGGTCGTCGGCACGGTCGTCATCGCCCGCGCGTGGACACGGTCGGGAGCGGGTGGCTGCCGCGGCGCGATGATGACCGGGCGCAGGCGTGCCCCCAGGCGGTCGTCACCGCCAGCGGTGCGCGTGGACGTGGGGCACCCGGTGGCTGTGGGGCGCGGCGATGTGCGGATCGACCGGGTAGCGGCAGCCCATGCGCTGCGGTGGCGGCTGGGCGAAGTGCGGATCGACGAAGCGGGTCTCGATCTCCATCACGTAGATGGCCGGGCGGCAGTGGCCGTGCATGGAGGCGCCGCGCTGGGTCGGCCCGCAGTACGTGGGCGCCTGCCGCGGCGTCGCGTGCTTGTGGGGGGCAGGGATCAGCAGGGCGACCGCGATCGCGACCGCGGCGACCGCGGCGACGAGCGCGGCGGCGCGAGCGCTGGGACGCGGCAGGACGCTTGCGAACGGGGTCATGATGAAGGGACTCCGGCTGGTCGGGGAACGTTGGGTGCGAGCACGACGGCTCGCTGACGCGCCGCAGCGGACCTCGGCACGATCGAGGGCGCACAGGCACAACCACGCCGCCGCGCCCGCCATTCCCGCGTCGCCGTGGTCAACGCCGTCGATCGTCGCGGCGCCCGGCGCCTGCCCGCGGCCACTGGCGCTGAATCAGTCGACGAGGCGCCTGCCCGCGGCCACCGGCGCTGATCAGTCGACGCGGCGCCGGCGCGCGGCCCCCGGCGCTGATCAGTCGACGCGGCGCCCGGCCACCGCCGCTGATCAGCCGACGTGGACCAGCCGGTAGTTCTTCTTGCCGCTGCGCAGGAAGATGTACGACTCGGTGCCGAGGGCGCCGAGGTCGAGCTTGCGATCGCCGGCGCTCTCGCGCTGGTTGTTGACGTAGACGCCGCCGCCGGCGATCAGCCGCTTGGCCTCGCCCTTGGACGCGCACAGCTCGGCGCGCACCAGCAGGTCGATGAGCGGCAGGCCGGCCTCGACCTCGGCCCGGGTGACCGCGGTGGTGCCGACGACGCCGGCGAGCGCGGCCAGGTCGGCGTCCTTGGCGTCGGCGAGGCTGCCGCCGAACATCACCGCGGTGGCGCGCTCGGCGGTGGCGAGGCCGGCGTCGCCGTGGACCCAGCGCGTGATGTCCCGGGCCAGCTCGCGCTGGCAGTGGCGCTTGCTGTGATCGCCGTCGTGGACGGCGATGACCTCGTCGAGCTCGGGCAGCGGGCGGAACGAGAACTTCTTGAGCATCGACGGCGCCAGCGCGTCGTCGACGTTCACGAAGTACTGGAAGAACGCGTACGAGGTGGTCTGCGCCGGATCGAGCCAGACCCGCTCGCCGGTCGAGGTCTTGCCCATCTTCTGGCCGCTGGCGTCGAGCAGCAACGGCGCGGTCAGGCCCCACAGCTGCGCCGTGCCCAGGCGCCGGCCCAGCTCGCAGCCGGCGGTGATGTTGCCCCACTGATCGGAGCCGCCGACCTGCAGCCGGCACCCGTGCTGGCGCGCGAGCACGACGAAGTCCCAGGCCTGGAGCAGCATGTAGCTGAACTCGGTGTACGACAGGCCGCTGTCGCGCTCCTCGAGCCGGGACTTCACCGAGTCCTTCGCGAGCATGTAGTTGATCGTGACGTGCTTGCCGACCTCGCGCAGGAAGTCGAGGAACGACACGCCCTCGAACCAGTCGTGGTTGTTGGTGAGCACCGCGCCGGCGGGGCCGTCGTCGAAGTCGAGCAGGCGGCCGAGCTGCGCGCGCAGCCCGGCGACGTTGGCCGCGAGCGTGTCGCGGTCGAGCAGGTTGCGCTCGGCCGAGCGCCCCGACGGATCGCCGATCATCCCGGTGGCGCCGCCGACGACCGCGATCGGGCGGTGGCCGGCGAGCTGCAGGCGCCGCTGGATCACGACCGGGATCAGGTGGCCGACGTGGAGGCTGGTGGCGGTGGGATCGTGGCCGGCGTAGTGCGGCACGTTGCCGGCGGCGAACGCGGCGCCGAGCTCGTCACGGTTGGTCACGTCAGCGACGAGGCCGCGGGCCTCGAGCTCAGGCAGGATGTTGGCCGTCATGGCGGCGGCAGGGTACGTGCGCGGGTCGGGCCGCGCAATCACGCGCGGCGGCCGCGGTCGCGGCGCGCCGCCCGGCCGGCGGTTCGGCGCCAGCCGCGCGCTCACTCGCGGCGGACGCGATCGCGGCGCCGCCCGGCCGGCGGCCCCGGCCGCCCGCCGCGCGATCACTCGAGGCGGACTCGCGGCGGCCGCGATCGCGGCGCGCCGCGCTGCCGGCGGTCTCGGCCCCCGGGCCGCGCGCTCACTCGAGGCGGACGCGATCGCGCAGCGACGCCCAGGCCCCGGCCCGCGCCGAGGTGCCGAGCTCGAGCAGCGACCGGACCTCGGCCCAGGCGGGGTGCTCGACCGGCAGGATCCGCCCGGCGGCGGCGCCGGCGTAGATGCGCCCGAGCAGCGGCGCGGCGGCGGCGAGCAGCGGCGCGATCGCGGCGGCGCCGGCGTCGGTGCGGGCCCGGACCTCGGCCAGCGCGACCAGGAGCTGGCCGGCGTAGCCGTCGGTGGCCTCGAGCGCGGCGGCGATCCGCGCGGCGAGCGCCTCGTCGCCGCACGCCATCCCGGCCAGGAGCCCGAGCGCGATCGCCGCGCCCTCGTCGTCGCTGGTGAGCGCGTCGGCCAGCGCCGCCTCGAGCGCGGCCCGCGGGGCCGGCGGCGCGAGCACGCCCGGCTGCTGATCGACGTCGCGCGGCAGCGCCAGCGCCAGCAGCGGCAGGGTCTCGGGGATGCCGGTGACCAGCGCCGCGGCGCGCTCGAGCCCGAGCGGGGTCGTGAACACCGCCGCCGCCAGCGCGTCGAGCAGCGGCGAGCCCGACAGCTCGTCGTGATCCTCGACGTCGTCGAGCAGGTGCAAGAGCGCCACCGCCAGCTCGCCCAGCGTCTGGGTGTCGGAGGCGCCGGTCGCCGCGGCCACCGCGGCCCGGCGCGCCAGGTTGGGATCGTCGGGCCGGCGGGTGCGCACGCGATCGCGCTGGCCCAGATCGACCAGCGCCAGCGCCGCCGCGGCCGCGACCTCGGGCGCGGGATCGTCGAGCCGCGCCATGATCGGCTCGATCGCGCCCAGGAGCGCCAGCGCGCGGATCGACGACACCCGCACCTCGGCCCGCGAGTCCTCGATCAGCGCCGCCAGCGCCACCGCGGCGTCGTCGACCGGGAGCTGGCAGGCCAGCTCGGCCGCGAGCGCGCGATCGTCCTCGTCGCCGGCGGCCATCGCGATCACCAGCTCGGCGATCGGCACGGTGTTGGCGGACTGCACCAGGCCGTCGATGAACGCCGGCATCAGCGGCAGCTCGCCCCACAGCCGCTGCGCCATCGCGTGCCACGCGGTGAAGCCCTCGACCACCGACGGCGCGGCCGCGCCCAGCACGTGGGCCGCGTACTCGGCGTGCTCCCAGTCGGGCCGCAGCTTCATGCGCTCGATGTCCTCGCGCCCGGCGCTCTGATCGATCGCCGCCAGCTCGGCCGCGAAGCCGGCCGGCTGGCTCGCCGCCTGGATGCGCGTCACCGCGGCGCCGAGCTGGGCCTGGGCGTGCATGCGCACGCGCTCACCCTGGGCCGTGCCGCAGCGGGCGATCGGTCCGAGCGCGCCGACCAGCTGCGCCAGCAGCGGCCGCGGCGAGCCGCGATCGAGCAGGCGCACCAGCTGACCGATCACCGCCTCGCCGTCGGGCGTGTCGTGCAGGTGCGGCGCCCACGCGAGCGCGCGGCCGGCCTGCAGCAGCGCCTGGTGCACGACCTCCTCGTCGGGGCCGGGCTCCCGCAGCGCGGCCAGCGCCCGGGCGCCGGCGTCGGGCTCGAGCGACGCGACCGTCGCCGCGATCAGCGCGTCGGCGCGCGGCGACCACCGCCAGCGCGCCAGCACCGGCGGCAGCCCGTCGGCCTTGGCCAGCACCGGCGCGACGATCACCGCGGCCAGATCGTCGTGGATCGGCACGCCCACGCCGGGGCCGCACGGGCGCAGCAGCGGCGAGCCGGCGAGCCACGCCGCCAGGTCGTCGTCGGCGCCGAGGATCGCCCGGCCCTTGGGATCGAGCAGGTACGCCATCAGCCGCTCGATCGCCGCCGCCGGCGCCAGCGGCGCCAGCAGGTGCGCCTGCGCCAGCGCGGGCTGGAGCGCCAGGCGCTCGCCGTCGGGAGTCAGGAGCGCGGCGCGGCGGACCGCGGTGCGCGAGGTCAGCTCGCTCATGCCAGGAATCCCATCTCCGCGTACTCGTACTCGGCGGCGCGGGTGAGGTGGTGGTTGCGGATCGGGCTGCCCTCGGCGGCGGCGGCGGTCGCCGCGCGCACGAGCGCGTTCATGATGTTGCCGCCGGCCAGCGGGAAGCGCTTGGCCAGCGCGGCGAAGTCGACGTCGTCCGCGAGCTGCGCCTCTTTCGGCATCATCCCCAGCCACAGCTGCGTGCGCTGGTGCTCGTCGGGCGCGGGGAAGCGGACCCGGAAGCGGATGCGGCGCCGGAACGCCGGATCGATCGCGGTCTCGCTGTTGGTGGTCATGACCACGACGCCGTCGTGCGACTCGAGCCGCTGGAGCAGGTAGTTGACCTCGAGGTTGGCGTAGCGATCGTGGCTCGACTTCACCTCGGTGCGCTTCGAGAACAGCGAGTCGGCCTCGTCGAACAGCAGCATGACCTGGCCGCGCGCGGCCTCGTCGAACACCCGGCCGAGGTTCTTCTCGGTCTCGCCGATGTACTTGTTGACGACCTGCGACAGATCGATCCGGTACAGCTCGAGCCCGAGCTCCTTGGCCAGGATCGAGCAGATCATGGTCTTGCCGGTGCCGGGCGGGCCCGCGAACAGCGCCGACAGCCCGCGCCCGTACGGCAGCTTGCGATCGAAGCCCCAGTCCTTGAACACCTGGATGCTGTGCGCGGCGTAGTTCAGGAACTCGAACACCGGCGCGAGCACCTCGTCGGGCAGGATCACGTCGGGCCACTCGAGCGTCGTGCGGACGACCGTCGCCAGCGCGCCGAGGCGGTGGGCCAGGCGGCTGCGGATGACCTCGACGACGTGCTCCTCGGCGATCACGCCGCCGCGCTGGTGGACGTAGTCGAGCCGGCCCAGCTCGACCGCGGCGTCGCCGATCGCCGCGCACGACGCCGAGTAGCGCTTGACGATCGTCTCGAGGTCGGTGCCCGGCGCCAGCCGCAGCTGCGCGGGCAGGTGCCGGACCCACAGCTTGCGCTGGGTCTCGGCGCTGGGGAACGGCACCAGGAACTTCAGGATCACCCGGCCGCACCGCCCCAGCCACTCGACCGAGCGCTCGCACACGACCGCCAGCGGCACCGCGGTCGCGCGCAGGAGCGCGATCACGTGCGGCAGGATGAAGCCCTGGCCCTCGCCGTCGCCGTAGTGATCGACGCCCTCGAGGATCAGCACGCCGCGCTGCAGCCGGGCCTCGCGGATCATCGGCGCGAGCGCGTCGGTGAGCGCCTTCACCTCGACCGGCACCTCGCGCATGTCGACGATCAGCACCGGGCTGCCCAGCGCGCGCGCGGCCGCGCCGATCACCGCCTTGCGGCCGACCCCGGGCGCGCCGATGACCTCGAGCAGGTGATCGGGCCGCACCAGCGCGCGGGCGACCTCGTCGATGATCGTGCGATCGGGGATGATCAGCTCGGCCGCGGACAGCGGCGTCGCGACGAACCGCGCCAGCGTCCCCAGCACCGCGTCGCCGGGGGCGCGCAGCCCGTCGACGAAGTCGAGCACGCGCTCGGCGACGCGCAGGCGCTTGTACGCCAGCGGCGCCTCGGGCACCCAGCCCGGGCCCGACGCCAGCTCGATCAACCCCCCGGCGACCAGCGGCGCGTCGCCGGTGAACCGCAGGCGCACCTCCTCGGGCGTGTACTCGACGCCGTCGGCCACGAGCGCCACCAGGAACGCCACGTCGCTCTGGACCGCGTCGCTCTTGTCGGCGCCCGACAGGTACGGGTTGAGCGCCGCGCCGCGCTCGATCGTGGTGAGCATCGCGAACAGCTGCAGGTCGAGCGGCGTCAGGCCGAACCGCTCGCGCACCAGCTCGAGCGGCAGCTCGACCCCGAGCCGCCGGGCGTAGGTCGTGCGCGCCGCCAGCGCCGCGCGCGCGTCGGCCATCCGCTGGTCGTAGCTGGCGAGCTCGGGCGAGGCGCGCACGAGCGCGCGCCGATCGGCCGCGGTGACCTGCGCGCGGTGCGGCATCGCCCGCCGGAGCGCCGCGAGCCGCTCGACGGCGAGCCCGGTCAGCGACGCCCAGTCGGCGAGGTGCTCGCTGCTCGAGCTGTAGCCGAGGCCGTGATCGCGTTCGGCGGGGTCGACGGGGCGGATCACGGCGCGGTCATCGTAGCTCGGCCAGCGCAGCGTCG